>JAZQWK010000277.1:0-2526 GCA_045632325.1 Eubacteriales bacterium
CAACCTTTTCGAAGCCGGCAATGTTTGCACCTGCAACTAAGTCACCGGGCATACCGTATCTTTCAGCTGCGTTTAATGAAGCGCTGTAGATGTTCTTCATGATTTGCTTTAACTTAGCGTCAACTTCTTCAGCAGTCCAGCTGTAACGCATTGAGTTCTGGCTCATTTCAAGGCCTGAAACTGCAACGCCGCCTGCGTTAACTGCCTTTGAAGGAGCAACGATAACGCCGTTTGCCTTAAGAAGTGCGATAGCTTCGTTAGTAGAAGGCATGTTAGAAACTTCAACGTAGTATTTTACGCCGTTAGCAATGATTTGTTCAGCTTCTTTAACGTCAACTTCGTTCTGGGTAGCGCAAGGCATAATAATGTCAACCTTGGTGTTCCAGGGCTTTTGACCTTCGAAGTAGGGAACACCGAACTTATCAGCATAATCCTTAACCTTGTCACGACCTGAAGAACGCATTGAAAGCATAAATTCAATCTTTTCGTCGGTGTTGATACCGTCTTCGTCGTAAACGTAACCGTCAGGACCGGAGATAGTAACAACCTTACCGCCAAGTTCAGTAATCTTCTTAACAGTACCCCAAGCAACGTTACCGAAGCCGGAAACTGCAAATGTCTTGCCTTCGATGGTATCGCCAAAGGATTTGAGCATTTCGTCTACATAGTAAACAGCGCCGAAACCGGTTGCTTCGGGACGAATAAGTGAACCGCCGTAGGGAAGACCCTTACCGGTAAGAACGCCTGTAAATTCGTTGCGAAGACGCTTGTATTGACCGTAGAGGTAGCCGATTTCACGAGCACCTACACCAAGGTCACCTGCGGGAACGTCAGTATCTGCGCCGATGTGGCGGAACAGCTCAGTCATAAAGCTCTGGCAGAAACGCATGACTTCTGCATCGGACTTGCCCTGCGGGTTGAAGTCGGAACCACCCTTACCGCCGCCCATGGGCAGAGAGGTCAGGGAGTTCTTGAAGGTCTGCTCAAAGCCGAGGAACTTCATGATGGAGGAGTTAACGGAGGGATGGAAGCGCAGACCGCCCTTGTACGGACCGATTGCGGAGTTGAACTGAACGCGGAAGCCGCGGTTGACCTGCATCTTGCCCTTGTCGTCAACCCACGGAACACGGAAGACGATCTGTCTTTCGGGTTCAACGATGCGTTCGAGAATACCGGCTTCGACGAAGTCGGGGCGCATATCGATGACGGGTTCGATGGTTTCAAAAACTTCGGTAACAGCCTGGATGAATTCCGGCTCGCCTGCGTTTCTTGCCTTGACGGATTCCAGTACGTCAAGCATATACTGATTCTTCATGGATGAATCTCCTTTGATATATGGATTGGAATTTTTTGAATACAGATATTATATATCACAATGCGCCGCATGTCAAGAGTTTTCACACAATTTTCTGACGATTTTTTGTATATTTTGCAACTTCATGGTATAAACATTTCATTTTTGTGTGGAAAAATGAGGGAAATTGCAGAATTGTGAAAGAAGTATCACGGCTTCATGCATGGATGCACTGTGTTCCGGGATGCGGAAACTGCGAGATTCTGCACGGAAATTTTCAAAGCCTCTTGCAAAACCCCCGCAATCGTGCTATAATGAACGCAATCGGGACGCATCCGTCCCACAAGACCGTTTATAGATACGTGAGAGGAGAAACGATTATGATTAACTTGAACCGCGAGATTTTGCGCGATAAGATCCACGCCTGCTGGGTCGGTAAAAATATCGGCGGCACAATGGGTACCCCGTATGAAGGCAGACAGCAGATCAACGACATTCAGGGCTTTTCCACGCCTGCAGGTGTCGTTCTGCCCAACGACGACCTTGATCTGCAGCTCGTCTGGCTGCACGCTATGGAAACCTTCGGTCCGTATTCCGTCGATTGCAAGATTCTTGGTGAATGTTGGATGAACTTCATTCCGCCGGAATGGAACGAATACGGCATCGGCAAGAACAATATGCGCTCGGGTCTGATGGCACCGCTGTCCGGTGAATACATGAACACCTGGAAGCACTCCAACGGCGCATGGATTCGTACCGAGGTCTGGGCTTGTATGGCTCCTGCGGCTCCCGATGCGGCAATTCGCTACGCAAGAGAAGACGCGTGTGTTGATCACGGTGCGGGCGAGGGTACTTATGCGGCGATCTTTGTCGCTGCAATGGAATCTGCGGCATTCGTCGTAAGCGATATCCGCAAGCTCATCGACATCGGTCTGTCCAAGATTCCCGCAGACTGCCGCATGACCCGTTCCATGAAGCTGCTGCTTGATTGCTACGACAACGGCGTTGACTGGAAGGATGCGCGCAACAAGCTCGTTGAAGATTCCGCAGACCTTGGTTGGTTTGAAGCACCTGCCAACGTCGCGTTCTCGATGCTCGGTATGCTGTACGGCGAGGGCGACTTCAAGCGTTCCATGATCCTTGCCATCAACTGCGGCGACGATACCGACTGTACCGGTGCAACGCTCGGTGCACTCTGGGGTATCATGTACGGTACTGCGGGCATTCCCGAG
>JAZQWK010000278.1:0-3131 GCA_045632325.1 Eubacteriales bacterium
CAGAAGGTTTTGGGGGAAATCAGCGAAAAAAGAATGTAATTTGACGGGGTATTTATAAATCCCGCGAGAATTATTTGAAAATAAATGATTTTCGGCAGAATTATTAAATGGTGTTTGCGGATATATCTTTATAACTGTAGGGTTATTGCACCCGCCTGCGCTTAAGTTAACAGCATCGCCTTCAAACGCACCAACCTCTGGTTTCTGCTGGGATACCGATACATTATATAAAATAAATGTTATTCTATAATAGAATCAATACGCAATGGTCTTACCGCCCTGATTGCCGCTTTCCTCGATGGTCTGCAGAAGACGAATCGTCTCGCGGCTTTCAAATGCCGGATTGAACGTGTTTTCCTTACCGTCGCGGACACATTCTGCGAGATACTTGGTCTCGGAGTAGTACGGATCGTCGGTATTGATGCCCTCGACCTGAGAAAGATCAACTTCGTTCAGACCGTCGGCAGTACCGAGTCTCAGTCCGCCGCGCAGCTCCAGCGTTGCGCGTTCAAAGTTGACGACGCAGGTGGCGGTGAAGGGAAGACGCTTCCACGACCAGTCGGATTCCGCACAGACGACCGCGTCGGGATAATGGTAAATGCCCGCAAACGCGTCGTTCTTCGAGCCCTCAAACGATGTGTGCGTCATTGCCGTGATCGCCGTCGGATTGCCCATGACCCAGCGGATCATGTCCGCGTCGTGGATGTGCAAATCGTAAAGACCGCCGCCGGACAACTCCTTCTTGTGGAACCAGTTTTCCCAGCCCATAGGAGAAGAACCGGAGGAGGAACGGGTGAAGCGGACGGATACGATCTCACCGTAAGTCTTTTCCGCCGCCAGCTTCTTTAAATACTGATAATCGCCCTCAAAGCGCAGAACCTGTCCGACGAGCAGCTGACAGTCAGCCGCCTTTGCCGCCGCGATCATTTCGTCACAATCCTCGACGGTCAGCGCCATCGGCTTTTCGCAGAGAACGTGGATGCCCTTTTCCAGACACTTGAGCGTCGCCCACTTGTGAAGATACGTCGGCAGGGCAATCGTGACCATGTCGAGCTCCTCGTTTGCGAGCATTTCGTCGAGGTCCTCGTAAAGACGGATTTCGCCTGTGTCCTGCTTGACAAGATCAAGACGCTCACGGCGGATGTCACATACGCACGTCAGACGGAGCAGATCGCCCTCACGATTGAATCGGTAGTAGTTACCGAGGTGGCCGCCGCCCATGCTGCCGCAGCCGATCAGACCAGCTTTTAACATAATTGTTTTTCCTTTCGTTTTTGAATTATTATATATTATTTAACAATAGTCGATCAATGTCTGTATGGACAAGCAGGTATGCCTTGACCATTGGTCGTCCATACAGAGTAATGAAAAGCGCCTGCGCTTAAGTTGACAGTCTTATCCTCGGTGAGGAAAGTTTCATGACTCCATCATACCACAAACCCGTAAATTTGTCAATACCACCACCCGAAAAGAGGTACCGATATGTCCCAATCCATTGAACAAAAACTTCCAGCCGCGTTCTGCGCCCGTATGAAAGGGCTGCTGGGCGACGATTATCCCGCGTTTTTGGCGTCGTACGAGCGCGAGATGCAGCGCGGTCTGCGCGTCAACCCGATCAAAGCCGATACGGACGCCGTAACATCGGCGCTGTCCGATCTGCCGCTCCGTCCGATTCCATACTTTGCGCACGGCTATTACCTTGATTGCGCCGAGGTCGGTACGGGCAATCATCCGCTCCATCACGCGGGTGCGTTTTACCTGCAGGAGCCTGCGGCGATGCTGCCCGTGGCGTCTGCGGTCATCCAAAAAGGTGATTTCGTGCTCGACGTCTGTGCCGCTCCCGGCGGAAAATCGACCCAGCTTGCCGCGCTGATCGGGGATGAGGGTCTGCTCGTTTCCAACGAATTCGTCCCGTCGCGCGCAAAGATCCTGCTCTCCAACATCGAGCGTCTGGGCGTACCGAACGCCATTGTCACGAACACCGACGCCGCGCATCTGCGGCAGTGGTACGAGGGCTGCTTTGACGCGGTCGTCGTGGACGCGCCGTGCTCGGGCGAGGGTATGTTCCGCAAAAACGAGGACGCGATTGCCGAATGGTCGGAGGAAAACGTCGCCATGTGCGCCGCGCGTTCCTTTGAGATCATCTGTGACGCGTCACACTGTCTGCGCGACGGCGGCACGCTGATCTACTCGACCTGCACGTTTGCCCCCGAGGAAAACGAGGCGCTGATCGCGCGATTCCTTGCGGAATACCCCGATTATACGGTGGAAGTGCTGCCCGAATCCGTCCGCGCGATGACGACGCCGGGCATAAAGATCCCCGATTGCAGGGAAGATCTGTCAAAATCCGCACGCTGTTACCCGCACGTCACGGGCGGCGAGGGACAGTACGTCTGCGTGCTCAAAAAAGGCGGAGATGCGGCGCGCCGTGCAATCAAGGGTGCGTTTGAAAAGCTGCAGAAGCCTGAGCTTGCCGCGGTGGATACGCTTTTTTCAGAGCTATTTAAAAACAAAGAAGCTCCGACTGCCGTCAAATACAAAGGGCAGCTTTACGCCGTTCCCGCGCATCTGTCCGTGTCGGGCAACTGCTTCTCACTCGGTGTGCGCATCGGTGAGCTGAAGGGCTCCCGCATCGCCCCGCACCATCAGCTGTTCTCGGCGTACGGCAAAAAGATGCAGCGAAAATGGGATTTTCCCGTCGACGACGCACGGATTCTGCGCTACCTGCACGGCGAGACCGTAGAAATCACGAACGACGATTGTACCGGTGACACCTCCGACGGCTTTGGCTGCGTCACGGTCTGCGGCTGTCCCTTGGGCGGCGCAAAGCGCGTCGACAATACGCTGAAAAACCACTATCCGAAGGGTCTGCGGATTCCGAATATTTGAGGAGGTTTTGACCGCAGGTATTTGCGTTGACACCATTGCCGCGACGCAGGAGGCGCAATCACCCCAACGCCACGTCCAGCACCATCATAACCAAGAACCCGCCGACGATCGACAGCGTTCCGACGAACGACGTGCCGTGGTCGGCATCACCGTGGGACGCGGGAATCAGCTCCTCCGCAACGACGTACAGCATCGCACCCGCCGCAAAGGACAAGAGCCATGGCATGACGACCGCCGCCTCC
>JAZQWK010000279.1:0-2857 GCA_045632325.1 Eubacteriales bacterium
CAACCCAGCTGAATCGCCGCCGGAAATCTCCTCAATTTCGCTTTCATGCGGTCGGTTAAATCCAAGAATACTTTTTGCAAGTGCCAACTCCAATATCTTCAGAATTCCAATAACAATGACTCTGACCACCTGTGCCATCAGAATGATGACAGCCGCTGCACCGGCAACAACGCCAGCGCTATAGAGCTTCGCGGCATCATTGACATACGAAACGCGGTTGTCATACTGACGTGTTAAAAAGCACTGATTGAGCAGTACCATGTAGATGAGAATCGCCAAAAATTCCGTCACAACAAGGGAAACATTATAAAATCCAAGTCCAAATCCGCCTCGTACATAGACGAGCACAACGGTTTGAATCAGCATCATAACGCCGACAATGGCAATGGAGCGCATCGAAACGAGAACATTATATGGGAAGAACCAAAGATACGCGCCGTATTCCATTAAGATAAAGCTGCCAATGGCAAAAATCAGAGGGTAAATGGAATTGTGGCTGAAAATGATCGCGTGCTCCCGCAGAATCTCAAAACCGATATCATTGGCAATGCCGAACCAAATCACGGCAAGAATGTGACACGGAATCGCCTGCACCGGCTTGTAACGGCGTTTGATGTCCTCATAGTTGTTCTCTGCCTTCGGTCGGGCAATGCGGAAAATCAAGCCCGTCAGATGCTGAATCCCGTATCCCGCCATGGCACAGCCGAAATAATAGCAGAACATCCACGGATGGATTGCCGATGCGGTATGCAGACCAAGTGCCATAATACAGGCAAAATGGACGGTCAGAAACAGATAGCAAATGACTGCAAATCCCTTGTAAAGGGATGAAAAATCATGATTTCCTGCAAGAAATTTCGGAACGGGACGTGCGTTTGTCGCCTTGTGTTCGGTCATGCGCTCTCCTCCTCTCCGTTTTCATCAAGCAGCTGTGACAGGTAATAGACCTCGATATCCGCGGGAATGTTCTGCGCGTTGCGGTAGGTCGTCATGATGTAGTAGATCACACGAACACCGTGCGCTTCCATACTGCGGTGAAAAACGAGCATTCGCTCCGAAAAGTAGGTTGATACGACAATCAATGCGGCTTTTCCGGGATAGCGATCGGATGCGGTATAGAGCGACGGATTTGCAAGCATATGGTCAAGCAGGTTTTCCTCCTTGACCGAAATGCGGTACGGCAGCTCCGCAAGTAACCGACCGACAGCGGTGACATCTGCCGGTGTTCTGCACGGTGCTATGGTCGAGATACGGCTTGCAATGTCATCATCTCCAAGCGGGCGCAGACCGACAGCAGCGGCGGTATCGTCATACCGCACACTTTCCTTCGGCGCGATATTCCACATCAAGCGTATGCTGATGCCCGCCTGAACGCCGCGTTCCAATAGCGCAAACGCTGTGGTAATGCAGCGGTCAATTTCATCGGGCGCACTTGGAACTTCGGGGTCTTTTTCCAACGTGCGCGACTGGGTATTGAGAAAAATATTGAACTGAAACGGCACGGTCGGTTCCTCGATGTTGACCATGAAATGACCGTGAACGGCACTCGATTTCCAGTTGATCGAGCGCATCGGGTCGCCCATACGGTACTCGCGCGTCCCGGCAAACAAGAGCGGATCGGTCATGCGGGTTTTGTTGCTCACGATGTCGCCGTTCATGCCCTGTGCCGTGACAAATTCTTTCCGCAGATCGTAGTGCGGCGGCAGGACGGTCAACCTTTGCGGCGTATACCCCTCAAGCGTATCGGCGGCATGTGACATCGGGTTCATGCCGAACAGGTCATTTGTCATGATGTGACTGGAGCCGATCAGATAACTGCCGCGCTTCGTGCCTGTGATGCGCCAGCGTCGGCTGATCTTCTGATAGCCGCGCAAAACATAAATCGACTGTGCGCCGAATTCATAGGTTTCCCTGGTCGTTCCGTCCTCCAATCGGTCGGTAAAGTGAAATTTCAGACCCTCGGGCAGATCGGTATTGACCTTGACAAACGGAAGCGGCAGTGTTTTTTCGTTGGACAATTCCTCATAGAGGTATAAATCCTCCCCTGCGCGGACTTCCGTTTTGTCCGTGCGGAGGCGGTAGGATAAGCCTTTTGTGGTCAGCTTTTTGTATAACTGCATCTGTATCAGATACAGAATCACCGCCGAGACCAGAATGGCGAAGTAAAGCACGACATCACCTCATTTCCCGGTATTTCGATACTGCCATTACTCAATCGGCGCAGGCACTGCCGCCGTAATTTCAGCAAGAATGGTGTCCGCCGTCAGCATAGAACGCTGTGTCGTCTGCATCTTCGGAATCACGCGGTGCGCAAGGACAGGGATAACCATTTCCTTGACGTCATCCGGCAGGACATAATCACGTCCGTGCATGGCAGCCCAAGTCTGGGATGCGTGAGCCAGTGCAAGCGACGCACGCGGGGAGATACCGAGCTGCAGGCGGTCAGATTCTCTTGTGGTCTTTGCAAGACGAACAATGTAATTGCGCACGGATGCCGACAGATGAATATCTCTGACCGCCGCCTGTGCCGACAGGATATCGTCAGCCGAACAAACGGGTACCAACGTATGCAGAGGAGAGGACTTGATATGTCCGTCAAGAATCGCTTCTTCCTCGGATTCGGCCGGATAGCCGAGCGACAGGCGCATGAAGAAACGGTCGATCTGCGCCTCGGGCAGCGGGAATGTACCCTGTGATTCAATCGGGTTCTGCGTGGCAATGATGAAGAAAGGTTTCGGCAGAACGAACGTCTCCCCGTCAATCGTCGTCTGACCTTCTTCCATACATTCCAGCAGTGCCGACTGGGTTCTCGGCGTGGTACGGTTGATTTCGTCGGCAATGATGATATTGGCAAACA
>JAZQWK010000280.1:0-5983 GCA_045632325.1 Eubacteriales bacterium
CGTTGCTTATCACGCCGCAAATGCGGACGCTGTTTGTGCTGCTCTGGATACCTTGTGTGCGGAGCAGACGTCCGTTCTTTCCCGCGATGACCGTGCAGAGGGTACGATTACCGCATCCTATGACAGCGGTACGGTTCGCGCAATGACGGTTGAGGATACCCGTGCCATCCTCGGTATTCTGAATCTGACGCCTAACGGCATCGTTACGATGTGTGAGGATATGCCCGAGCTTGTCGAGTCGTCCTGCAACATGGGTATTCTGCGCACGGAGGAGGATGCGGTCAAAATCGGCTTCCTGGCGCGTGCATCGGTAGAGATCCACAAGGAAGAAATCAGAACCAAGCTGGCGCTGTGTGCAAACCTGTTCGGCGCGGAAATCTCCTATTCGGGTGAATATCCCGGCTGGGCGTACGACCGCGATTCCGTGGCGACGAAGCGTTACGTGGCTGTCTACGAACGCCTGTGGGGCAAAACGCCGCGCGTGGAGGCCATTCACGCAGGATTGGAATGTGGACTCATGAAGCATGCCGTGCCCGATCTCGATCCGATCTCGATCGGTCCCGATATGCGCGATATTCACACGCCCGAGGAGCGCATCGAGCTTGATTCGATCCGCCGTGTGTATGAAACGGTCTGCGCGATGCTGGCAGAGAAATAAAAAACAGGGAGAAGCCGCTTGCACGGTTTCTCCCACATTTTTTAGAGAAGAATACAGACGAGTCCGCCCGCACCCTCGTTGATGATGCGCTCCACCGTCTCGCCGAGCTTTTGCCGTGCATCGTCGGGCATATGCGCGAGCTTGGCGTGCAGACCCTCTCCGACAAGCTCATGCAGGGACTTGCCGAACATATTCGTCTGCCACAGGCGCGTCGGGTCTTCTTCGAATTCATGCATGAGGAACTTCACCATTTCCTCGGATTGCTGTTCCGTGCCGACGATCGGTGCGACCTGCGCTTCGATGTTTGCGCGGACGATGTGAATGGACGGCGCGGTGGCTTTCAGACGGACACCGTAACTGCCGTTCTGACGGACGATTTCCGGCTCGTCGAGCGTGAATTCGGAAATGTCGGGCATAACCGTTCCCCAGCCTTGTGTTCTCGCCTGCTCCAGCGCGCCCGAAATACGGTCATAGTCCTTCTTCGTCCGTGACAGTGCGGTCAGCAGGGATAGCAGCTCTGCGTCGGAGGTGATCGAAAATCCCGTTGCTTCTTCAATCATCTGATAGAACAAATCGGGCTTCGGCATCATGGAAACGGTCAGTGTCCCGCTTCCCGTATTACTGCCGTCGGATTGGATTTTATCAAGATATTCCTGCTCTGCGGAGGATATCACCTGCGCGGCATCGCCCATTTTACGCATGTTCGCGGCGAGTGTGCAGGCACTTTCAAAGACCGAGCGCACGACGCGATGCTCTGCGGGAAGTGCACAGATCCAATCGGGCAGGGATACCCGCAGTTCGCGGATCGGAAACTGCTCCAATGCAAGAGCAAGAATGTGACGGATATCCTCGTTGTCCATATCCATGCAGGAAAGCAGGGCGACCGGTGCGTGATATTCTTCCTCCATGCGCAGACCGAGTGCGACGGTGTCGGGATGATCGGGATGCGCGGAATTGAGCACGATGACGAACGGCTTATTCTGCTCGGAAAGCTCCCGTACCACCCGTTCTTCTGCACTGACGTAGGCATCCCGCGGAAGCTCACCGATCGAGCCGTCCGTGGTTACGAGAATACCGATGGTTGCGTGCTCGGATATGACCTTGTGCGTACCGATCTCCGCGGCTTCCTCAAAGGGCAGGGGACTTTGTGACCACGGGGTGTGTACCATGCGCGGTGCGTCGTTTTCCATGCCGCCGACAGCCCCCGGAACGAGATATCCGACGCAGTCGATCATGCGGATGCGCAGAGCGGTCGGATTTGTCGGTGCTGCAGGGTCTGCAATGCGTACGGTAATGGCTTCGTCGGGGATGAATTTCGGCTCTGTCGTCATGACTGTTTTGCCCCCGGCGCTTTGCGGCAATTCATCCTGTGCACGGGTGCGGTCGGACTCGTTCCCGATAGCAGGAAGCACCAGCGTTTCCATGAAGCGTTTGATAAAGGTCGATTTTCCCGTTCGGACAGGACCGACCACGCCGATATAAATGTTGCCCATCGTCCGTGCGGCAATGTCTTTGTAGATCGCATATTCTTGCATATTGAACTCCTCCCGGATCGGATTCCTCCGAATGTGTGCTGTGATCTGTTTCGGGCTATGTATATGAAATACCGCATCGGAATAGAACTGCACGTCGGTTTTGCAGCAAAAGCCATTGCGAAATCTTGACATTAAGCCCGATGTGTGGTATAATGTATAAGGGGAAAATTGTGAATCAAAAGCACAGTTTCTATTGGAACTTCCCCGGAAAGGATCGATTGAATCGTTATGAACCGTACTGTGGTGCCATCCCCGTATATGGAACGGATGACCCGTAAAACAAAAATTATCTGTACCATCGGTCCCGCATCCGAAACAGAAGAAACACTCCGTGCGATGATGGATGCCGGCATGGACGTCGCGCGTATCAACTTCTCTCACGGCGCATATGCCGATCATTTGGATAAGATCAACCGCATCAAGAAGCTGCGTGCGGAAAAGGGACTTGCCGTTTCGCTCCTGTTGGATACCAAAGGTCCTGAAGTCCGTCTCGGTACCTTTGCCGAGGGTCGCGTGACGCTGGAGACAGGTGCGTCCTTTACACTCTGTATGTACGATACCGAGGGCGATGCGTCTCACGTTTCCATCACCTACCGCGATCTTTGGAAGGACATTACCGCAGGAACCAAAATCCTCGTGGACGACGGCAACCTGGAGCTTGCGGCGGAACATGTCGACAAGCGCGAAATCGTCTGCCGCGTTCTGCACGGCGGCGAGGTTTCCAACCGCAAGGGTGTCAATTTGCCCGGTATTCAGCTGTCGATGCCGTTTCTGTCTGAAAAGGATCGCGCCGATATCAAGTTCGGTGTGGAAAACGATTTTGACTTTATCGCCGCTTCGTTTACGCAGTGTGCCGACGATATTCTGCAGATTCGCCGTGCGCTGGAAGAAAACGGTTGTACCAAGGATATCCGCATCATTGCAAAGATTGAAAATGCCGCAGGCGTTGCCAATATGGATGAAATTCTCTCCGTTGCAGACGGCGTTATGGTTGCACGCGGTGACATGGGTGTGGAAATCCCGATGGAGGATATTCCCGTTATTCAGAAAACGCTCATTGCAAAATGCTATAATTCAGGCAAGCAGGTCATTACCGCAACGCAGATGCTGGAGTCTATGACGCACAGCCCGCGTCCGACCCGTGCGGAGATCACCGACGTTGCCAACGCCATTTACGACGGCACCAGCGCGATCATGCTGTCGGGTGAAACCGCCGCAGGTCAGTATCCCGTCGAAGCGGTTGCGATGATGGCAAAGATTGCCATGAGAACCGAGAGCGACATCGATTACCGCCGCCGTTTTGCCGAACGCGGACCGGAAATTTTCTCCGGCGTTACGGGTGCCATCTCTCACGCGACCTGTACAACGGCGCACGACCTCAATGCCGCGGCGATCATCACGGTTACCAAATCCGGCTCCACGGCGCGTATGATTTCCAAATACCGCCCGGAGACGCCGATCATCGGCTGTGCAACGACGGAAAAGGTCTGCCGCCACATGAATCTGTCGTGGGGTATTACGCCGCTTTTGATCGACGAAATGGATAACACGGACGATCTGTTCCGCCATGCCGTTGAAAAAGCGTTTGCGTGCGGTCTTGTCAAGGACGGCGATCTGGTCGTCATTACGGCAGGTATCCCGATCGGTATTTCCGGCACGACGAATATGCTCAAAGTACAAATCGTCGGTGACGTTCTGACCTCGGGTACGGGACTTGTCGACAGAACCATCTGCGGCAATCTCTGCGTCTGCAAAAACGAGCAGGAAGCACTTGCATCGTTCCGCGACGGGGAGATCCTCGTTATCCCGGAAACGACCAACCGTCTGCTTCCGCTTCTGCGTCACGCCGCAGGCATCATCTGCGAAGCACCCGGTACCGATTCTCACGCCGCCATTGCCGGTATGACGCTTGACATTCCCGTCATCGTCGGTGCCCTCGGCGCAACCAAGATCCTGAAGAGCGGTACTGCCGTCACGGTAGACGGAAAGCGCGGTCTTGTCTTTACGGGAAATGCAAATCCGGACGGCAGTTATAACGGATCGCCCGCATAAGAGAAAAAGATAGAAATTATTCAAAAAACAGTCACAATTTATTTGTTTATTATTCAGCGATTCATGATATAATATATTTATATCAATTTCAGTCGCACAATTTTATGATAAGGGGACGTAACAGAGTTGATTATTCAGTTAGAAGAAGCGATCCATCATTTGGAAGACATTCGCGAAGACGTCAAGGAGCTGGGCTCCACACTGCATATTGAGGAACTGGAGCGAGAACTTGAAAATCTCGAAGCACAGACCTCCGAGGGCGATTTCTGGAACGATGCAAAGCGTTCTGCAAAGATCTTAAAGGAGATCAAGGCGCGCAAGAGCACCGTTGAGGATTTCCGTAAGCTTGAATCCGACGTTGAGGATACCATTACCCTCGCGGAAATGGGCATTGAAGAAAAGGACGAAAGCATCTGCGAGGAAGTGCTTGCAGAAGTCGAACGCATTGAAAAGGAAGAAGACCGCATCCGCATCGAGGTTCTCCTCTGCGGCGAATACGACCATAACAACGCCATCATTTCCTTCCATCCCGGTGCCGGCGGTACCGAGGCGCAGGACTGGGCGTCCATGCTGTACCGTATGTATAACCGTTGGGCAGAAAATGCAGGCTATACGGTCAAGCTGCTGGATTGGCTGGACGGCGATGAAGCGGGCCTCAAGAGCGCAACGATCCTTGTCGAGGGCAACGACGCTTACGGCTATCTCAAGAGCGAAAACGGCGTTCACCGCCTCGTTCGCGTTTCTCCGTTCGACGCGTCCGGCAGACGTCAGACCTCGTTTGCATCCGTTGAAGTTATGCCCGAGCTTGACGACAGCGTTGAGATCGAGATCAACGAAGCCGACCTTGAAATTACCGCACACCGTTCCTCCGGTGCCGGCGGTCAGCACATCAACAAGACCGACTCCGCAATCCGTATTCTGCACAAGCCGACCGGTATCGTCGTCGGTTGTCAGACCGAGCGCAGCCAGCTGCAGAACAAGGAAACCGCAATGCGTATGCTGAAGGCGAAGCTCGTTGAAATCAAGGAACGCGAACACCTTGACCGCATTGAAGATATCCAGGGCGAAAAGGCAAAGATCGAATGGGGCGCACAGATCCGTTCCTACGTCTTTATGCCGTATACGCTCGTCAAGGACACCAGAACCGGCTGTGAAACCGCAGACGTTGACGGCGTTATGGACGGCGATCTGGATGCGTTCATCAATTCGTATCTGAAAATGAATGCCAACAAATAAGGCATAAAATATAACGAAAAGGAGATTCCCATTATGTTTAAGAAGTACAGATTCCACGTTGGTTTGACTCTGCTTGTTCAGTCTGCATCGTTTATCATTCTGTTCTTTATGCTGTACCGCAAGAAGAAGAGCCTGGCAAATACGTTCTTGGCACTGTCTGCCATCGGCGGCATCACCGGTGCTTATCTGGTTCTCAAGGAAGCAAAGAGCGAGGTTGAAGCTTGTGAACAGGCTGCTAAGGACGTTTGTGAATGCGGTATGTACGGCGAAGCGTACGACTTTGACGCTTGCGAAGAGTGCATGGGCGATTGCGACGATTGCATGAGCGGTGAGCCGGAATGTGAGATCACCATCGAGGAGTATATCGAAGAAGAACCTGTGGTTGTTGAAATCGCAGAAGCTGTCGAGGATGCGGTCGAAGAACTCGCAGAAGAAGCTGTTGAGGAAGTAGTTGAAGAATCTGTCGAGGATATTTTCACCGAAACCGCACAGGCTTAATCCA
>JAZQWK010000281.1:0-4978 GCA_045632325.1 Eubacteriales bacterium
GATACGGCGATCCAGCTTGATTGGATCTTGTTCGACGATAAGATCGAAGCGCCGATCAAGGAAGGCGAGATCGCGGGCGTTATGACCGTCAAGTACGACGACGACCTTGTGGCGTCCGTCAACCTGGTCACCAAGGGCGCCGTTTCCAGAAGTGAATTTCTCTTTTTCCTGACGGTGATCCGCGGAATCGTTCAAAGCCGCACGTTCTTCCTCTGCGTTGCGGCAGCACTGGTCGCGGCGTTGTTCTACGTCTTTTTGACCGCCGTCTATCGCGAAAAGGTACGCCGCCGTGCAGAGCGCAGACAGCGCCCCGAGCTGCGCCGCCGCAGATAAATCCATCAAACAAAAAACAGCAGAATCGCATCCCATCGGGAAATACGGTTCTGCTGTCGTTTTTTATTTGCGGTTCAGCTTGATGAGCGCCAGCACAAGTGCAGCGGCAGCACATGCCATGGCACAGATGCTGATGACGAACGAGGCTACCTTCATACGCTTTGTTCCTCCGTTTTCGTTTTTTTACAGTATATCATAAGAATATGAATTTTTCAAGAATCCGCGCAAAATTTTCTTATTCTTTCATCAAGACGGCACAAAAACGGAAAGAAACGCAAAAAACGGCGGAAACTTTGATTATAAACATTGACAGGATGCGAAAAATGCGGTATAATAGTCCAAGGTAAATCGCAAACATATGTTTAATTAACGAAATCAACAGCAAAGACCATTCCATAGGATGTCGTCCCAAACAAAAGAAAGGAGTCTTTTTCCGATATGCTGCAAATTGATCGGATGCCCGACCAGCTGATCCAACAGCTGGAAACCCGCGGCATCACCGCCGATTCCATTTTGCTGTGCGCAAAGACCGATATTTCTCCCGAACACGTTTACTGCGACAACTGGCTGATCGCCACCAAGGACGATCTGATCGTCGTCAGCGGTGTCAAAACGCTGCTTCCGAAGAATATGTCGCCGGCACAGCGCTTTCTGCACCCCGAGCGGCTGCAATGTGATTTCACGGAAATCGGTTACCAATACTATCCTGTCAAATCCATTTATGATCTCAAGCTCGAATCGCTGATCTCCGACGCGCGTCTGACCGCAAAACAAAAGGAAAACGACGAGGATGCAGGAACCTTCGTTCTGCTCTCCTATCTGTCCGGTACGGCGAAAAACAGCGCAAATCTGTTTGTCAAATACTTCAATCAGATCAAGGACAAGGGCGAGGTCACGCCCGACGAAGAAGACTTCAACCGCGAGATCTTCTGTCCGAAGTGCGGCCGCCGTTATCCCGACCGCAACCGCAAGATCTGTCCGCACTGTATGGACAAGGGCAAGATCATCCGCCGCATGAGCGGGTTCTTCTTAAAGTACAAATTCGGTATTCTGACGATCTTCGTCATCATGGTGCTGTCCGCGGTGCTCTCGGTCATCACGCCGTATTTTTCCAACGGCTTCTTCTACGATGAGATCCTCTCGGAGACCGGCGCGTTCTTCGGCAACATTCTGCTCGTTCTGATGATCATCGTCGGTACGCGCGTCATCAATATCGTCTTTTCGATGATCACCGGTACCATATCGGCGAAAATCACGGCGAACGTCGTTTACGACTTGAAGAAAACGATCTTCTCCTCCATCGAGCGCCTTTCCCTGTCGTTCTTCACGGGACGTCAGACGGGAGGCCTGATGACACAGGTCAACTCTGACGCAACCTCTATTTACTGGTTTTTCGTCGACGGTCTGCAGCATCTCGTCATCAACGTCATGACCATCATCGTCATCGTCGTTCTGATGTTCATCATGAATCCGCTGCTTGCGTTTCTGTCACTGATCACGCTTCCGCTGTTCGTCTGGTCCATCAAGCTGATCTTTGCAAAGCTCGACAAGCTCCATGCAAAGCGCTTCTCCTCCCGCCGCTCGATGAACGCGCAGCTTTCCGACGTTCTGTCGGGTGTCCGCGTCGTCAAGGCGTTCTCCAAGGAAAAGGCGGAGATCAGCCGCTTCCACGCAAAGAGCGAACGCGCAGCGTTTGACGACCGGACGCTCTCCACGTTTGAAACGTGGGCGTTCCCGTCCGTCGATATGCTGCTTTACATCGGCAACATCATGGTATGGGCGATCGGCGGCTGGATGTGCGTCAAGGGCGACCTCACCTACGGTACGCTGCTGACGTTCGTTACTTATATGAACATGGTCTACGGACCGATGTACTTCTTCGTTGACATGGTCAACTGGGGCGCGGACTGTCTCAACGCGGTCAACCGACTCCTTGAGATCATGGACGCCGTTCCCGAGGTCGTTGAGCGTCCCGATCCCGTCCCGCTTGAAAACTGCGAAGGCCGCGTCACGTTCAAGGACGTTGAATTTTCCTACGTCAAGAACCGCAAGGTCATCGACGGAGTCTCCTTTGATATCGAGCCGGGACGCGTCATCGGTATCGTCGGTCACACGGGTGCAGGCAAATCGACGCTTGCCAATCTGCTCATCCGTCTTTACGATGCGAACAAGGGTGAAATTCTGATCGACGGCATCAACGTCCGCGACCTGTCGTTTGCCGATATCCGCCGGAACGTCGCGATCGTCTCGCAGGAAACGTATCTGTTCATGGGCACGATTCTTGACAATATCCGCTACGCAAGACCCGATGCAACGTACGAGGAGGTACTCGAAGCGTCCAAGATCGCCGGCGCGCACGACTTCATCATGAAGCTGCCCGATGCGTACGCAACGCAGATCGGATTCGGCTACCGCGATCTGTCGGGCGGTGAGCGTCAGCGCGTTTCCATTGCACGCGCGATTCTGCGCAATCCGAAGATTCTGATTCTCGACGAAGCAACTGCGGCAATGGACACGCAGACCGAGCGTCAGATTCAGACGGCGCTGGAACGTCTGACCAAGAACCGCACGACGATCATGATCGCACACCGACTCTCTACCCTGCGCTCTGCCGACAAGCTGATCGTCATCGAAAACGGCAAAATGCCCGAGTTCGGTACGCACAACGAACTGCTTGCCAAGAAAGGCATTTATTACAAGCTTTATAAGCTGCAGGCTGACGCACTGAAGAACGTTGGTATTGAAGCGTAATCTCACCGAAACTGTAAGGGCGATTCACGAATCGCCCGAAACGTCTCACTTTGAAGATGCTTTGAGATGAAAAACGACGTTGTTTCCGTATGATTTTACCGTATTTGTGAGTTTGATTTTTTCTGCGGGCGATTCGTGAATCGCCCCTACGCGTCACCGGTAAACATCGATGCGTCTTATTCACAGCACATTTCTACATAATTCAATATTTAGAAAGGAGCCCCTCATGGCTGAAACCCAAACACCAACCTCCGCCTTTGACGCGGTCATCAAAATCCGATATCTTGACGATTCCAACGCCCACTTTACCGAGCAGGACGGATTTCTCTCGCTGAAGACAACGCTTCCCAACGACGAAGGCGTCGTCGAGGAGCAGACGTACGAGCGCATTTTCCTGCACAGTGCGTTTCCCTTTGATATGCCCCAGTCCTATATTTCCGTGCTTGACAAGGATCAGAAGGAGATCGGCATGATCCGCGAGCTGTCCGCGCTGTCCGAGCAGACGCAGAAGCTCCTCACGGGAGAGCTCGGACGCAAGTATTACGCACCGCGTATCAAGAAAATTCTCTCCGTCAAGGAACGCTACGGCTTTTCCTACTGGCGCGTCGATCTTGACAACGCAGACGATTTTTCCTTTACCGTGCAGGACACGTACCGCTCCATGCTGAAGGTCGACCACGATCACGTCTTCATCGTAGACGTTGACGGCAACCGCTTTGAAATCCCGTCCGTGGAAGCACTCGACCGCGCAAGCTACAAGAAGATCGAGCTTTATCTGTAAAGCGAAAACCAAGATGGAATCCGAGGTGAAATCATCCCTTGAAAGATAAAATGGAAAAAAATCCGGCAGTCAATCCCAATCGCCGCGCCGTGATCTGGGAAAAAATCGTTGCCTGCCTCCCCGAGCTTGACGGGAAAACGCCGACGGTGGTGCTCTCCTCTGATCTGACGGTTGCAGACTGCAGGCCGCAGATCGGTTACGCCGCGCTCTGTGACGGTATCTTCTACGTCATCGAACACGAGCGGGAGCGTGCACGCTACAAGCTCTCCGACATGAGCGAATTCCACGCAACGTCGGGCATCGGCGAGGTCGCACTCGAATGTCTCGTCGACGGTCGTCTGGTCATTCTCTGCCGCGGCGATCTGTCCCATCAGAGCGAATACGCGACGATCGCCAAGCGCATCAATCACTTCATCGACACGGGACTCATCGATCCCGACTACGACAAGAGCTACAACCGCTTCTGTCCCAAGTGCGGACGCAAATACCGCGCAGGCTCTCACATCTGTATGCACTGCGTTGACAAAAAGCACATCTTCTCCCGTATGTGGGAGATCGCAAGTCCGTACAAATGGCATCTTCTGATCTCGATCGTTCTGTTCTTCGCCATCACCGGCATGAACATGATCGGACCGTACTTAAACCGTGTGCTCGTCGACGAGTTCATCGAACCGATGGCAGACAACCGCCTGACCGAGTTTGCGCTCGTCATCCTGTCGATGTTTGCCCTGCACGTCGTAACGAAGCTCGTTTCTTGGGCACGCTCGATGTCGCTCATCCACGCGGGCAACCGCATCATCGTCCGTCTGCGTGAGATGGTCTTTGACAAGGTACAGATGCTGTCCATTTCCAAGATCTCCAAGCGCACCGCAGGTGAGATCATGCAGCGCGTCACGGGCGATACCGCAGAAATTCAGCAGTTCCTGGTTCACAGACTTGCCAATATCATCGAGCAGCTTCTCATCCTCGTCGGCATCTCGATCATGCTGTTCGTTGAGGACTGGCGGCTCGCACTGATGATCATCGTGCCGATTCCGATCTGCTCGATGTGCCAGCGTATGTTCTGGCGCTATACGCATCGCATTTACCACAAGCAATGGATCACCAACGCCA
>JAZQWK010000282.1:0-6196 GCA_045632325.1 Eubacteriales bacterium
TCGATCAGCTTCATCAGCGCGCGCGTCTCCTCTGCCATCGGCGCAAAGAAGTTGTCGTGCATCAGATTGATGCCGTCGTCGTTGTAATACGCACCGAGGTAGCCTGCCGCTTCCTTAATCGGATGAATCATCTTGCACTGCGGCCAGCCGCACAGAGAACCGTCCTTCCACGTGCCCTGTCCGTAGTAACGCAGACCGTAGCCGTCGGCATCATGCGGTTCGCCGAGCATGGAGTCGGCAGGACAGCGGCGTCGGCCATCCATATTGTAGATCGGCACAATGACAAGACGCGGATTCAGCGCATCAAACGCATCGGTGATCATCGGAACACCCTCTCCGCGCAGATCAACACCGGTTTCCAGCAGCGTCAGCAGATTGGCAATGCCGCAGACACCTTCCGTTTCCTGTCCGTGCGTTGCACCGATGATCATGATCGTCTTGCGCTTGCCCTCGCGGTCGGCGTAATATTTCGGATGTCTTGCACCGCAGGAAGAGGAATAGTTCGCCTGTCTGTGGTAATCTTCTTTTTCGCCATAAGTGATATACGGAATCTCATGTCCACCGGCAGAGGTGCAGAGCGTATGAACGGTACCGCGCTTGCAGGATGCAAGAATGGCGGCAATGTCGTCCGGTTCCGTGATCCAATAGGGATAGGTTGCTTTGGTGTTCAGCATAGAGGTATACCTCGTTTCCGATAGTTTTTCTTCATTATATCACAGCCGCGATGCGCCGTCAAGAGAGAGCGGCGGTTCTCTGTGATTTTTTTGCAGATGGAAAAGAATTTACAAAAAATTTAAACCCTATTTCTATCCTCTCTATGCCTTCGTGGTAAAATATAGGAAATCCATTCAGGAATCGGAGCGTTTACTGCTATGTTCGGATACATCCGTCCGCTTGCCGCCGAGCTGCGGGTCAAGGAATACGCCTATTATCGCGCGGTTTACTGCGGCGTCTGCAAAAGCATGGAAAAGAATATCTCACCTCTGCTCTCCATGACCTTGCGATATGATTTCGTGCTCCTCGTCATGGTACGGATGCTCCTTGCAGGCGAAACGGGAGAACTCCGTCCGATGCGCTGTCTGGCAAATCCCCTTCGCAAAAAGACGATGCTTGCCGATTGTGATGCCCTGCGGTACACGTCCCACGCCGCTGCACTTCTGACCCATTACGGCGTGCTGGACAACGTCGCGGACGAGCGAGGCATCAAACGACTCGCATACCGCATCCTTTCCGTGCCGACCGCCTCCATGCGTAAAAAAGCCCTGCGGCTGGATCCCGATCTTCTTCCGTTGGATGAGACGGTACACGCCGAACTTTCCGCACTGTCCGGGCTGGAGCAAGCAGAAGAATCCTCTCCCGACGCTGCGGCAGAGCCGTTCGGACGTCTGCTCGGCAATCTGTTTTCCCACGGACTGACCGATACGGATCGCCGTATTGCCGAAACGGTCGGTGCTGCCGTCGGACGCTGCATCTATCTTTTGGACGCCCTGGACGACGCACCGAAGGACGAGGCATCCGGCGCATACAATCCGTTCGTTCTGACGGCAAAATCTGACGGCATTTCCGTCACCGAATATCTTCGGGCGCACAGAGAACGGATGGAAAACGCGATTCTGCTTTCCTGTCGGTCTGCGTATCACGCACTGCTTTTGGCAGACGGCTGTGAGGCGCATCCCGCGTGGCCGTGCATTGAAAATCTGCTGACCCTCGGCATCCCGCATATCACCAAACAAATTCTCGATCATCCCGGACGTGCGCTTTCCCAAAAAGATCCCGCATTTGCCGATGAAACACCGAAATCGTAAAAAACAATCCATAGAAAACAGAGGAATCAACGATCCATGACCGATCCGTATAAGGTACTCGGTGTCTCCCGTGACACCGCAGACGACGACATCAAAAAAGCATACCGCGCCCTTGCTCGCAAATATCACCCCGACAACTACGCTGGCTCCGATCTTGCCGATCTTGCAGGCGAGAAAATGAAAGAGATCAACGAGGCCTACGACCAGATCCAGCGGGAACGTGCCAACAAGGGCTCCTACGGCTCCGGTCAGAGCTACAGCTACGGCTCCGGCAGCAGCACAGGATCCTCTTATACGGGATCTGCGCCGACCTTGAACCGCATCCGTATGCTGATCAATACCGGACGCTTTTCCGAGGCGGGCATCCTGCTTGACAGCATCCCGATGGGAGAACGAGGGGCTGAGTGGAACTACCTCAAGGGCTGCACACTTTTGCAGCGCGGCTGGTATCACGACGCACAGAAATACTTTGAAATTGCATGCTATATGGATCCTGCCAACGCCGAATATCAGGCGGCACTTCAAAATATGCGCTCCTCGGCAGGACAGTACGGCAAAACGTATACGGGTATCGGCGGATGCTCCACCTGCGATCTGTGCGAAGGATTGATCTGCGCGGACTGTCTGTGCGAATGCTGCGGCGGCGATCTTCTGCGCTGCTGCTGATTCCGATCAACGATGCATAAACGGCACTGTAACGCCAAATCCCGCGGCAGTGCCGTTATTTTATTGAGAAAAATGATTTTTTCGATGTGAAATTTGTACATTCCTATTGCAAAAAACGAATATTTCTGATATACTGTAATCAGTATTTTACGCTCCGTTAAAAAACACAAAGAAAGAGGATATGTATCATGAAAAAGCAAATGATCCGCTGCGCATCCTTTCTGCTCGCAGCACTGATGACCGTTCCGACGTTTGCATCCTGCGGCGGCGATACTGCCGACACCACCGATACCGCACCTGCCACCGACGCGCAGACCGAGGTTGAAACCGTTGACCCCAACGACCGTTCCCAGATCAAGGATACCCTGCCCGACAACCTCGACTTCGGCGGCAGAACCTTCGGTGTTTACTGCTCCTCCACCAAGAGAAACGAAGAATTCTTCGCAGGTCTCGGTGAGGAAACCGGTGAAGTTGTCGAAGACGCGGTTTACCGCCGTAACCTTTCCGTTCAGGAACGTCTGAACATTGTCTTCCAGTCCGACTCCTATGACTATGGCTGGAAGGATATCGGCGGCGAGATCCAGAAGCTCGTTATGGCAGGCGACACAACCTATGACCTGTTCATGGGCGCACAGGCAGGTGTCACCCAGCTCGTTACCGAAAACGTCTTCATCAACGCATATGATCTCGAATACATCGACTTCTCCCAGCCGTGGTGGAACAACAACTTCATGAACGAGCTCTCCGTCGGCTCCGACTACCGTTTCTATCTGTCCGGTGACTTCTTCATGGATGCTCTGTTCTGGACCCGTGCCGTCTTCTTCAACAAGAAGCTGTACGCAGACTACTACGATGATGCCGATGAGCTGTACAGAGAAGTTCTCGACGGCAAGTGGACGATGGACCGCATGGCTGAAATCTCCAAGGCAGTTTACGTCGACCTCAACAACAACGGTGTTTCCGATGCAGACGACCAGCTCGGCTTCGGTACCTATCTGACCATGTCCTCCTCCGACCCGTTCGTTTACGGCTCCGACATCGAATTCACCACCCGTGACGCAGAAGGCTTTATCGAGCTGCAGATGATGAGCGACGATGCAGTCAAGCTTGCAGAAAAGCTGGTCAACTTCTTCTATCAGGAAGGCAGCTACTTCAACTTCGACGGCGACGCGCCCAAGGAAACCGTCTTCATCGAAGGCCGCATGATGTTCCTCGGCAACTCCAACCTCGGCTCCGCAAAGAATCTGCGCGATATGAAGGACGACTTCGGCTTCCTGCCTTATCCCAAGTTCGACGAAGAACAGACCGAATATAAGAACCTCGTCCACGACTCCAACCTGCTCGGCTGTATTTCCGCTTCTTCCGCAAACCTCGATATGGTCGGCGCATGTCTGGAAGCATTCGCAGCAGAAACCTACCGCTCCGTCACGCCCGCATGGTACGAAACCGCTCTGAAGGTCAAGTACTCCCGTGACGACCTGTCCACGCAGATGATCGACATGATCCGTGAATCCGCAACGACCAACTTCATTTATGCATACAACTATGCCATCAACGGTATGGGTCTGATCTACCGTGACCTCGTTACCAAAAAGAAGACCGACTTCGCATCCGCGCTCAAGTCCAAGGAAAAGGCCGGTCTGAAGAACCTTGAAAAGGTCCTCGATGTCTTCCGCGGCATCGAAGGCTGATTTCGGTCTTAAAACAACACCCCAACGGAGGTTCCCATGAAAAAGTCCAATCTTCGCGCAGCGGCACTTCTGCTTGCCGCGCTGACGATCATCCCGACCGTCGCATCCTGCGGCGGTGATGCGGGCAGCCCCGCGGAAACTGCGGCTGATAACGGTACTGCCGCAACGGAAGCGGTCACCGTCGATCCGAACGACCCGTCACAGGCAAAGGACTCTCTCCCCGCAGATCTCGATTTCGACGGTGCGACCTTCCGCATTTACAATGCAAACGAAGCACACCAGATCTACTATGAGGAATCCGAGGAGTTGGCGGGCGACGTTGTCAACGACGCCGTCATGCGCCGTAATTCCAATGTGGAGGAACGGCTGAACATCACGCTTCAGCACGATCCCTATCAGGATACGTGGGATTCCGTTGCAAACTCCATCCGCAAGCTCGTAATGTCGGGCGACCAGACATACGATCTGTTTATGGGTCATCAGACCGGCGTCACACAGCTGCTTGCAGACAATTGCTTTGTCAATACGTTTGATCTGGATTATCTCGATTTCTCCCAGCCGTGGTGGAACAATCTCTACATGGATGAGCTGTCGCTCGGCTCCGATTACCGCTTCTTCCTCGCAGGTGACTACTTCATCACCGCGCTGCTCAATGCACGCGTGGTCTACTACAACAAGCAGCTCTTTGCCGACCATTTCGACAATGCAGACGGACTTTACGAAGAAGTCATCGCAGGAAAGTGGACCGTCGACCGCATGGCAGAACTGATCAAGAGCGTCTACGTTGACGTCAACAACGACTCCAAGCCCGACGTTGACGATCAGCTCGGCTTCGTCTGCTATGCAACGCAGGCATCGACCGACGGCTTCGTATACGGCACCGATATCGCCTTCACGACACGTGACGCCGACGGCTTCATCGAGCTTTCAATGATCTCCGACGATGCGGTCAAGCTGGCAGAAAAGCTCAACGACCTGTTCCACCTCCCCGGCACCTTTACCGGTGCAACCGGCAACCAGGGAACCATCTTTGCATCGGGCAACACGCTGTTCCTCGGAAACGGTACGTTCTCGACGGCAGTCGGTCTGCGTGATATGGAGGAGGACTTCGGCTTCCTGCCGCATCCCAAGTACGACGAAGCACAGGTAAACTATCATTCTCTGGTACACGATACGGCTCTGCTTGGCTGTATTCCTTCGTCCTCCGCAAACCTCGATATCGCGGGCGCGGTCATCGAAGCACTCAACGCAGAATCTTACCGTGTCGTCACACCCGCATGGTACGAGACCGCACTCAAGGTTAAGTATGCACGCGACGACGTCTCCGGTCAGATGATCGATATCATCCACGACTCGCTGACCACCAACTTCATCTACGCATACAACTACGCGCTGAACAGCATCGGTCTCGTCTACCGCGATCTGATCTCCGCAAACTCCACCGATTACGCTTCTGCCGTTCAGAAGAAGATCGGTGCGGCAGAGAAAAAGCTGGATGAACTGGTCGATATCTTCCACGGAGCCAATCAGTAATCTTCCGCTTCGCATCACATAATCGCTCAAAGCCGCCGATCGGGCACTTCAGACTCTGACAGCTGTTTTTTCGGCGCAAATAATATTTAACCCCAGACATAAGAAAGGAATCTACTACTATGAAAATCGGTGCAATGATAAACGGCTTCCGCCGCCCCACCTTTGCAGAAAACCTCGAAGTTGCCGCTACCCTCGGCATTGACGGCGTTCAGTTCTACGTCTCCGACGACCTTCCCGACGAAGTCGTCAAGGATCATCTCGACCGCATCAAGGACAAGGGCATGGTCTTCTCCGCACTTTGCGGCGATATCGGCGGCTACGACGATCCCAACGCAAACAAGGAAAAGGTCGACCGCTTCAAGAGAATCCTCGACCTCTCCAAGAAGCTCGAATGCGGCATCGTTACCACGCATATCGGCAAGATTCCGGAAAACACCGCTGAAGTCAAGTACAACACGATGTTTGAAGCGTGCAAGTCTATCGCTGATTACGCGGCTTCCA
>JAZQWK010000283.1:0-5421 GCA_045632325.1 Eubacteriales bacterium
CTTCCATTTCCTTTTCCAGTTCCGGCAGAATCCATGCATCGACAACCGACGGGAAATCGCAGAGGTGAACGGATTCGGGCGCATTCTTGTCAACGGAGCATACCAGATTGCGGTAGATGTCTTCTGTCATGAACGGCACCATCGGTGCTGCAGCCTTACAGAGCGTCACCAGCGCCGTGTACAGGGTCATGTAGGCATTGATCTTATCCTGCTCCATTCCCTTTGCCCAGAAGCGCTCACGGCTGCGGCGAACGTACCAGTTGGACAGCTCGTCGACAAAATCGGTCAGCACGCGGCAGGTTTCGGGGATACGGTAGACCGACAGGTTGTCGTCAACCGCCTTGACCGTAGACTGCAGACGGGACAAAATCCAGCGATCCATAACGCCGAGCTTGTCGTAGTCAAGCGTATATTCGGTCGGATTGAAGTTATCGATGTTCGCATACAGAACGTAGAATGCGTAAGTATTCCAAAGCGTACCCATGAACTTGCGCTGCCCCTCGGTCACAGCCTCTGCATAGAAGCGGTTGGGCAGCCACGGAGCGGAGTTGGAATAGAAGTACCAGCGGATCGCATCGGCACCGAAGGTTTCCAGTGCTTCAAACGGATCGACCGCATTGCCCTTGGACTTGGACATCTTCTGACCGTCCTTATCAAGAACGTGACCGAGAACGAGAACATTCTTATAGGGCGCACAGTCAAAGAGCAGCGTGGAGATTGCCATCAGAGAATAGAACCAGCCGCGGGTCTGGTCGACACCCTCGGAGATAAAGTCTGCCGGGAAGTGTGCGTCGAACGTTTCCTTGTTTTCAAAAGGATAATGCCACTGTGCAAACGGCATGGAACCGGAGTCAAACCAGCAGTCGATAACCTCGGAAACACGGTGCATCTGACCGCCGCACTTTTCACACTTGATCGAAACGGCATCGATGAAGGGTCTGTGCAGCTCGATTTCATCGGGACAGTTATCAGACATGGACTTCAGCTCTTCAATGGAGCCGATGGCATGACGGTGACCGCACTCACATTCCCAAATGTTGAGCGGCGTACCCCAATAACGGTTTCTCGACACACCCCAGTCCTGGATGTTTTCCAGCCAGTCGCCGAAGCGTCCCTTACCGATGGATTCGGGGATCCAGTTGACGGTATTGTTGTTGCGGATAAGCTGTTCCTTGACAGCGGTCATCTTGATGAACCAGGAGTCGCGCGCATAATAGATCAGAGGCGTATTGCAGCGCCAGCAGTGCGGATATTCGTGCTCAAACTTGGGAGCGGAGAACAGCTTTCCTGCCTTATCAAGGTCAGTCAGAACCAGCGGATCGGCGTTCTTGACGAAGGTACCGGCATAATCGGTCTCCTCGGTCATCTCACCCTTACCGTTGACAAACTGCACGAACGGCAGGTCGTACTTGCGGCCGACGTTGGCGTCGTCTTCACCGAAGGCCGGTGCGATGTGAACGATACCAGTACCGTCGGACATCGTAACGTAGCCGTCACAGGTGATAAAGAAGCCGCGCTTGCCCTGCTTGTCGGCAACGGTCTTTGCCCACGGGAACAGCGGCTCGTAGGAGCGGCCTTCCAGATCGGCACCCGCGTATTCTTCGAGAATCTCGTAAGCGGGCGCATCCTCGGTCTTCAGAGAACCGAGAACGGTATCAAGCAGTGCCTTTGCCATATAATAGGTTCTGCCGTCAGCGGCAGCAACCTTGCAGTACGTTTCGACGGGATTGACGCACAGCGCGACGTTGGACGGCAGCGTCCAGGGTGTGGTCGTCCATGCAAGGAAGTATGCATCCTCGCCTTCCACCTTGAAGCGGACGACGGCGGAGCGTTCCTTGACGGTCTTATAGCCCTGCGCAACCTCGTGAGAGGACAGCGGCGTACCGCAGCGCGGGCAGTAAGGAACGATCTTAAAGCCCTTATAAAGCAGTCCCTTGTCCCAGATCTGCTTCAGTGCCCACCATTCGGATTCGATAAACGAATTGTGATAAGTAACGTACGGATCGTCCATGTCCGCCCAGAAGCCGACCGTGGAAGAAAAATCCTCCCACATACCCTTGGACTTCCAGACAGATTCCTTACATTTTTCCAAAAACGGTTCCAGACCGTAAGCTTCGATCTGATCCTTGCCCTCGATACCGACAGCCTTTTCGACCTCCAGTTCAACCGGAAGACCGTGCGTATCCCAGCCTGCCTTACGGATAACGTGGCAGCCCTTCATCGTACGGTAACGCGGGACCATATCCTTGATAACACGGGTCAGAACGTGACCGATGTGCGGCTTACCGTTGGCAGTAGGAGGTCCGTCGTAAAACGTGTATTCGTCGCCCTTGGCACGCAGATCAATGCTCTTGCCGAAAATGTTTTGATCTTTCCAGAATTTTTCGATTTCTTTTTCTCTGTCAACAAAATTCAGATTTGTTGATACCTTTTCGTATAACACAGTACAAGATCCTTTCTTTTGAAACGTAAAAAATGAAAAAAGCCCGTTCCAAAACCGAAACGGGACAAAAACTATTTTCCGGAGAGTGTTTCCGGAAAAACCGGAAATTTTTCTCATTGGTAAAATATCAGCTTATTTTACCGCCGCATTCCTTGAAAACAGTCCAGAACCGCTTTGTTTCAGACGCGCCTCCGTCACGTGGAGGAACCGTCGCAGCCTACTTGGATATCATCGGTTCAGCTTTGCAACTCAGAAGGGATTTTCCGCCGATCGTGTTTTGCCGGTTTCCACCCGCCCGACTCTCTGAAAAAAACATCGTGATCGCGTACTCGCTTCGTCATCGTCTTTGAGTATTACATATAAAGATATTATACCGCAAAACCAACACGTTGTCAATACGTTTTATCAAAAAAATAACAGAAGATGAAGATATGATATCAACGGATATGATCTGATTAGATATAATAAAATAAGGATATAATAATTTCCGTCCGTTTCCCATGTACCGAATTCTCATAAAAGCAATTTTCATCGATCATGATTTCATCCGCCCCATATTTATGAACTAGCTTTTCATTTTGTTTATACTCATCCTGTTGAAAACCGATGGTCAGGCGAGGATCCCTGCGAAAATGCGTAAAAATATGACGTATCCTGCAGATTTGCAGCCGAAAAAACAAAAAAGCAGCATTGCGCTGCCTGGTTTTGGCTCAATGCTGCCGAGGATCGGAAAAAGTATGACTGAACGATCGAAAAAAATACCGGTTTTTGTTGTTCCAAACGAACCGTATGACAATCGGGACAAATACTTTTGGCTCCGGCTGCAGATATCAAAAAACAATATCTTTCAAACGGAGCTGTGTTTATGTTGCGGTATGACCCGGCGTTCGAATGGCAAATGCGTCCAACGCCATTGCCAGATTTTCCTTGGCATGGAACAGACAGGACGTTAAGTATTTGCGTACACTGCGGATCTTTTGGGTTTGAGAGACCTCACGATAGGTATCCAGGACATAGCGGATGTCTTCGCTGTCAAGCGCGGACATCCGAGCGGAAATTTCCTCTCTTGGATACGATACACCCAAGATCTTGATATGGTGTGCATCGCCGGCCTTCGGGGGTGATAAAAACGTTTGCAGAATGGATACGATACAATCCAGCCGCTGTGCGGGATAATCGCTTACCAAACAAGGATACTCGATCTGCGTGCGGATCTCTGCAGCAGAAACGGGGGTAGCAGAAGACGCGTCGTGTTTCACGGCGGGATCGCGTCTGATCGGCTGGGAAACGGCAGCTGCCGTCGGTTCCTTGGGTTCCTGCTTCTTTGTATCGGATGGGGATGTATTTGACGGATCTGATGTTTTATTGAGCGTATAAAGGTACTGAGGATATCCGGAGCCGCTGCGGTTTTGACGTGTCAGAACGAGATAACCGCGGCAGCGCAGTTCACGGAACAGCCGATCAAAGGCATTGCTGCCTTCTTTACAGACGGAACGGAGCATATCCTTGGATAAAACGATCTCCGGCTTATAGGTCTGCAGACGAAGATAACGGGCAATGACGATATATAATCCCTTGGCGCCGAGGGAAAGCGTCGGATCCATCAGCATGGGAGCGCTGACTTCCGTATAGTCCTCCGTCGGCGGAACAAACGGCCGATACGCTGCACGGAACGCCATCCCTTCTGTATACGAAAGACATTCTTGATGCATGGAATCGGTTTCGGGTGCGTACGACAGCGTATAGTAGTCGTGAAAACAGTTTGTTCCTTCCGGGATTCTGGTACGGCGGAGATAACCCGACTGTGTCAAACGACGGAAGGCGCGATGGAGACTGAAATAGCGATTTTTGGTATGGCGAAGAAGCAGGTTTTGCAGCCCGCCGTTTGCATACGTAAAAGAAGGATTGGAAAGTACCGTTCCGATCATGGCATACAGTGCCAGATCGGCAAGGGAGGAGAAGCCGTACTGCGTTTCCGTCGCGGATGCTGCATTGACAGATAAGCGGCGCAGAGAAGCGGAAATATGACGGTTGGATAAACGGAAGAACGGAGCGTTTCCGCCGATATGGGAAGTAGACTTCTGTGCCACGGTACGGCACCTCCTTTCAGATAAATTTGGAGCAAATCATACGAAGAAAACGAGATCGTAAAAAGACGGCTTTTGCATGAAACCGCTGACGGATCCAGCATAAGAATACAGGAAAAACGTCGATCTGTCAAGGGACCTCCGTCACGCGTTACATCTCACATACGAATACATACAATTACTTACAGAAAAAAGGAAAGCGTAAAAATACCCTGAAAATAAAGGAAAAACTGGTAATTATCGGATGTATCATGTCCTTTGTCATTGGAGGTATTGTCCGCCTGTATTGGAGGTGTGTCGCTTGATATTGGAGGATACGTCCGCACATATTGGAGAACGGGCGACACACGGCGCAAATCGGTGTCCTCTCCTATTGGAGGTAGAAAAAAACGGAAAACCGTGTACGGAACGGGCATTTGAGAGGATCGGAACGATACCTATCCCCTGTTATTGGGGGAAAATCGGGTAAGCGTATTGTTGCAGCGGCGGCAATTCTTCATCATTGTCCGTTGTTATTGGAGGTAAAACAACGGACAATGATGAACGCGTGCGGCAGATTTGCAGTATCATGTCCTTTGTAATTGGGGGTAAAACGCGGGAAAACGTTGATCGCTTACAAGTTATGTCCTCTGTTATTGGGGGCAAAACCGCAGAGCTAAACGGGAACGCAGAAAAGAAGGGACGTGAATTCCGCTATATGTCCGTTGTTATTGGAGGCAGAACGCAGAACATATCCGCATCGAATACAGCGATGTCCGCTCGTATTGGAGGTAATTTTCGCGCAGAAAATGGGAATGTCCGAGAACAGCTTTATCGTTTTTGGCTGTAAAAACAGCAAAAAATCGGAAAAACTCCGATTTACGCACCGATTATACCATATTTTTGGCGATC
>JAZQWK010000284.1:0-6136 GCA_045632325.1 Eubacteriales bacterium
CATACAGAGTCAGAGTCTGCTGTGCTACCGTTACACAATATCCCAATCTTGGTTTGTTCTCTCGAACGTATAATATTATATCACGGCAGGGTCGATTTGTCAATAGGTTTCTCAAAAAAAGTTAAAATTTGTTTTTTGAAAATTATGTTTCCCGCAAATCGTAGGCATTTTGGGCGTAAAAGGCTTTGACATACGGCTTTTTGGCGCGGTACAGGACGATATAATAGGAGTCTCCCGGTGATGCAATCTGATAGGCGGTATAAGTGACCTCACACGGCGGATAGCTCTCAAAATAAAAATAGCGGTTGAGTTCGCGGTGCACTTGACTGTATTTTTCGTCCTTTGAGAAAAGGGTGGTGCTGACGACGTCGAACGCGCATGCCTGCAAAAGCTTGCGTTCGTTCAGCACGGTGAAAAGCAGACGCAGTATCGCGAAGAACGGAATCAGCGGAAGCAGTGCGATAAAGAACGTAATGACAGGATGCAGCGGTATTTGATTGCAGGCAATGCACAAAACCAGCGAGATCAGCCCGCCGAAGAGGAGGGTATAAGATAAGGAGAATACGGTTCCTCTGATTTCGGCAGCATTGGTTTTCCAAAGCTCCTGTTCAATGGAATTGCGCGTGATGCGTTCTTTGGTTGCGGTTTCTTTCATCATGGTTCTCTCCCAATGTCAATTACGGTTTTCGGTATTCGTATCGTTTTGCGGGGAAGAAGAGCTTGACGCGCTGTCTTTTCGTGCGGTAGAGGACAAGAAGGAACGGATCTCCTGCAGCGGCAAGCGCATATGCGGTATGATCGACCTCGCACTTCGGAAAACGTTCAAAATAGAAATAATAGTGCGTGCCGTGTCGATTGTACGCTTCGTCTTTGTAATAAAGCGAACTGTCAACGATATCATATGCGCCTCTCCTCAGACAGCTTCGCTCGATGAGGGCTCGGTAACTTTGAAAAAGCACGATCGGTATCGGTAAGATCGGAAGCAGCATACACACGAGATCGAAGAAAAAGCGGTGGTTGTTATCCTTTACGATAAAATACATGAGAAACGTCATCGGAACACAGAGCGCGACCGTCAGGGTGACGTCGATCACCGCTTTTTTGCAGTCGAATTTACTGTATTGCCAAAGCTGGTTTTCAATGTTTTCTCGCGTGAGTGGGATCGTGGGATGATTTTCTTTCATGGCGGCAGGCTCCGTGGAATGGTTGGTTAGGATGGTTTTCTTTTGCAGTGTTGATTGAAGCAATCAGAATTCTTTTTTGTCATCAACGGACTCTCGGACATATTACCTATCCCCTTTTGCATAAAATACTTCTACACTTTATTACCTATAGCCTCGCCAAATCCCCGAGTTAGTGAAAAGTGAAAAAGTAAAATCCCGATTACTTACGCAATCGGGATTTTTGGCTGGGATATAGGGATTCGAACCCCAACATACAGAGTCAGAGTCTGTTGTGCTACCGTTACACAATATCCCAAAATTTGGTTTGTTCTCTCGAACGTGATATATTATATCATAGCTTGGTGTATTTGTCAAGGGGGTTTGGAAATATTTTTTCAAAAAACGAAAAAGAACGAGCATAACTCGTTCCATTCTTTTTGGTGGATCCGGAGGGAGGTCGAAAGAGGATTCCCTTCGGGTATCCTCACAAGCTGCACTGAAGTCGTCATTCTTGCTGAGGTATGCTAATTCGTCAGAAAATACTTCGGATGGATGTCGATTCGCAGCTTGCAGGCACATCTGCGCCCAAATCGATCAAATAAAAACAGACGAGCATTACTCGTCTGTTTTTATTTGGTGGATCCGGGGGGAGTCGAACCCCCGTCCGAAAATCCGTTGATACCGCTTTCTCCGGGCGCAGTCGGTCTTTTTTATCTCATCTCACGGTGCGCCGTCCGACAGGCTTACCGCTTGACCAGTTGTTTTTTGCATGACTCCTTCAACAACGTACGGGGAGTGCACGTGCACTGCTGATTGACGCCCAAGCCCGAGCCGCAGTACTCTCGGGGAGGACGGGCGGTACAAAAGACCGCAGCACCGCTGACAGCGATTCACGCACCCGAAGGCACGTCAACCGATGTCAGGCAGCCATAGCAACGTTATCGTTAGCGTTTAATTTTAAGATGGGAGGATATTTGCGTGCGTCTCCCAAGCACGGCCCGCTTACAATACCGCAAAATCCCCGTCGAAACCATTACGGACCCATGCGGCAGAGATACCGGAGAAGATATCCCATGCGAGGAGAGGAATCAATCCTCTCTGTTTTTGGATTTGGTATACCGCTCGATGTCGCGGTTTGCCTGCTTTTTGGCAAGGTCCTCGCGCTTATCATAGAGTTTTTTACCGCGGCAGATACCGAGCTCGACCTTGACGCGCGACCCCTTGAAGTACAGCGACAGCGGCACGAGCGTGACACCCTCCTGACCGACTTTGCCGAGCAGACGCAGAATTTCACGCTTGTGCATGAGCAGCTTCTTTTCGCGAAGAGGGTCACGGTTGTAGATATTGCCTTTTTCGTAAGGAGAAATGTGCATACCAGTCACAAAGAGCTCGCCGTCCTCAATGGAGCAGTACGAATCCTTGAGATTCACGCCGCCGCATCGGAGAGACTTGACTTCTGTGCCGAACAGCTGGATGCCGGCTTCCATCGTCTCGTCGACAAAATAGTCGTGATATGCCTTTTTGTTGTTGGCAATGATTTTTTTGCCGTCGTTTTTCTTATCAGCCATAACATCCGCTCCTTTCGTACCTATAATTATACCACACAATTGTGAATAAATCAAGAATGAAAAAGAACATTTTTTCCGACATCGGCGGCGCTTTTGTCAATCTCTACCGTTACATCGGATTCTGCAGCGCTTTTACCACATCGATGACGTCCTCATACAATGCCATCTCCGCCATACCGTCGTAATCGGTCGGCGTTTTGTTGATGAGGATCAAATGCTTTCCGCGGAAGTAGCGGACGAACGACGCGGCGGGGTAGACGACGAGCGACGTGCCGATGATGACCATAGTATCCGCGCGAGCAATCACGTCGATGGCACCGTCCACGGTTGCGCCGTCAAGCGGTTCCTCGTATAACGTCACGTCCGGCTTGAGCATTCTGCCGTCATGCGGACAGCGCGGAATGCCGTCGGCGTCAAGATGTGACAGCATTTCGCCAAGCGAATAGCATTTGCCGCATACGGGACACAGGTTTCGGTGGATGGTACCGTGCAGCTCAAAGACCGTGTTTGCGCCTGCCTCTGTGTGGAAGCCGTCGATGTTCTGCGTGACGACGCTGACGTTTCGTGTATCACTTTGCAAAGACGCAATCCATTTGTGCGCATCGTTTGGTGTGGCATCGGGATAGAGCATCTTCTCGCGGTAGAAGCGGTAGAAAATATCGGGATGCTTGTAAAAATAGGTGTGCGAAATGATCTCCTCCGGGCGCGCACCTGCAAATTCTCTCTGCATATAAAGACCGTCAGCCGAGCGGAAATCGGGAATCCCCGACGGTACGGAAATGCCGGCACCTGTAAAGAAGACGAGGTTTTTGGAGGCGGCAAGGATTTCTCGGAGGGTTGTAATTTGTTCGGCGGTCATGGGGAGACTCCTTTCTGTGGGGAATGTTGACAACTTTATCATTCGGTCATGGTTCTCTGTGCTTGTAGGGGCGATTCGTGAATCGCCCCTACAAATATCATAAGTAAACAAAAAATTAAATAAAATATTTTCTGATAAAATACGACGGCGAGCAGCTCCATGCATGGCAGAAGGAATTCATAATCGGGTCGGAGTAGGGCGACAGCTCGGGGTTCTTGGGGTCATACGCTTCCCAGAACGTATCGGCGCCGTTTGCAATCATCGAACCCCAGTAGGACTTGATGTAGTCTTTTGCTTCGTCCATCATGCCGAGCTTGACCATCGCTTCCACCACGTAGTGGTGCATATACGGCGTGACGGGCTTCAGTGCATCGGGAGATGCCAGGCACTTACGCAGAACGGAGATCGCTTTTTCGCCCGAAATTGCGCCGCCGAGGATCATCCACGCCTGAGACTGCACGGAATACTGTGGCGTGTCGATGTCGGCATTGTAGAACGCACAGCGGTCTTCATCAAAGAATTTGTCATAGACCTTTTTGCGGGTGTCGGTGAGCTTGTCAGACCATGCCTTGGCGTGTTCGTTATCACCGAGAGACGCGGCAAGGGAAGCCATCTTTTCCATGGTGTACAGCACAACGCCTTCACACGGGATGCGGCGTTCGATCGCAGGTGCCCAGTCGATGAATGAGAACCAACCGTCAAGGAAGCCGAGTACGCCGTTTTCGTCGATCAGCGAGCAGGCGAGATCCATCTGACGCTGTGCCACGGGATAGAGATCGCGCGCGGTGATCTCGTCGCCGGTGTGTTCAAAATAGTCGCAGAGGGCGGAGCACCAAAGCATTGCGTAGTCGGTGATGCCCATGCCGTCGTCAAAGAACACAGCTGGCTTCTGATAAAGGCATCCGGGCAGGTATTTGCCGTCTTCCTCACACGCGGCGAACAGGTACAGACATCTGCGCGCCAGACGGTCGTTTTTGAACAGATAATAGTCGGTCAGTGCCTGCAGACGGAGGTCTCCCGTCCAAAGTCTGCGGTCGCGCTTGGGTCCGTCCTCATATGCGGTCTGCATACAGTCGGCAAGCGTCTTTGCGGCAACGCGGTCGATCGCGGCAAGCGCAGGATCGATGTCTGCGGGCAGAGGCTCAAGCTTTGCCCAATCGGCGGAGGTGACACAGCGGACGGCAAAATCGGTCAGGCGCACGGGACGCGGCGAGGAAATGACGGTGACTTCCAGATAACGGAAGCAGTAACGGCGGGGCAGGGAGACGATTTCAGGGAAGTCGATGGAGAGGGTATCCTCCTGCAGCCATGAGGAACAGAGTCCGCCGTGGTAGCTTGCAAAATCGCGGGACAGCTCATAAGCGGTTTCGCCGAAGCGGAGCTTGACCTTGGCGGGCGCATCGAGATAACGGTCATCGTGGCGCATACGGAAAGAAAGATATCCGACGCGGTGGTCGCCGAAGTCGAGAATGAACGTATCGCCCGGTGCAAAGACCTCGGCGTTTTTGCGTGCATTGGCGGTTTTTACACCGAAGAATGTGCCCTCATCGGGGACGATGTCGACAACGGTATCGGAGACGATTTCCGTTTCATATAATTTGGGGTTGTTGATATCGGCTTTTTCAAGATAATATTTGTTCATGACGGGATCCTTTCCTTGGTTGATTCGATATATTTATTTTAGCACAGCTGCGAGAAATTGTCAAGAAAACCTTGATTCATTCCGAAAGTTGTGGTAAAATAAAACTGAAATGAAAACGACAAAGGAGTTTCCCATGACCAATCTGTTATACAACAAATCATCCTATATCAAAGAATTTACGGCGACGGTACTGTCGTGTGAGGAGATCGGTGCTGATACCTATGCCGTTACCCTCGACCGCACCGCATTTTTCCCGGAGCAGGGTGGTCAGGGCTGTGACACGGGTACGCTCGGCGGTGCACGCGTGACCGACGTACAGATCAGAGACGGTATCGTCCGTCACACAACCGATTCGCCTCTGAACGTCGGTGATACGGTCGAGGGTGTCATCAATTGGGACAAGCGCTTTGACCGTATGCAGAACCACACGGGCGAGCATATCGTGTCGGGGATTCTTCACGAAAAGTACGGATACGATAACGTCGGGTTTCATCTCGGCGATGAGGTCATGACGCTCGATACCTCAGGGGAGCTGACCCGTGAGCAGCTGATCGTCGTGGAGCTGACTGCCAACCGCGCGGTTTACGCAAACGTGCCCGTTGAGGTGACCTATCCCGATGCATCTGCGCTTGCCGATATGGAATACCGTGCAAAACTGGAGCTGACAGAAGACGTCCGCATCGTGACGATTCCCGGATGGGACGTTTGTGCCTGCTGTGCGCCGCACGTTGCGCATACGGGTGAGGTCGGATGTATCCGCATCATCGGTGCGATCCGCTGGAAGGGCGGTATGCGTCTGACGCTCGTCTGCGGTGAACGTGCCGTCGCGGACGCTTATCTGCGTGCGAGTGAGCTGTCCCGCATTTCCGAAGCACTGTCCGCAAAGCCCGAGGAGACCTACGAT
>JAZQWK010000285.1:0-5570 GCA_045632325.1 Eubacteriales bacterium
TAATATAGATCAAGCCGTCGGCACCCACGCCGAAATGGCGGTCGGACAGCAGACGGGACAGCGTCGGCGCGTCGTGCGGAGCCTCACCGAAGCTAAAGAGATAGTCGTTGCCAAGCCCGTGCATTTTGACGAAATGATACATAACGAAGTCCTCCGAGCACTTAACAGTATAGCACGCAATTATGTCGAGGATATGGCGTGCGCGGAACGTTCTTGGGAATATTTTTTGCAAACGGCGAGGAAGGTCTTGTGATTTGGCGGCGAATGTGATATAATGAAGACACTACCGCACGATGCTCGCCTGTCAAAAAGCGTTATTTGCACCGATGCAGCCGAATCACGGTATCCGTCGGATCGCAGTTCTGCGGCAGGGTGACCGCGTATCCGTCGTCTTTCGCTTTCAGTACCAGATCACAACCCTCGTATTCAGCTGCATCAAAGCGCGTTCCGTCGGCGGGCTTGCAAAGGTGCAGAACGCCGTCCTCGGGCAGATTCAAAACGTGCAGATACACAACATCGCCGTCGGGAGATTCCGTCGAAACACCCCAATCATCGGGGGAAAGAAGTGCGTTCGGGGCGGTCGGATAGGCTTTGCCGGGAACGGTATCGTAGATGCCCTCATGCGCGTGAATAAGCGCACCAAGGGAGAGCAAAAGCGCTTGTACGCCGTCCTCCCACGTTTGATCAAGATACGGACCGCACGACCATGCAATGCCTGCGTTATACTGTCCCTCCGTTGCGATCGTGCGCACGGTATACCGATAGAGATTCCGTGCATCGGTCGGCGCCTTGCCGCCGTGTGCCCACCAGCTTCCGATCTGGCGGTTGACCTGCGAATAATGCGTCGGTAAGGTATCGGAGTCACAGCCTTCAATGGAGCCGTAATATTCAGACACCAAAATGTCGGACAGCGGATGGTGCTCCGTATTGCCCGTAATGCCTGTGTTGATAAAAACGACCGCATCGGGATTGCACGCACGCACACAGTCGCAGACGTCTGCCGTCGGACCGCATTGGTCAAACCAGAAGCCCGCAATGCTTTTGCCGTATCGGTCGTAGATCTCGCGGATCAAGTCCTTGAGAAATGCCATTCGTGCGGCGTCGTCCGTCCAGCCCATCCGTGCAAGATCATCATCGTTGATATCATGGGCGTCGTTGGGCGGCAGATACAGCACCAGTGGAATGTCGTACGGCGCAAGTCCCGCGATCAGCTTGGCGATCACGTCGGACGATGCGGTGCACTTGTGTGTGCAGCCCGTACGCTTCATCGTGTCCGACGGAAACAGCAGATTGAAGCCTGCGTGTGCCGCGGTGAAGACGACGTATTCCGCACCGAGTGCGTGAGCCACCTTGGCGTATGCCTCGCCGTCAAACAGGGAAGCCGCCTCCTCTGCGGAGACCGCACCGCGGCTGTTGTCGGCGGAATACCACGTACCGCCCCAGTTGTTGCCCTTGCCCTCTGCATACGTTGCGTAAGTATAATGGGTGAAAAGACCGACGCGGGCATTTTGAAAATAGGCTTTGTTGATGCGATTCATAATCATTACCGTGCCTTCGTTTCCGAAAGCGTTCCTTTCTGCGGTTATGCTGTCATACTTAGCGCAGGCGGCTGCAAATATTTCGTAGCAACGCAACAAGTTCGATGATGGAAATGATAGAGAATGTAGATTTCCCACATATGATATCAAATACGGTAGTTATTCGCCCAACGCGGCGGGGGTCAAGCCACCCGCCCTACGGATATAGAGAAGCATTTGCGTCAACCATAAACATCATCAAACCCTTAAGTTGACAGCATTGTCTTTCTGCGGGGTATTGATTGCGATTTTAATCTATTATACAACAAAAAGGTCTGATTTGCAAGAGGAAGTTTCCTTTGCGCCAAAAATACAAAAAGGAGAAAGGCTTTCCAAGGAAAAGCCGATAAGAGTACCATGACGAAACCAATCGAGCTCAAAAGCGGCGGCTATCGGGCGGTCATTGACCCCGTCGGCGCGTCGTGCATTGCGTTTTCACATCCCGAAACGGGCATTTCCGTTCTGCACGCGGATGAGGAGCGGATTTTGACGGGGATGCCGCCGATCTTCCCGCTCAACCGCATCGACGGCGGGCGATTCGTCTGCGGCGGGATCGAATACCGCTTCCCGATCAACGAGCCGTCTACCAACTGTGCGCTGCACGGAACGCTGTTTACGACGCCGTTTACGGTGACGGAGCAAGACGACGCGCGCGTCGTTCTGCGCTATGAGAGCGGCGGTGCCTATATCGGCTTTCCGCAGGACTTTTCCGTGACGGCCGTTTACACCCTTGACGGCGGCACGCTGACGCAAACGATCACGATCGAGAACCGCGCGGGCAATCCGCTTCCCGTGCTGTTCGGCGTGCACACGACGTTTGCAATCCCGTTCTGTCCCGACTCTTCCGCCGCCGACGTTTGCGTAGGTGCGGATCTTGCCGCATCTCTGACCCTCGGCGCGCGCAATCTGACGGTCGGACGTGCGGCTCCGGACGGCGTGATGGATGCCCTCTGCGCCGGGAACTATCGCTGCGGCGGCGATGCCGTATTGCCGATCACGCGTCAGTTTGCGGTCGGTCCGAGCGGCTTCATGACGCTGACGGATACCCGTGCGGGTGTTTGCGTGCGCTACCGCGCCGACGCGGCGTTTACCCACGCGATGATCTATTCCCCGGGCGGCGATTTCTTCTGCTGCGAGCCGCAGACCTGCGCCGTCAACGCGCCCAATCTCCCGTCTGACAGCCCCGACGCCGTTTACCCGACGCTTGACGCGGGTCAGTCGGTATGCCTGACCTCGGTCATGGAGATCGTCGGGATTTGAGCGCGTAACCGACGCGTCGTATGAAACGTATACATTCATTCAATATCTAAAATAAAAAGGAGAACAACCTATGAAGATCTTATTCCAGGGTGACTCGATCACCGACTGCGGCAGAGGCAACGGACTCGGACAGGGCTATCCGCTGCTCGTCAGCGCAAGACTTGGGCTGGACGCGCCCGGTGAACACGAATTTCTGAACTTCGGCATCAGCGGCAACCGCGTCGTTGACGTCTACGCGCGCATCAAAAAGGACGGCTGGAACCACGCCCCCGACGTCTTCAGTATTCTGATCGGCATCAACGACGTCTGGCACGAGCTGGGCGGCGCAAACGGCGTCGAGGCCGACCGCTTCTACACGGTTTTGAAGATGCTTGCCGACGACACGATCGCGCGCTTCCCGCAGATCCGCATGATCTTTATGGAGCCGTTCACGCTGAACACGGGCGTCGTTGCCGAGAACTGGGATTATTTCCGCGAAGAAACCGCTCTGCGCGGCGCGGCGGTCAAGCGCGTTGCCGAGGAGGTCGGCGGTCTGTATCTGCCCCTGCAGGAAAAGTTCAACGAAGCGTGCACCAAGTGCGACGCGTCCTACTGGCTGCGCGACGGCGTCCACCCGACACCTGCCGGTCACCAGCTGATCGCCGACGCATGGCTTGCGCTGTTTGAACGGGAGATTCTTGGGGAATGATGGAATCAGGGTTTGACTCGCTGTACGGGGTAATGCTGTCAACTTAAGCGCAGGCGGCGATGGAGCGCATTGCCCAAGACCTTCCCCAGCGGGGAAGGGGGACCACGAAGTGGTGGATGAGGAGAAACCTTGTTTCTGTAACAACATCTAATTTATCGTTTTTTCCCCTCATCCTGTCACTCGAAGATGCCTGCGGCATCTTCATGGAGAAACCGTTGGTTTCTCCGGACACCATTCCCCGCCGGGGAAGGTCAATACGCGAGAATCATCACCTTATCCGTCAACCATATACTGATTCTGCTCCTTGAATTGACAGAATGACCGGGAGTGACCCTTCCCCTACAAAGTCAGTGAAGGACTTTTCAACTCCAAACCACAACCCCATCCCACCAAAAGGAGAACACCATGACAACCAACCAAAACGAACACATTTACGATATGCTCATCATCGGCGGCGGACCTGCGGGGTATACGGCGGCGCTGTATGCGGGACACGCGGGACTGGACGCGCTGGTGCTGGAGCGCATGGCACCGGGCGGACAGATGGCGCTGACGGGTGACATCGACAATTATCCCGGCTTTGACGAGGGCATCGACGGCTTTACGCTCGGCATGAAGATGCAGGCGGGTGCACAGCGCTTCGGCGTTGAGACCGCGTATACGGAGGTGCTGTCCGTTGACGTGTCCGCTCCTGTCAAAACGGTCGTGACGGCGGGCGGAGCATACCGCGCGAAAACGCTCGTCATTGCCGCGGGTGCCAATCCGAGAGCGCTCGGCGTCGACGGCGAGAAGGCACTCATCGGACGCGGCGTTCATTACTGTGCGCACTGCGACGGGCGGTTTTACAAGGGCAAGACCGTCGTCGTGGTCGGCGGCGGCAACTCCGCGGCGGCGGATGCACTGCACCTGTCGCGGCTGGCGGAGAAGGTGTACGTCGTGCACCGCAGAGACGCGCTTCGCGCCTCCAAGGTCTATCACGCACCGCTTCTGCAGGCGGACAACGTGGAATTTCTCTGGAACAGTGCGGTGGAGGACTTCATCGTCGGTGAGCGGCTTTCGGGCGTGAAGCTTCGGAATACCGTGAGCGGTGATGTGACCGAGATTGCCTGCGACGGCGTGTTCGTCAGCATCGGACGGCAGCCGGCAAGTGCGTTCCTCGGCGGATGCCTGGCACTGGACGACTACGGATATATCATCGCCGGCGAGACGACGGAGACGAACGTGCCCGGCGTTTACGCCGTCGGCGACATCCGCACCAAGCGTCTGCGGCAGGTCGTGACCGCAGCGGCAGACGGTGCGGCGGCGGTACACGAGGCAGAGGAGTATCTTGCGTCGCACGCCGTGTGATGCGCACCGCGACGGTTCAGACGGGCGGGGCAGTGCGAAAACACACGCCCCGCTCCGTGTGAAAATTGCGGAAATCTATTGCTTTTTCTGAAAAACTATGGTATAATATTATCAATCGAGTGAAACGGGAAAAGGCAGATCCGATGCGATCGCCGCTTTGCAGGCTTCTGCGGGGCGATTGCGGTCCTTTGGCAATTACGGTTGCCGTGCAGTTCCGTTGCAGACGGGGCTGCTTTCTTTTTGCTCCGAGAACTCGATTTTTAAAAAAAGATCTGCAATTATCAAGAAAGTCCAATAGTGTGTTAAATAAATAACACACTCGTGGGCTGTATCTGCGTGTCAAGGGGTAAATACCAACGCGCGATACGGGCACGCGTCTTATCGTTTCACAAAATCATTCAGATAGAGAGGATATCGTTATGGTAAAAATTACTGTATGTATCGGCAGCTCCTGCCACATCAAGGGATCCCGTCAGGTCATCGAGGTGCTTCAGAACAAGATCGCCGAAAAGCAGGTCGCAGACCGCGTTGAGCTTGCAGGCACCTTCTGCATGGGCAAGTGCCAGCAGGGCGTCTGCGTGACGATCGGAGAGGAATTCTTCTCCGTATCTCCCGACACCGCAGAAGCATTCTTCGACGAAGAAGTCATGGCACGGGTATAAGACCATGCTGATTATCCAGATTTGTGTCGGCAGCTC
>JAZQWK010000286.1:0-4146 GCA_045632325.1 Eubacteriales bacterium
TACGTCGGACGCTATCACGCGATGCGTATCATGGAGCAGGGACTTTCGATGGAGGAATACATCGTACAGCTGGAGGAGCGGAACTACTTCGGTACGTCGTACGCAGAGTTCCGTCAGGATCTGATCGATAAGATCAATAAATAATCGTATGAAGTTATATTATGTAGCCGGAAATGCAGCGGATGTTCCTGAATCAAAGGTTCTCTCCTCGCTCTCCGGCTCCCGACGGGCTCAAATTGAACACCGACCTTACGTGGATCGTATGGTATCTGCGGTTGCAGCGATTCTCCTGCGGTATGCGATGTGCAATACGGGGAATCGTGCGTTTTGCGATGCACCTATTGTGTGGGAAGGTAAGCCGCATTTTGCCGACCCGATTATACCGTTGTACTTTAATTTTTCGCATACGACTGACAAGGCGAGCGAAAATTTCGCCGCGGCGGTACTCTTGTCTGAACATGGCGAGGTTGGTGTGGATTTGGAATTTGTCCATACAGTCAGAAACCGTGATGCATTGATGCGCCGCCTGTTTACAGAAACAGAACGGGAATATGTTTTATCATCCGGAAATGCTGCTGCTTTTTTTGATATCTGGTGTGCAAAAGAGGCATTTGTCAAGTATATGGGTGAAGGTTTTTCACGGCGACTGTCAACGGTGAATGTCGATATCGCAAAAAAAACTGCGGTGAGCGGATCGGCAGCTTGTGATCTTGTTTGGTTTTCTATTGGAAAAAGTCAGATCTGTTGTGCTGTCGATGCTCCGTCGCTCAATGTCGAGGCTGTGGAAATATCCATGGAAATGCTATTGTCAATCTTGGAGGAATGAAGATGGAAAAGATCATCAACGAACACCTTACCATCCGTGAACTGCGAGAGGAGGATATCGCTCCGATCGTTGCGGGCGAGATCGCACAGGGCTGGCACGCAACGCCTGCCAAGCTGGAAATGCGGCTGGAGCACGCGCGGGACGGACGCTCGGTCAACTTCGTCGCTGTCTGGGACGGAAATCCCGTCGGCTACGTCAGCGTCTACGACGGTGCGATCCACGGTCCGTATGCGGGCTGCGGTTATCCCGAGATCGTCGATTTCAACGTATTGGAGATCTACCGTCGGCGCGGCGTCGGTTCGGCTTTGCTTGACGTCTGCGAAGCGCTTGCACGCGAGACCTCGGATACCGTAACGCTCGGCGTCGGTCTGCACTGCGGCTACGGCGCGGCGCAAAGACTCTACGTCAAGCGCGGTTATATCCCCGACGGATCGGGCGTGTGGTCGGAGGAAAAGATCGCCGAGCCGTATACCACGGTCGAAAACGGCGACGGTCTGATTCTTTACATGGCAAAACAATTGAAGTAAAAATCAAGGTTCTGTACGATCAGCGCGATCGGTACAGAACCTTTTCATTTCTCATTTCTAATTCCTAATTTCTCATTTCATATACTCTGTCGGATCGACGTACACCCCGTCGACGGTCATGGAAAAATGCAGATGCTCCGAATCCGCCATCTCAATGATCATCGTCTCGCCGACGCCGCCGATGACGTCACCCGCAAGCACGGTTGCACCCGCTTCGATGCCGCGCGGAAGATCGGCGGAGAGGTTGGCGTACTGCGACTTGATATTGCCGCCGTGGTTGATCTCCACGCACTGACCGTAGAACGGATCGAGCCACACGCGCTCAACGACACCTGCGGCACAGGCCGTGACGTTCGTGCCGACGGGCGCGGCAACGTCAATGCCCTGATGCACGCGATAATCGTTCATCGTCAGAGAGTAGACCGCGACGTCCTCGGTGAAGTTCTTGGCGATTTCGCCGTGGACGGGCATGACGGCGCGGAAGTTTTCTCCGTTGTCAAATGCCGCGGTCGGAAGGTCGTTTTCCTGCACATCATCGGGAATTACAGTTTCCATGGTAGGTTTGTCATCAGGATGGGATTCCGTTTCTCCGAGAATTTCGGTATCGAGCGGATTTGCGGGCTTGAAGAAGCCTGCGTCTTCGGTTTCGGGTGCGGGATCGGCGCTTTCCAGCATGGTGACAAGCTCGGTCTGCGCGTCATTCTTCGGTGTTTCGTTTTTGGTTTTGCGGGAAGCGGCGGAAAACAGCGTCATCGTGCCGACGGCAAGCAGAGCAAGCACTGCCAGTGACCAGATGCCGGCAGAGACGAGCTGTCTGCGGTTTGCATACGATTGTTTCATGGTTGATTTTCTCCTTTTGGGCATTGTGCGGGCGGTTGAGCGCCGTCCGTTTGGTTGTAGTGTTGCCCGAAATCGGAGATGTATGCAAATTTTGTGAAAATTTATAAAAAGGCTCCCTCGTGGAGGCAAAAAATCACCCGCAGACCGAAATCTGCGGGCGAAACAATCAAATCTTATTGAATTTGTCCTCCGGCACATAAAGCGACGTAAACACGATCGCATCCACGGGAAACCACACGAACAGCAGATGACAGAGAATGACCAGGATTTCGTCGAGCTGGCGCAGTTCAAAGCGGATAAACGCCCAGAAGAAGCCGAAAAACAACAGAAGCAGCGGCACGAGCAGCTTATATCTGCCGCAGACGGCACGGACGGAGCAGACGATGACGGCGCACCAGAATGCGCACTCGACGAGCAGATACAGCAGCGACGATACCGAAAACGCGGACAGGGAACAGAGAAAACCGATCAGCTTTGTCAGTATCAGCGCACCGCCGAGTACGATGATCGACGGCAGCATTTCGGTCACGTCGTTCTGTGCGTAACGGCGGACGCGGTAAACGTGCCAAACGGCGACGAGCATCAGAAGTACCGAGGTGACGATCGTCAGAACATCCAAAGAGGTGACCGCACGGAACACGCGCCATCCCTGCAGGGCAAGGTAAGCAATCAGCGTCAGAAGAAGATAGACAAACTGCTTTGGCTTTGGTCGGATGACGAGCGGAGATTTGAACTTGGGAAAGCCTTTCATTGCGCGGCTTCCTCCGTGACGAGCGGCTCACCCGATGCCTTACGCGCAAAGATTGACTCAAACGCTTCCTTGTACGGCGGATAGGCAACGCCGAACTCGGTGACAATGCCCGCAATCAGCGATGCGTCGGTGACGTCAAACGCGGGATTGTAGACCTTGACACCCTCGGGTGCCATGCGCGTTTCGTACCACAGCTCCGTGATCTCCGTGGGCTTGCGTTCCTCGATCGGGATATCAGCGCCCGTCGGGCAGTTCATGTCGATCGTTGCGGTCGGAGCGCAGATATACAGCGGAACACCGTACTGCTTTGCGACGCAAGCGACGACGGACGTGCCGATCTTGTTCGCGGTATCGCCGTTGGCGGCAACGCGGTCACAGCCGACGAAGATTGCCTGGACGAGTCCCTGCTTCATGACGGCAGAAGACATATTGTCGCAGATCAGTGTAACATCAACGCCTGCTTCGTGCAGCTCGTACGCGGTCAGACGCGCACCCTGCAAAAGCGGTCTCGTTTCATCGGCAAAGACGCGGAAGTTGTAGCCGCGCTCATGACCGAGATAAATCGGCGCGGTAGCGGTGCCGTATTTTGCGGCGGCAAGACGCCCTGCGTTGCAGTGCGTCAGAATCCCGTCACCCGGCTTGACCAGCGACAGCCCGTATTCGCCGATGGCGCGGCAGACACGGATGTCCTCCTCCCGTATCTCCTCACATTCGGCGCGGAGAATCGAGAGAATTTGGGCGTTGTCGCGTTCGCGGTTGGCAAGATACACGCGCTCCATGCGGTCAAGTGCCCAAAACAGATTGACGGCGGTCGGGCGGGACGACGCCATGTAGGCCTTGTCCGCCTTGAGTGCGTCGGTCAGCTCGTCGGGTGTGATGGCAGGATTCTGCGTGATACGTTCCTTTGCGGCGAGATAATACGCCATACCTGCGGTGATGCCGATGGCAGGTGCACCGCGGACACAGAGACGGTAGATCGCGTCGTGGATTTCGGGCTGGGTATGCAGATGCATGATCTCGCATTTGCCCGGGAGCTTGGTTTGATCCAAAATGACGATGGCAGAGTCGGCATCGTCGAGGAGGACGGTTTCGATTTGGGAGAAGTTGGGATTTTGCATAGTGTTTTCCCTTTCTGAATAACGTCAACTCCTGCGCGGATGATCACGTTATTCTGTAGGGGCGATTCACGAATCGCCCCTACA
>JAZQWK010000287.1:0-6377 GCA_045632325.1 Eubacteriales bacterium
GTTGCGCTGGAAAACGGCGTCGTTGATCGCGTCCCCGTTTTCACTCTCTGCAAAGATGTCATACGTATACCAAGTCGTATGATCTGATCCGCGATCCATGAATGTGAACTCATATCCGCCGTAGTCCTGTGTCGGGAGCGATGCTACCGTTTGATCGAGCGGCGACAGCGTTTCCGCTGTAGACTGTGCTTCGGTCACGGCGGATGCGGTATCGGTTGTGGTTGTGTCGGCAGAGCCGCAGGATGCGGTGAGCAGGGCAGACGCTAACAGCAGCACTGCCATTGCTTTGGTTTTGATGGATGTCATGATGATTTCCTCCTTATACTGTCGCCGGATCATTCTTCATATCCGGAAATGCTTTCCATGAATTTTTCAATGTCTTTTTCAACCTTGGTCTTGTTGGATTCCACCAGTGAGGACACGGGCTTGCCTGCCGAGGAGACCAGCGTGGGGCTGAAAATGCCGCCGAAGTTGCAGATCATACCGATATCATACATTCTCGAATCAAAGATGATGTCAAGCATACCTGCCGCCTGATCGTCACGCACCAGCTTGGTGTCGAGAACCAGATTATAGAACGGGTCAATGACCTCATAATAGGACTCACACGCCAGCAGCTGCAGCACGTCCACCGTCCGCTCCGGATCTTCAATGACGTTGGGGATAACCAGCATCGTTGCGGGATACGGATTGACTGCGGTATAGTACGATTCCTGATCCTCGGAATACTTCGGATACGGAATGATGCCGAAGTCCGCCTTCATATCACGCAGAACCATCATGGTCTGCAGAGGACGTGTCAAAAACAGCGTGCGATTGTCAATCATCATGTTGATACCCTCGGCAACGGTCAGGTTGAACGCCTGACGGTTGAAGAAGCGCTGCTTGTCTGCCATCATTTCAAAAGTGGTTTCCAGAATATTTACCGCTTTTTCCTCACCGAGAACAAAGGAAATGCCGTCCTCGGTATTCTCGCAGATGCGCACACCCGCCGAATGAAGCATAACGTATATGATGTCGTTCTGCGAGGACAGACCGTAGGAGTCCTCCTTGTCGTAAGCACCGTCACCGTTGACGTCGCGGGAAACACCCTGCGACAGGGTCATCATCGCGTCATACGTCCATTCTCCGCGCTCAACCATACCGTAAAGATCGCCGATATCGTTCTGTTCCGCCATTTCCTTGTTGAAGAACGTGATCATGCAGGCGAGCTTGTCGATAAACGTGATATCGGAAACCGCCGAGAACAGTCTGTCGGAAACGGTCAGATTGGCAATGGCGTTCTGATCCCACCACGGATACGACAGATCAAGTCCGTCCAGCGTGTAAAGATCGATAACAAGACCGCCGTTGATAAATTCAGGCAGCTTGTGCATACTCGTGAAAACCGCGTCGTAATCGTTGTTTCCTGCCATAACGCTCTTGCGTACGTTGTCTGTGATGGTTGCCGCAGGCATCAGCTCCGAGGTGATCTTGACGTTGAGCGTTTCTTCAACAGCACGGTTGCGTTTGTATACGGCATCGGCAAGCACGTCGCCCGTTTCCGCCTCGCAGTAAATATCGTCGGGAATACCGACCCACTGATTATCGGTGACGTTGTCGTAGTTGACGATGTGGAATTCCACACCGCCGTAATCCTTACCGCTCATATCAAGCGTAATGCGCGGTTCTTCATCAGCGGTCGATTCCACGGCCGTGTCTGCGATCGGTGTCGTGTCGGCAGTATCAACGGGATCCGCCGTTTGTCCGCCGCAGGATGCCGACAGCATCGCCGTCAGCAAAAGCAAAGAGATCCATGCGTTTTTCTTCATTCGGAAGTTCCTCCTTATATGGTTTATTTCAGCCGTATCACGGCATATTCATCTTTGGGTAGGGTAATACGTAAACCGCCGTCCGTCTTCACGACATCCAACGGGAATCCGTCAAGGCAAGAGACGGTATACGCAGTCGCCTGCATCGAAGCATCGGTCTGCACCGTCACGGACGCATCCTCACCGGTTCCGTTTGCCACGGCAAGCAGAAGACCGTCCTCCATCTCGTATCTGCGCACCATACAGCGCGCATCGGTCGGCAGATCGTCAAGTCCCACGGTGTCGCGGAAGATGCCTTGTCCAAAGGTTTCCAGCCAGAATCTGCGCAGTGAAATGACGCCCTTGAGCTTTTCCAGCTGTTCGGGATCACGTTCAAAGGTATTGTCGTCCTCAAGATCGTAGATCCAGAAATACATACCGTCAACGAATGTCGTGCGCATCAGACGGTCCGCGTTTTGTTCCACGAATACGGGACGCATTGCAAGATTCTTCGACGGATACAGCATATCGATCAGCGTATGACGGGGGAACGTATAGCGGTACAGCTCCGGGAAGACGGCGTTTTTCAGATTGAAAAAGCTCTGCGTCAGCTGTCCTGCGAGATACGGTCCGTATTCGTCGCAGACGTGCTCTGCCATCAACACCAGCCCCAGCGGCGCCGCTTCCGTCAGTATTTTTTTATAGCCGCGGCACCAATCGTCGACCGCATGCCCGTGATCTTTGGAAAAGCAGTAACGCCCTGCCGCCGACAGACAATCCAGATATACGCCGTCCACGGCGTAACGGTATCTTGCGCGGTCCAAAATCTCGTGCATCTCACCCTGCCAACCGGGAGAGGCAGGACACATACAACCGAACGTGATACCGGCGTTGCCGTAACGCTCCAGTGCCTGTGAGCCGTCTCGATTGATGATCACACGGTCGGAGATATCCTTATATTTCACGTTGGCAATGCGGGCGTTGATATAAAACGTAGAATGAACGTCGTCGTCACCGCAAACACAGCCGTCGTGCAGCTGCCATTCCGTGCCAAGCTCCGCATCGGGGAAATACTGCGGAAATCCGTTGTCAAATCCGTCCTGATGCCAACCGGAGTATAACAGATGCTTCAGACCGAACCGCTTTGCCTGTTCCTTAAGTGCGGGAATATCGCGGTAGGTATGAACGACACCGCCGTTCTGATACTTAAAATCGTAATGTGCAAGCAACCCAACGTCGGTATCAAACCAAGACGGATGAGAAAGCCCGGCATCGAGCAGCGGTTCTTTATACGCACGGTACAGGTCAGCACCCTCGTGCCAATCCCCGCCGTGCACCGCCGCAACGGTATCGTGAGAGCACCACGCGCCGCCGTCAGCGGTTATTTCGTACTGCGCGTAAAAGCACATACAGGGATTATCGGGTCCCGGCGTCGCCGCACCGAGCCAAACGAGTGACGGCGTTTCGGCATGCGATGCAAAGTAAAAGCCGCTGTGCCCGTCCGCATAATCAAGATACGACATAGACAGACCGCCCGGATAAACCGAACGCATGGCGTACATTCCGTCTTCGTTTTTCCAGCCGCAGCAGCTTTCATAAGCGTAATAATAGCGGTATTCCTGCCAACGCCACTGAATGTGCCGCATCGGACGCGCAAAATAATCGACGGGATTTTCAAACCGCTGACCTGCGGTGTTCGGGTAATACAACACGTCGTCTTCCCAATCCTCGCCGAGATAAACGCCGTTGATGCACGGAAAACGCACCTGCGCAATTCCCGTCGTATCGGAAAGGTACAGCCGCCAGTGGCTGCAGCTTCCGTCAAGCGTTACCGTATAGGTGACGTCGGCGGGATAGAACCCCTCTCCGTCCGTCAGAGACGCATAATGCACGGTCACGGTATCTCCCGCCGCCATGATCTCACAGCGCAGAGACGGATCCGTCAGAATCTGACTCGTCTTCGGCGGATACAGCCGTTTGCCGTCCTTTGCGGTCAAAATCAACGGCTGCGGTGCTGAAAACATCGAGTTTTTGATGAAATTTTCGCCCGTACGGGTGTCGTGCAGCTCCAAAAGCTCACCCGACAGCGCATCCAATGCAATGGAAAGATTGCCGCCCGAAAAGTGATATCGGCTCTGATACATTGCCCTGCCTCCTTATTCCGTTTCCTGTATAACAGAGAAAAGATGACCTTCTCCGCACTGCATCGTGTGTGTTCCCGTCCATTCCGCATCGGTAAACAGATCGTGCAGAACGACACCGTCTGGAACGTTCAGCGTATGCTCACCGTCACTGCAGGCATGCAGGAACAGATACGCTCCGCACGCATAGACGACCGCGTCGGGACACCAGATATGAACGCCGCAATGCTCACAGAACGTCCGCAGTGCTTCTGCCGTGATATCGATCTCCTTTGGCGTGACAACCAGTGCACGGCTGCCTGCTTTGTGAAGGACATCGGTCACAGCCTCGGTCGGCGCGGGTTCGATGAAGATCATCGCTTTATACCGATCGGAAACGGCAGGATAATCATCGATCAAATAAATATCGTACGGCGCACCGATCGTGCCGAGCGTCTTTCGGATGGAATAAGCGAGATGACCGACGACGCCCTCTCGGCTGTAGGCTCGTTCGTCAATGAAGACCGCGATCTCGCTTCTGCTGACACGGTCGTGCTCCAGGGCGTCGACGGTAATCTCCCGACAGCGGCGCAGAAGTGATAAATACCGCTCGTCGTCATACCAACCGCCCCACATATCAAACCACCACATTGCATGACCGTGGGTCAGTGCGCGAGAAAAGTGCATACGAATGATCTCACAGGTCTGCTCGGGCGCAGGTCCGAACCAGATCGGTCCGTTATAAGCGGGAAGTGCGTTCGGCGCTTGGGATAGATGTGTACGGGTATCGTTTTCGGCAAAATACAGCTTGCCGTGCAGCTTCACCGAATCGATCGGCAGCATATTTGCGTGATCCATGCCGACGGGACGAAGTGCGTTGTACGAAACGGGAGAACAGATAAAATCGACATCATCGGAGTTCAGAATCAACTCCAGCGCATGATGACCGCGCTCCCAATCAGTAACCTCCATCGTATAACCGTAGAAACAGCCGATGACCAACCGCCGCCCGGTCTTCTCTTTTGCAAACGCAGAGAATTCCATAATTCTCTCGGCGATCATCATGGAATAAAACCGCTTCCGCTCGGATTCTGTCCCCGCAAGCCCGTGTTCTTTACAATATCGCGCAAACGCTTCGCGGCTTCGTACGCCGACAGAACCGCGCATATCAAACGGGAACCATTCCTCGGTATTGCCGCCCGCCAGCTGATAGCCGACGATATGCTCGCGAAACGGGGAGGATTCTATATGGTCTATAAACAGCCCAAGCAGACGCTTGGTTTCGTCAGCCCACGCATCGGAGGAAAAACACGCGCGATGATGTTCGGTATAGGCAAACTCGCAGCATTCCTCGGGGTGCGCCGCCTCCCATTTCTTCGGCAGCGACAGATTGACACGCGGAAAAATATACGCATCGGGACAGGCATCCAAAATCTTCTGTACGTCCTCATCGAACAACGAAAAATCGGGTGTATCGCCGTCAAAAATACCTTTTGCCATCGGCGGGATCTGCGTCGTTTCGTTGATGGTCTGCTCGCCGAAAAAGACGGGCATCGAAAACAGCGTACAGCCGAGATCGGCGAAATCCGCATAGCGGTTATTGTAGGTGCGATATGTGATATAGGCAAATCCCGGAATCGGCTGATCCTCAATGAACAGCGTCGGGACGCCTTTGTGATTTTTCACAGATGAGCGCATCGGTTCACGTCTCCTCTCGGTGATCGACGACCTCTCGGATCGACCAGTTATGTGCATCCAATCGGCGAACGGCCTCTTCCTCGCCGCAGGACAGAATCTCGCAGACGATGGAGATGACGCGGCGGCGAAGCTTGATATTGGTCGGTTTGAGGTTGATCATCAGGTTTTCGTATACCATGCCCAGCCGCGTCATGACGGTCGTTGTCAGCATATTGCAGACCATTTTCTGTGCACTGCCCGCTTTCATGCGCGTAGATCCCGTAATCGGTTCGGGACCTGTATCGGTAACGATAGAGATATCGGATTCGAGATCCAATCGGCTTCCGTAGTTGGACGTAATGCCGACGGTGATACAGCCAAGCGAACGCGCGTATTCGAGTGCCGCCGCAACGTAGCCTGCATTGCCCGCGGCAGAGATACCGACGACGGCATCTTCTTTGGCAAGATCAATGGCTTTCAGATCGGCAACACCGGCTTCTGCACTGTCCTCGGCACCCTCAGCCGCGCGGAACATACAGTCGTATCCGCCCGCAATCAGACCGACGACCAACTCACGCGGAACACCGTAGGTCGGCGGACATTCCACGGCATCGAGAACGCCGATGCGTCCGGACGAGCCCGCACCCATATAGATAAGACGACCGCCCGCACGGATGGAGGCTTCGATGGCGTCGCACGCCTTTGCAATCTGCGGGATCGCCGCACCGACCGCGTCAACGGCAACTTGATTTTCCACTTGAATCAGACGGAGTATTTCTGCCGTTTCACA
>JAZQWK010000288.1:0-3113 GCA_045632325.1 Eubacteriales bacterium
ATAGGTTTGTCAAGAGGGTTAACAAAAAAAGAACTGCTTTCTGCCAATCACAGAAAACAGTTCCATTCGTTCTATTTCAGTTTCCGTCCCACGTTATCAGCGCACCAAAGTCGTCGTTCGTCACGGTCAGACCCTGTCCGACCACGGTCACGCGATACCAATCGTCCCAGGAATCGGTGATATTGTCGTCGCGGGTGATGTAGATCGTTCCGGCACAGTAGCGTGTCTGATCATCACTCAATGCCGTAAAGGTGATGCTTGCCTGCGAGACGCCGCTCGGGATATATCCGTCTGATCTCTCCGACGGACTCCACAGAACCTGCATCTCGCCGTCGTCGTTGTTCCAGCTTTGATTCCATTCCGCAGCCCAACCCTCCGCCGGCACACTTGCAAGCGCGGTTTCACGACAGTATGCGGAAATGTTCATGTCATCGGGCAGATCAAAGGTGATATTCAGATACGGCGGCATTGCGGACACTGCCGGCATATAGCGGTAATAGGCAAATCCTTTCTGCGATTCGGGCACCAGCTCGTGGATGCTCCATACATATTCTGTACCGTCGGGATGCTTGCTGGCTTTCATCAGCCACAGCTCATCGTCCATGGACAGAAGATATTGGTCTGCGCTAAGCGACATTGCTTTCCGATGGGAATAAACCTCACTGATCGGTGTATCTTTGATCGCCCCAAACACAAACAGCTCTGCCCATTCCTCATCCGTCCACGGGAATTCTTTCCACCCGCTAAGCAGAGAACCGACCATCTGAATACTGCCCGTATCGCGGTGGATCTGGCAGAAGGAATGTTTGTCGGGATCGATCAGATACCGATACCCTGTATCACCGCCGATGGAAAGCGTGGAGGACAGCGGCGTCATATAGATGCACCGCTCGGAAACATAAACCTCCGCGTGCTTGAAAAGATCAGACAACACACCCTCGGAATTCGGTTCACCCATCGACAGCGCGTAATCATCCCCTGTCGGAATCAGCATCAGCACATCGCGGTACAGTTCTGCTCTTGTGTTGTAGTCGGTCATCACGGCATACAGCGTGTGGTTTTCCATTTCGAGACGATAGTCAAACGTCCCGCGCTGCCACAGCGTATATTCTTTCTTCTCGACATAGTCGTAGACCACAATGTGACTGTCGATCATGCCGGAACCCCAGTAAACACTTGCGCAGAATTCGGGCTTGCCGTCACCCGTCAGATCGGATAAGTAAATATTCCGCACGGGCATGCCTGAGAGAATCCAATGTTTTTTGTCGTCCTCAACCATATAGATATTCATCGCATCAGAGACGAGGGATGCATCGGGGAAGGCTTCCAGAGCGAGGGTAAGATCGATCGGCTGGTTATCATAGTTGTTGACGTACATTTCGATGCAGTCGGGACCGACAACACCGCCTTTGGTGACAATCATCTCGGATTCATCCACGGCATCCCCGCGGCGGTACCAACTGTCGGTCAGTCCGCTGATCATAAACGAAATAAACCCTTCTGCATTTTCCAAAACCTCTCGGTCTATATAGAAACCAAGTTCAATTCCCTGCGCTTGAGAACCGCTCTGAACAGCATCTGAATACGTCGTATTGACATCCTCGATATCCCGACATATGATATGACCTCTGGTTCTCCAGCCGGACAACGCTGTGCCTCGATACTGCGGTTCATTAACAGTCGTAACAACCCCTTGTTTTCCATAATCGGTATAGTCAAACGTCACAAAAATCCACATGAGATCATCTTCTCCGATGACCGGCGCGATTTTGGACAGATACATCGTTGTCGGTGCATAGCGGTACAGAATGAACTCATTCGGTTCATATTCCCGTCCGCCATCGGAATAGATATCATCGGTCAACGCAGAAACAGGTATAAAAACTTCATAGGACTGGTTCTTTTCGATTTTCACGATGCCGTAATTGTGCTGTTCAAAGAGATCATCACGGCTATCGTTCGGCGCATCGGTCAAAAACACCCCAACCAAAATCGGCAGAATCAACAGCGGTACACAGCTGCGAAGCACACCCGGTTCCCGGTAGTTCAGCACCGACGAAATCCGCTCCCTGACTTTGATTTCCCCGAACGCCAGCGGGTGAGAAAGGGCAAGCGACCGTTTCGCACCGATACTGCACGACAGGAGTGCTTCGGCATAGGAGCGGCGTTCGTCCATACCAAGGTTCTTCACCGCTCGCTCATCACAGGCAAATTCAAGGTCAGAGCAGAAGCAATGATAGCACACCCAGACCAAAGGATTGAACCAATGCGCGGTCAGAATCCACCAGCCGATGGCTTTGAAGATATGATCGCCATGCGCGATGTGTGCCCGCTCATGTGCGATGACAGGAACGAAATCACCCTCGGCAAGTGACGACGGCAGATAGATTTTCGGTCGGAAGAATCCGAGCACAAACGGTGTGTCGATGGCATCACACAGATATGCGCCCTCGACAAACGGCACAGATACGGCAACGCGGCGCTTGATCTGCACATACCGAATCACCGCATAAATTGCCATAACAATAACGCCCGTACTCCACAAACGGAAGAACAGATACAGCCACTCGACGCGTGAGGCGGTATGCGGCTGTGCGGCTTGCGGCATATTTGCAGGCAGGCGTGAGGGAACCTCTCCGGGCTTTACCGACTGTACGGGATGATCCAGCGGATAGACTGCATAGTCCAAAGAGTTGTCCGGTGTTTCACCTGTTCCGTCAGGTTCAGGTACAGAGGAAAAGGTGTATTCGTCAACGTTAAATGTTTCCTCGGAATGTCGGAGATCGATTTCCTGCTCCGCTGTCTGAACATCGGATATCACGGAGGAAACGGATAGAAGCAGGTCCGTTGTTTTCCAGATACTGAAGCCGGACACAGGACGAAACGGAACGACCAATGCCATCGCCGCGACGAGCCACAGCAAACTGATTCCCCACCGCGGAATACGGTTTTTGAGCAGCACACGCAGAAGCAGGATCACCGCAAGCACGACTGTCGCCGTCATGCTCATGTTCAGCAGCTTCAACAAAAAAGCAGACATCGCTTATTCCCTCCCCGCTCCGTCAATCATCGCGCGGATCTCGGCAATTTCCTCCTCCGTCAGCGACTTTTTC
>JAZQWK010000289.1:0-1962 GCA_045632325.1 Eubacteriales bacterium
ACCGCTTGGCCTCCGACTTATTCATTTGATACTATTATACTATCCTTGCGGGGATTTTGCAAGTAGTTCGGCGAAATTTCTCAAAATTAACGGACGCAGATAAAACGGAAATTTAGATAAGCACTTGCGATTTGGCGCAAGTTATGATATAATGGAAAAAAAGACTGTGAAGGAGAATCCACCCATGATCGAACAAATTGCAAAATTATTCCGCATCTGCTATCCCGGCGTCGTCCGCTCCGAGGAAAGCGTCCGCCACACCCTCTCCCATGGAGAAAACCACATTCTGACACAGCTTGACGGTGATGCGCTCGTCGGTGCGGCAGTGTACTACGAAGACCGTATACTCCTGTTGTGCGTCCATCCCGATTATCGCGGACGCGGCATCGGCTCCGAACTGCTTGCAAAATGTGAGGACGCCATCCGTGCGGCGGGATATCCGTCTGTATTCCTGTCGGCCGGTAAGAAGTATCTGACGCCCGGTGCGCCGATGGAATTTCCCGGCTTTGAGGGCAACCGTGCGTTCTTTGAAAAGCGCGGCTACGTTCACACCTGGGGTGAGGGCGAATGTGTTGATATGATGCTCGACATGGCCGACCTTGACGACCTCGGCGTGCATCTCGGTGATACCGTCCCCGGTGTGTCCAAAAAGCAGGCGCTGGATCCCAATGACCCGAGCAACCGCTTTACCTACCGTTTTGCTACACCCGAGGATATGGAAAAGACGGCAGACTGTGTTGCGGAAGCGGCAGACTACTTCGTCAAATATTATCAGAGAAGGGCACCGTATGAAGGAGAAGGCGGAAACCACGTCCTGATTGCGGAAAACGAGGAAGGTCTGATCTGCGGCGCGCTGCTTGTTTCTGAGGGCGGCGAGGAAGAAGGGCTTGGCAGTGTCGGCTGTACGTCCACGCGCAAATCGTTTGCGGGACGCGGCATTGCGACGAACATGGTCAAGGCAGGAACGTTGTTCTTAAAGGAAGCCGGCATGACCTACGGCTACCTCGGCTATACGTATACCGATATCATCCCGATGTACGGACGTGCGGGTTATAAGGTTTCCATGAAGTATTTCATGGGCGAGAAGAAGTTCTGATAAAACGAAAAGACAGATCACCGACCGGTTATTTCCCGGGAAATGATCTGTCTTGTTTTCTTTAGTTATGTCCTTCGACGTGTCCGTCCATATTGTTGCCGTGAATGATGACCGTTCTGTCTTCGGGAACATACTCATCGGGGAAGTGAATCATCACATTTCCGTCCTCAAGACGCTTCTGCAGCGTGGAAATTGTCACGTCGGTAATCGCACGACCTTCCTCCAGTGCCAACACAGCCGCTTCACCTGCCGCCTGACCTGTGAGAATCGCTGGCGGAATGACGCGCAGAACATCCCATGCGTAGCCCTTACCCGATGCCGAGCGTCCTGCCGTGATCATATTGTCAAAGCCGCGGCGGGTCAGCGCACGGAGCGGAACTTCGTAGAGATAATCACGGTGGTCAAAGTCGTTGATGGCGCAGACGGAGTCCTCGTGATGGCGGTATACGTCACCCTTGATCGTCATCGTGTAGTCACCGTCGATGCGGCAGGTCGTGCGGAAGTTCGGCATCATGGTCAGCTGTGCGATGTCGCGCGTTTTGCGGTCCTGTGAGCGGATGTTATCAAGCATTTTCAGCTGATTGTTGATGAGATAATCGGAGACTTCCTCCACGGTCAGACCGGACCACTTCGGTACGTCGTCGGGCTGATTGTCGCCGTAGAGGTTGATGTTGCCGCCTGCCACCCAGCCGTATGCATTGCCGATGTCGCCCGTTTCCACGGCACGGCGGCATCCGTCGAGCGTCAGAGACTTGCCGAAATACGAGTAGAAGTTTTCACCTGCAACGGTCGGCATACCGGAACGGCGCAGAATGTCAGCATCCCCCGTCGTGTCGACAAACATCCCGCAGGTGTAGTATTCAAGA
>JAZQWK010000290.1:0-32244 GCA_045632325.1 Eubacteriales bacterium
GAGGAGGAACTGGCAGCGGTTTGTAATCTCGTCCGCCTGCATGACAGCCGTATGAAGGATGTGGGTATCGACGAACGTCTCGCCGCGTATCCGCCCGCGCTGCTGCTTTTGCAGGATGCCGATTTTCTCGATCATATCGGAACGTATTCCGTTTGGGCGACCTTCGCGGATTTTACCTACCGTCGAAAAACACCCTACGACTATGCCGCGCAATTCTCCGACGGCTCCTTTGACCGCTTTGCCGCACGCTGGAGACGCGAGATCAACTATCCGCTGTCAAAGGAACTCTTTGAAGAAAAGATCTCGTTTGAAGTGGAATTCGGCCGGCGTATGCAGCGAGAGCTGGACGGAGAGTTTTGCTGATTCTTTCCTAAAGCCTCCCTTACCGAAGTAATACTGTCAATTTAAGAAGATGGCGGCTGCAATGATCTTGTAGGGGAGTGGTCACCCCTCCCGCACATTGAATGGTATGAAAGAACGCGCAACACCTCGTACGGAGGGAGTAAAAGGTTAAATTTCAAACATCACATCATAGCACTGATATAGAAAAATCTACATATAAAGGAGCGTAACTGATTTATGCAATATTTCGTTGATTCAAGATTCGGATGCGACCAAAACGACGGTCTGACACCGATGACCCCGTGGCAGAGTCTGGAAAAGATCAATTCGACCACCTTCCAACCCGGTGACGAGATCCTGCTTGCCACCGACAGCGTGTTTGAGGGTCAGCTGCATCCCAAGGGAGACGGTACTGCCGATGCTCCCATCCGTATCCGCAGCTACGGCGGCGGACAGAAGCCGTGCATCGACGGATGCGGCAGCCACGGTACCCGTGAAGGCAATTTCCTTGAAGGTGCGGCAGTTCTGTTCTTCAATCAGAATTACTGGGAAGTCGAGGGCCTGGAGATCACCAACTACAACCCGCGCTTCAAGCAGCCGTTTTTCCATGAGCTGGAGCCGTTCACGCACAGCGAATTTGTCAAGTCGCCGAACAACCGCTACCGTTACGGCGTGCTGATCCGCTGGGACAACTACGGTACGGGTCACCACATCCACATCAAGAACTGTGACATCCATGACGTCAACGCCGAAATGTCCCGCTTTACGGGTGAGGGCATCCTGGTCGTTTCCACAGGCACCGAGGACGGCGTACCGACCAACTTCGACGACGTCCTGCTGGAGGGTAACCGCATCGAGGACATCGACCGTACCGGTATCTCGGTCTGGAGTGCATGGGCAGAGGGCCGCGGCATCGATTATCACAACGATCTTGCCACCACCTCCAACTTCTACCATACCACCGTCGGTCCGTGGCTCGGCAGTACCAACCTCGTCATCCGCGGCAACAAGATTTACCGCACCGCAGGCGACGCCATTCTGGTCAACTCTACCATCGGCGCACTGATCGAGCACAACTACGTCGAGCACTGCTGTTATGAGATGCGCATCGGTCCGAATGCCGCAGTGTGGCCGCACAACGCCGACGGCACCGTCATGCAGTACAACGAGGTCTGCTACACCCACGGTGTGCAGGACGGACAGGCGTTTGATATCGACATCTCCTGCAACGACACCACCATCCGCTACAACTATTCCCACGACAACGAAGGCGGCTTCCTGCTCCTGATGTACCGCACCCGCAACAACGATATCCACCACAACGTCAGTGAGTACGACCGCAACGGTCTGATTTGGAACCACGAAAACGACGGCGGCACCCGCATCCATGATAATTTGTTCTTCCTTGGCATGGAGGACGTGCAGGTGTTCCGCGGTCCGTTTGACAGCGATGACTGGGTGTTTGAAAACAACACCTTCTACGCCATGGATCCCGACACCGAGATCGAGTGGCGTCCGCGCGCAAAGTACGACGGCAACAACTATTACAATATCAAGAACCTGCCGAACGATCCGAACGCGCGCTGTGAAAAGCCCGATTTCATCCCTTCCCGCTAACTTTCTCAATGAAAACCGTCCGCGCCATGGCTCTTTCATCGGAGCGGTGCGGACGGTTTTGTGCGTTTGGGGAAAAATTGAAACTTCGTTTTTGTTTTTCCTCTTGACAAATCGGTCTATATATGATAGACTATACACAACAGAAAGTCTACTCTATATAGACCGCCAATGAAAAGGAGGATTCCGTTTATGAAGGAAACCACACTCGGTGTCATTGAAGCACGTTTTGCCGATCTCATCTGGGCGCATGCACCGCTGACCTCAAGAGCACTTGTCACGCTGTGCGAAGAACATCTCGGATGGAAAAAATCCACCACCTATACCGTACTCAAAAAGTTATGTGACCGCGGATTGTTTGTCAACAATGGCGGAACGGTGTCCGTTCTTGTCACAAAGGAGGAATTTACCGCAAGACAGTCCGAGGAGATCGTGCGCGACACGTTTTCGGGGTCTCTGCCCGCGTTTGTCGCCGCATTTACGAGCCGCAATCCACTGTCTGAGGATGAAATCGCCGCATTGCAGTCGCTCATTGACGCACAGAAGCAAAAAGTCTGACCGCCCGAGACTCCAGAAAGGAGGATGCTCATCATGACCGCACAATGGTTTCCCGTTTTGTTCGATATGTCACTTGGCGCATCGTTCGTCATCACAGCGGTTCTGCTTCTGCGGCTGTTTTGCTATCGATTTCCAAGGCGCTATTTTCTGATATTGTGGGCAGTTGTGCTGCTGCGCCTGCTGTGTCCGACTCTGCCCGAAAGTGCGATATCGGTAATTCCTGCCGAGACGGTCTCCTTTGCACAGGAAACCGCATTGCCCGAACGCACAGAGGTCACCGTCCTGTCCGCCGCCGATGCCGCCGTGCGTGCCGTCGGTGATACCCTCAACGGCGGCCTCGACACACTCTACGTTAAGCTCGACCGCGCACCGACCGAGGAAAGTTCTGCTCCAACCGTCACCGCGTATCACGATCAGATCTGGCTTCTGTTTTTGGAAAAGCTGTGGCTTGGTGGTGTTGCCGTGCTCGTTCTGCGGCAGATCATACTGGACATCCGTCTGCGCCGTCGGCTGAAGACCGCGATTCCCTACCCCGCCGAGATCTCCGCAGGACTGCTTCCCGACCGCTGCCGTGTCTATCTTGCCGACGGCATCTCCACCGCGTTTGTCCTCGGGATTCTGCGCCCCAAAATTTATCTGCCCTCCGACATCGCCAATGATGCGGCGGTTTACGTTCTTGCGCATGAGAGTGTCCATGTGCGCCGTCTTGATCCGTTGTGGAAGCTGTTGTCTGCGGCGGCTCTGTGTCTTCATTGGTTCAATCCGCTTGTCTGGGCGGCGTACTTCTGCTCGTCGGCAGACCTTGAATACGCCTGTGATGAGGCCGCACCGAAGCTTTTGTCAAAGGTGTTGTCTGACACCGATGAAAGCATGACCGCATCGTATGCGCAGGCACTTTTGAACGTCTCAACAGGCAAAGCGCGCCTTGGTATGCTGGCACTTGGCTGGGGCAACGTCCCGCGCCGCATCCGCCGATTGCTCTCCGAAACGCCGAAGCGCGCCTTCTGCATCATGCTGCTTTGTATCTGTATCGTGGTTTGCCTGTTCTGCATCGGCAATCCGCCCGCGCAGTTTGATGCGTCCAACGTCCGTATGTGCACCGTTGACGGCGCCGATATTTCCGCAGAACGCGGCGCGGTACTCATCGATGCGCTGAACGACGCATCCCGTACCGTCAACCGCACCTATGATGCGGTCGGTGAAGACACACTCGACCATACCGCTGTTGTCACCTTTGCGGACGGGTCATATCTAGAGGTCAACTATCTGTATATTTCGGGCTATTCGTTCAACCCGGTACATTCCGGTGAGGATGATTACAAAACAGTCATCTGGCACAGACAGCCGACAGGCGAGGTCATCGGCACATGGATCATGGAATATGATTTTGATGCGGTGTTTTATGATTGGATGACCGACAGCAAATCGCTCACGGTCGACGGCTATGGCTGGTATTTTGTGCGCGGCTTTATCAGCTATGCATCCTCGGGACAGACATTGGAATTATACAATCCCGCACTTCAGCCAGAAACCGCGGAAGCTGTCCCGATGAACGTCGTTCTTGGGCGGCTCGAAGACGGACGATATGAATTTATCACAGGCGACTGGGATACCAACCGCTCGACTCTAGAATTCCGATTGAAGGAATCCGACGGCAATACTGTGGAGTATGACGTGGATGTCTACCGTGATACCGGTGAATTTCTGCACACCGTCACCGCTGTCCTTGAACGGCAGGACAATGATCTCCCGCCAACATTGAAGCTCTGTTCCTCCACGGCGGAAGACAGTACCCAATGGATCTTCACCGCAGACCGACTGAAAACGGAAAACAACGGCACGCTGCAGCTGACCCTTGATGATGTCATCGCGCTTTCCCAAAAGAATGTCGGACTCACATGGGAGGATTTTGCACCGTACAAATCCATTGAAACGGGATCGGGGCTGTACATCCGCGTTTATGAGATTGACGGAACCTTTGAACTGTGGATCGGCGGCGGTTATCCTTTATCGACCGGTACACCGATGTATATCTATCTTGTGCGTGCGGATGATCTTGATATGCGTATTGATATCCGATATGGCGGGGTGGAGGAATTTATCGAAAAGCAATCTCAATGATTCACAAGTAGACGGTCGATTCGTGAATCGACCCTACAAGTAACATGAAATTTCAAATACCCCCTTTTCAAATTCTTTGTTTTATGATATAATCATAGCGAGAACAGACAAAGGAGGTATTTTTCTTTATGGAAATGGTCTTATTAACCGCACTCGGTGTCGGCGGCGCAACGCTGATCGGTGCCATCATCGGTTTTTTATTCAAAAATATTTCGCATCGGTTTTCCGATATCGTCCTGTCGTTTGCTGCGGGTGTCATGCTGGCGGCGGCGGTGCTGGGACTTGTTCTGCCCTCGCTTGACTACGGCGGAAAATTCGGGATCGTCATCACAATCGTCGGCATTTTCGTCGGTGCACTGTGCATCAGCTTGATCGACAAGCTCGTGCCGCACTTACATAAAATGGCAGGCACGGACATCGAAGCACACGAAAATAAGGAACTGTCGAAGGTGCTTCTGTTCGTCACGGCGATTGCGATCCACAATCTGCCCGAAGGTATCGCGGCAGGTGTCGGCTTTGGTGCTGACGACCCGACGCAGGCACTGCTGATCGCGGGCGGTATTGCCCTGCAGAACATCCCCGAGGGTATGGTCATCATCGGTCCGATGCTGGCATCCGGTGTCAGCGCAAAGCGAACGTTTCTGCTTGCATCTTTGACCGGTGTCGTTGAAGTCATCGGAACGCTGATCGGATTCTTCGCGGTGTCGTTTTCGCAGGCGATTCTGCCGTTCGCGCTGGCGTTTGCGGGCGGTACGATGCTGTACGTCATCTCCGACGAAATGATTCCCGAAACCCATGCCCACGGCTCCGAGCGCGGTGCGACGTATGCGCTGCTGGTCGGATTCTGCGTGATGCTGGTATCGGATGTGCTGTTGGGCGGTTGAACTCCCGAAATCGTTCGTCATAAAAACGGATAACTTGACATCCCCCTTTTGTTGTGGTATAATATATCCATCACAACGAGAGGGGGATTTTCCCTTTTGCATATCTTAACCATCGGTAAAAACGACGCGGGCCAGCGCTTGGACAAGTTCTTATCCAAAAACTTCAAGACGATGCCGCCCGCACTCATGTACAAATACATTCGTCTCAAAAAAATCAAGGTCAACCGCAAGCGTGCCGAGCAGAAGCAGGTTTTGCTGGAAGGCGACACGGTCGAGCTGTTCATCAAGGAAGAATTCTTTGAAACGGTCACCGCCGACAACGCGTATCAGCGCCTCACGCCGAAGCTCGATATCGTCTATGAGGACGACAACATCCTGCTCTGCGACAAAAAGCCGGGTCTGATCGTCCATGCCGACGACGGCGAGGACGTCAATACGCTCATCAACCACATTAAGGCGTATCTTTACCAAAAGGGCGAATACCGCCCCGAGGAAGAGCATGCCTTCGCACCGGCTCTTTGCAACCGCATTGACCGTAACACCGGCGGTATCGTCATCGCGGCGAAAACGGCGGAGGCTCTGCGCGTCATCAACGAAAAGATCAAGCAGAATGAGATTGATAAGCGGTATCTCTGTGCCGTCCACGGAATTCTGCCCAAAAAGCAGGACACCCTGCGCGGCTATCTCAAAAAAGACAGCGCGACCAATATGGTCTCCGTCTTTGAAAAGAAGACGACCAACAACCCCCAGGTCAAGGAGATCATCACCGAATATTCGGTGCTCGACGAAGCAAAGGATCTGTCCCTGTGCGAGGTACATCTGATCACGGGTCGCACGCACCAGATCCGCGCGCACTTTTCGTCGATCGGACATCCGCTGCTTGGTGACGGCAAATACGGCATCAACCGCAACGACCGTCATTCCGGCTACAAATATCAGGCGCTGTATTCCTATAAATTGACCTTTGCGTTCAAGACCCCGTCGCCGCTTGACTATCTCTGCGGCAAAACCGTCGAGGTTGACCGCTCGCATATTTGGTTTTTGCGTGAGTTTTCCAAGGAATCTGACGGAAAATTGTAAACTTTTTGGCAAAAATCAGATTTCTGCAAAAAAAATTCGCGCAAGGTATTGCAATTTCAAAGGAAATATGGTATAATATCACTTGTGTCCACGTGGATACAGTTTTTGCGTGGATCAATAAAAGAGTTCGTATTACATTTTACGATAAACGTAATTCACAGGAGGTGTCTGTCACATGGCAAAGTGCAGTGTATGCGGAAAGGGCGTTGCGTTCGGTCGCACCGTTTCTCACTCTAACCGCAAGGAAAACAGAACATTCAAGGCGAATATCAGAAGAGTTAAGGCTGTCGTCAGCGGTACGCCCAAGACTGTCTACGTATGCTCTCGCTGCCTTCGTTCCGGTAAGGTAGAACGCGCAATCTAAAAATTGCGTACCAAGCGAATGCTTTTTATGCTGTCCGAATGATCATCGGACGGTATCGGTTTTCCCTATTGCAATAGCGGATGTCTCCTTTTCCCGTGCTTTCGTACGGCAAAAGGAGATTTTTGCTTTTTGTGCGGATTTCTCTTGATTTCTTTGGCAAAACATGATACAATGATAAGGATAATACAGCGGCGTTCAGGCAGAACGGAAAAGGAGAGCAACATGAACGAACAGAAGAAGGCGAAGTCGTTCCGTACCGTATTCGGCGGCGGATATCAGAAAAGCGACGTCAACGAATATATTGAATCCATGCAGGCGCAGTTTGTAAGCGTGGAGCAGACCTTAAAGAATACGATCAACCATCAGCGTGCGGAATTGGACGATCTGCGCCGTCAGAACGACGAAATGCTGGCAGCACAGGAGGCAATGGACGTCTCTGCATCCGAACTTGAAGATGTCCGTGCAGAACTGGAGACCGTAAAAGCAGAGCTGGAAGCCATGAAGGTTTCCTGTATTGCGGCGGAAGCGGGAAAGGCAACCGCGGAAGCGTCGCTTGCGGCAGCCAAAGAGGAGATCTCTTCCCTGACCGCAGAGCTGGAAGCGGAAAAACGGGCGTCGGCAGAAGCGATTTCCGCAGAAGCCGCACATCCCCCGCAGATTTCCATGCCCGAAACCGTACTCCCTGCCGACTATGAGGAACTGAAGCTCAAGGCGGAGCAGTACGATCGGATGTCGGCGCACATCGGCACGATCATGCTGAAGGCAAACGCCGACGCGGAAGACGTGAAGAATCGCGCAAAAGCCGATGCCGATGCGATGATCGATGAGGTCAATCTGGCATTGCAGGAAAAGCGTGTCAGCGCGCAGGCAGGTGCCGACCGTCTGATTGCCGACGTCAGCAAATCGCTTTCGGAAATCAGCCGCGGATGCAGAGAAGAAATCGCGCTGGATCTGGAAGAACTGCGTGTGGCACTCCGTACGCTGGAAAGTGCTGTTGAGAGCAAATACACGAATATCAACCGCAAGCTCGATTATTCAAAAGAAGAAATGGAGCAGACGGCGGGTGCGATCATTCGCTCCGCAACAACACCTGTTACTCTGAAAACCGATGCGTAAAGGAATGGTGTCAGACTTATGAATCCATCTTATCAGCCGCTGATCGGCATCACACCGCAGTATGAAATCGAACGCGAACGCGCGTGGATTCGTTCCTCGTATACAGGTGCTGTTATTCGCGCGGGCGGAATTCCCGTGATTTTAGACCAGTATCAAGACAATGATACGATCAAAGCACTTCTGCCGCGTCTGGACGGCATTCTGTTCACGGGCGGTGTTGACATCAATCCGAAGCTCTACGGCGAGGAAGTTGACGAAAAGTGCGGGGAGATCGCCGATGCGCGCGACGATTTTGAAGTCCGTCTGATGGAGGTCGTCGAGCAGTACGACGTTCCCGTGTTCGGCATCTGCCGCGGTATTCAGTCGCTGAACGTTCTGTGCGGCGGCTCTCTCTATCAGCACAAGGACAACCACCAGGGAACCCGTCATGATGTGAATATCACAGAAGGCACGCGCCTGCATTCCATCATCGGCAAAACGAAGATCAATTCCAACAGTTACCATCATCAGTGTGTCAAGGCGATCGCGCCTGGGCTGATCATCACAGCACACGCCGAGGACGGCACCGTGGAAGCCATCGAGCGTCCGGGAGAGCGTTTTTTTGTCGGTGTCCAGTGGCATCCGGAGCTGTTGTCAGCAAACGAGGAAGACCATCACGCGCTGTTTTGTGCGTTTATTGCGGCGGCGCGGGCGTATCGGGAGTCTCTTTCATAAAGGAAAAACAAAACCGTCGGAATACTGTCATCAGACTGTTCCGACGGTTTTCTGATACAAAACGGACAGAAGTGTGCGCCGTTTTGTCTGTTTACAACGTCTCCGATCTGTGATATAATGATATCAAATCATTGAAAAATCACAATCTTGGAGGACTTATGAAACAGATTTTATGGAACATCACACGCGCATCGCTTCTGACGCTGGTCGCATATCTTGCGCTGTATGCGGTCTGGGGTGCAATTCTGAATTCCGTGGAAAACGAAACCGTGCAGTTGCTTCTGCTCGCACTAATGACAACGGCGGCGTTCGGCATCATCCTTTTGTATTTTTCCAAAATCAGAGGGAATGTCGGTGAGGACGAAATTCTCGACGATTACAAGGACGGCAGGACATATTCCTTTGCGGATGATCTGATGCTGACCCTGCGGCGTGAAAAAACGATGCTCATCACAATCGGGGGTATCGTAATTCTCTGCTTTATGCTCAATACCGTTGACAACGTCGTATTTGGAAAGAAAACCATTTCCTTCCCAACTTTCTTCTTTGCGCCGATGTGTCTGTTCAGTGAAGCAATCCCGATTCCGTTTATCGGTTATGTGTTCAGCGCGATCTTTGACTGCGCGGCGTATCTGGTTTGTCTGCTGATCTATCGGAGAAAGACCTATAAATTATGGTTGAAGAATCGGAAATAAGCCATGACAGAATTCAAAACCAAATTAAAGAAATTGCGGCAGGCAAAAGGATTGACACAGGAAGCTGTCGCAGAACGCCTCGGTGTGACCGCACAGACGGTGTCCAAATGGGAGCGCGGTCTGCTGTCACCCGATATTGCGCTGCTGCCGAAAATCGCGCTGTTGTATCAGTGCTCGATCGATTCGCTGTTTGATATGGAGCTGATCTGGAGCACGGAGCACAGACGCGATTTTGAAGCAAGGATTCATGAACTGCACATCCAAAAGGATTGGGAAGCAATCTATCAGGCGTGGATTCATGAAATTGAACTGAATCCCGATACCTACAAAAATTATCCCGATGTGATGCTTCATGTGTTCCGCCGCAAGCTATACGACCGAGCACATCTTGAGAAGCTGATATCACTTGCCGACCATGCGGAGAAATGCTGCACTGATGACGATATCCGAAACGAGATTTTCCGTCTGATGCTGCAAATCTGCTCGGAATCCGACGATTCTGCGATTCGAGAAAAGGGAAGATATTATTATCAAAAGCTCCCGCTTCTGCGTCACAGCCGTGAGGTTTATGCAAAGTACGTCATGGAGGGTGAGGAATACCGCGAACAGATTCGTAAAAACCTCATCTATTTGATCGATCTTGCGGAATGTTCCGTGCGTCAGCTGATTCTGCCCGATATGCCGCCTGCGGAAAAACTGTTTTATTACGAAACAGCGGCGGCGCTGTATGAAACGGTGCTTGACGGGAAATGCGGCGGATTTTATGACCCGGCACTACTATCCGACTATTATGAGATCGTAAAGCTCTGTATTCTCACGGGCGATACCGAGAAAATGACGGAAACCGTCCACCGTATCCTAACAACCGTGGAACGTCACACTGCGGCGGAGAAAGATAAGCAATCGCCGCTATTGTCGAACGTATCGTATCCCAACGCCGTACCTGCCGAGGTGCATTGCCGCACGCTGCTGGAAAAGCTTCTTGCAATGCCCGAACTTGATGCGTTTTATGCGGAAATACACCGTCTTTTGGAAAAGTTATAAAGATACAGCCGAGAATCACCGTCGTGCGGTCTTCTCGGCTGTGTTTATGCAATTTTCGGATTACAGATCGCGGAAATTCGCAATCCTATGAAACGTCTGATAATTCGCATCGTGGAAATTCGCGGGTTTTCCATACGCCGTACGCGACAGGAAAATAATGTCATCGCCCTCAATTAAGAACGAAACATACTGGAATCCAACCACCGCAGGATCCAATGCCTTGGCGTCAAGAATATCTGCGACAAAGTCCCAATGCAGAAGATCCGGCGAGCGGAACAGACCGAGCAGATTGCGGTTGGTCTTCGGCTCGTCCAGCGCATGGCTGGCAAGCATATAGTACATACCCGAAACGTCGTCAAAGTGGATATCAAACTTCGATGTGGTGATGTCGATGTCGACCAAACGGTCATAAACCGGCGTTTCCTCGGGATGCGCGGGATCGATCTTTAATAGCAGACACTGCTTGTGTGCGTAGCGCAGGAAGTTATACAGCGTTCCGTCGGGCGCACAGACGACGTTGCCCTCAATGCCGCCGATGCAGTTGTCGTGAAGCGATCCTGCGGGAAGCGTCTTGCGTTCCTCGTTGTGCCGCCAAAATTCGGACATTGACCAGACGGCAGGATCGGTGTAGTCATCCAGTCCCTCGGGCGCGGACAGATGGGCATTGTTCATCTCGCCCTTTGCCCAGGCACCGTATTCCACGTCCGTCCAGATTCTGCCGTGTGCGTGGCAGAGCGGCATCGGCGCACGGTGAAGCCCGCGTTCTTTGGGGTCACACGCACCGCGGAACAGCACGGTCGGAAGCGTCCAATCGCGGCCTTCGTTGTCGGAAGCACCGATCAGAAGATCGCCGTATTCTGTTGAGCAGGCAAGCATGTAGAGTCTGCCGTTTTCATAAAACATCTGTCCCCAGAAGCACGGGAACAGCTCGGTTAAGTAGTGCCACGATTGTCCGTCATCGTCGGAGAAGTAAATCAGTGTCAGATTCTGCGGTGCATTTCCGCGGAAAACGTCCATCGATGCCAAGAGTCTTCCCGACGGCAAGCGAATCAGACACGGCGAGCACAGATACTGTCCCGAGAACGCAAGCGCGGGATCGTCGGGATGCAGATAGTTGACGACGCGTCCGGGAACAACGCCGGTGCGCGCAAGACGTAGTTCACTTCTCGCCCCGTCATCGTCGCGGACAACGTAAAATTCATAGTCGGTGCGCGGGCGCAGATTGCACAGCTGTCCTTTGTCGGCGTTTTCCATGTACAGCTCGGTAAACGGATTGTCGGTACCGCGGACACGGTAATAGAGTGTGTGGGTGGCTTTCGACTTTGCACCGCGGTCGATGAAGTCAAATTCCAGCGTGGTCAGACCCGGCGCGATACGGCAGATATACGGATTCTGCGCACGCTCGGGACGGTCCAGCGGCGTATAGGGTGTGAAGTTCCAGTTCGTTACGGGTTTCATGGCGGTACCTCGTGTTTTTCTTTGATAGTAACAGTATAACAGAAAATCGGCTGTTTCGCAAGAGGTTTTGCAAAAAACAGCCGATTGAAATCAGATTCTTTTGTTAATATTCAGAAATGCACGGACACGTCCCGCAAAATCATGCGTATCATCCCACGTGCTCCGCAAGCCAGATTCCCACGCGGCTCTGTATGATCTTCACGGTTTCCTCCACGGTACGGATACCGCCGTAATAGGACGAGGCTTCCTCGTAGATGATCTCCATCACCGCCGTGTTGCCGGAATAGCGGCGCGTGGTTGTTTCCAAAAGCTCCGTCAGAATCCCGCGCACGCGAGGGTCGGCTTTGTGATAATAGGAACTTCTTTCAGACTGTCCCGTTCCCTCAAACTCCTGCATACCGGGACCGCCTGCAATCAGATATTCACAGGTTTCAAAGTAATCAATCAACGCATTGAGCGCGGCATAGGTACACGGCAGGCCGTAGACATTCTCATTTTCGTATGAGCTTGACTGTGTTCTCGTTTCCATGTACGAAAGATACTCCCGCATGAACATCCATGCACCGTCTGTATGCGCGGCAGATGCCGTCAAACCGAATTGCAGCATCGGTGTGACTGCCGTACCGCTGCCGCTGTCCGTATCCGGCATGGGATATCCAATGAACGACAGCGATTCATGCCCTTTGAAGTAATTTATGAGCATGTTCATCACATCGGACGGATGCACGATTGTATTTGCGCCGTGGTAGTAATTCCCAGCCTGATTGTAAAGCATCGTATGTCCGCCGCGGTATTCGCCGATGAAGCCTTCACCCTCGTAGATCAGCTCCTCGACACCAAGCTGGCTTGCCTTGTACGCCGCCTGATCGTGGTTGATGATGACCGATGCGCAGAGATTCAGAAGCTCGATAAAGCTGTCGGAATCGAGCGTACACGTTCCCGTTTCCTCATCGATATAGTCATCCAGCACCATCGGCAGAAAGCTGCGCAGAACAAGCATGGCATCGGGTTCGGTGTTTTCCTTTGGTTTGTCAAGCTGTAATAAAATCTGATCCCAGTTCAGACTGTTCACAAAGTCAAGACACTCGTCATACGTCCAGTACTCGCGATCACCGATCAGCTCGGTGGAGCCGACCAGCGTGGTCAGCGAAAAATCGGTTGTCAGCACGGGCAGTCTGCCATCGGGTGTTTCGTAGGCGGCACGGATGCACGGCAGAAATGCGTCGCGCGTGTAGACATCATCCGCGTCCATCAGCGGATACCAGTCGCCGAGAATTCCGAGGTTATCAAAGTATTCCATCGTAATATCTTCGTGGAACACGATCAAATCGATCTGCTTGCCGTTTGCCATGTCGTTGGCGATTTGCTGGTTGACTGAGAACATGCCGGAACCTGCAGGGTCGTAGTAGTCGACGGAGACAGAATAGTCCTCGCTTTTGCGGTTGAACAGGCTGACGGCGATCTGCAAAGCACGCAGAGAATTATCGTTGTAATTTCCGGCGGCAATGACAATGTCTGTTTTGGGTGTCACCGTTTCGATCGGTACGGCATCGATCAGCACAACTTCGGGATTGTCTGTAATCGGGTCATGGCAGATTACGGTAAAAGAATCCTCGTCACGTACGTAGACCCGCTCCACATCGGCGCCGATGACATTCATTTCCGTCCAGTTAAACAATGCTTCGGATGTTCCCTCTTCATCATACCGATAAAAATTCAGATCGTCCGAGTAATACAGACTGTGATCGGTTCCGAAGCTGATGAATCGGTAAACCTCGGGTATCTCCAATACGGTCGGTTCACTGATGGTCTTTGATGCAAAATCTATGACAGAATATTCCATTTCCAACGTTTCCGCATTTCGATACAACAGATAACAGACACCGTCAGCATCTTTTTGTATCGTTACATCACTGAAATATCTGCCGCACGGAAAATCAACACTTGTCAGACAGGTTCCGCTCGGGTTGAAAAACAGAAGATGGTTTTCGTGAATCAAACCGACATATCCGTCCTCGGACATGATGATCGGACGTTTGAGAAGTTCATTCATCCCGTCGGGATCAATCTCCAGCACTTCAATATCGGTGATATCCGTTTCATATACAAGAGTGCCGTCTGGCTGATAAACCGCAAGAATATATCTGATATCGGTTTCCAGAATACTCGGTACAGTATAACCTTTTGTACCGTCCGAATACGATAATTCAGGTGTCGCAGACGGGTCATAGGTTTCTCTTGTACCTTTGGAATACAACACTGCAAGATTACCGGATGCATTGGCTGCATAACTGCATACTTCATCGTAATACTGCTTGTACTGGATACGTTCTTCCCCGGTCGCCGCATCCGTGTAACGAAAGAGATACGAATCATCCACATTCACAGAAATCCAACCCAATTCATCAATACGGGAATCCATATCATGGTGTTCCGCCTCACCCGTGGCAAAATCAACCGTCACATATCGCGGTTTATAATAATACCTGTCCCATTCAAGTGCAGGAAAATAGAAAAACAATGCAGAATCACCACTCACCGATGAAAAATACTGTGTCGGTGAGTACGGATGTTGCCGGATCCAATCATCCCCGAAATAAGCGATCTGTGTCCCATCCGGGTTCTTTGTGGGAAGTGAAATGATGTTTGATACATACACGGTTTCGCCGGAATATTGGATTTCGGTGGAGTCCTGTGGGAAACCCGTTCCATCATCACACCCCACGAACACAAACAGCACCGCCAAAATCAGCCACCACATGTTACAAATTTTCATTCGATTCATCTCCTTTCCCTAGTTTGATTATACCAAAATCTGCTATATTTGTCAAGGGTAATGCCGTTGTTTTTTATGAATTTTTCGAAAATACACCGCGAGGATTGTATGAATACAACAAAAGACATCCCACAAAATGTGAGATGTCTTTGAAAATCATCGGATTATTCCTGTTCTTCGTTTTCAGCGACAATCGCGATTGCCAGCTCTTCCAGACCCTTGGGGTCAGCAATGCCGGGTGCGCCGGACATCAGCTCGCTTGCGTTCTGTACCTTCGGGAATGCGATAACGTCGCGGATGTCTTCCTGTCCGAGCAGGAGCGCAACAAGTCTGTCAAGACCGAACGCCAGACCTGCGTGCGGCGGAACACCGTACTTGAATGCTTCGAGCAGATAGCCGAACTTCTCCTCTGCGTCCTCTCTGGAAACGCCGAGAATGTCAAACATGTGCGCCTGCAGCTCGCTGTCGTGGATACGGACAGAACCGCCGCCAAGCTCGGTACCGTTGAGGACGATATCGTATGCCTTTGCGCGGACACGGCCGGGATCGGAATCGAGGTATTCCAGGTCCTCATCCATCGGAGAAGTGAAGGGATGGTGCATTGCATAGAAGCGGTTGTCTTCCTCGCTCCATTCAAGCAGCGGGAATTCGGTGACCCACAGGAACTTGAATTCCATCGGGTTCAAAAGACCCATCTTCTTTGCGCAGTGACGGCGCAGTGCACCGAGTGCATCGAAGACAACGGCGTTCTTGTCAGCCACGATGAGCAGAAGGTCACCGTTTTCAGCTTCGAGAACAGTCTTGATTGCTTCGTTTTCCGCATCCGTGAGGAACTTTGCGTAAGAGGAGGAAACGTCGCCGTTTTCAGCGAGCTTCATCCATGCAAGACCCTTTGCGTGGTAGGTCTTGACGAAATCGGTCAGCGCGTCGATTTCCTTTCGGGTCATGGATGCGCCGCCCTTGACGTTGATACCGCGGACAGAACCGCCTGCATCGATCGCGCCGCGGAAGACCTTGAATTCGGTATCCTTGACTGCATCGGAGAGGTTCTTCAGCTCAAAGCCGAAGCGGATGTCGGGCTTATCGGAGCCGAAGCGTTCCATGGCTTCCTTATACGGCATGCGGATGAAGTCGTAGTTGAGGTCTTCGCCGAAGTAACGCTTGAACAGGTACTTGATGAAGCCTTCGTGCATATTCATAACGTCATCTGCCGTTGCAAAGGACATTTCGGTATCGAGCTGGGTAAATTCGGGCTGTCTGTCGGCACGGAGGTCTTCGTCACGGAAGCAGCGTGCGATCTGGAAGTAGCGGTCGAATCCTGCGCACATGAGCAGCTGCTTGTAAAGCTGGGGAGACTGCGGCAGTGCGTAGAAGGAGCCCTTGTGGACACGGGACGGAACGAGATAGTCACGCGCGCCCTCGGGAGACGGCTTGATGAGGCACGGCGTTTCGATATCGATGAAGCCGTTTTCTGCGTAGTAATCGCGTGCGATCTTGGAAATTTCGGAACGCGCGATCAGGTTGTGTGCAAGGTCGGGACGGCGGAGGTCAAGATAGCGGTGCTTGAGGCGCAGCTCGGGCTTGACGTCGCTGTTTTCGACGATTGCGAAAGGCGGAGTCTGAGACTTGGAAAGTACCTTCATCGAGGTGACTTCGATTTCGATTTCACCGGTCGGGATGTTCTTGTTGATCGCGCCCTCGCCTCTTGCACGGACGGTACCGTGTGCACAGAGAACGAATTCTGCACGGACGTTGAATGCCAGATCAAAAATTTCGCGGTCGGTCGTTTCGCCGAATGCGAGCTGAACGATACCCGTTCTGTCACGCAGGTCGATGAAGATCAGAGAACCAAGGTCACGCTGTCTCTGCGCCCAACCCATGACGCAGACGGTTTCGCCGATATTTGCGGCGGAAAGCTCAGCACAGTAGCAGGTACGCTTGTCCTGAGCGGTCAGATATGCTGCCATATTGTGAATCTCCTGTAAGTGATGAATTTTTGTATTAGGATTTGTATCTATTATAATATTATAGCACGGATAGCGGGAAAAGTCAATTCTTTTCACAAAAAGAACCCATCTTGACCGACAAAATCTGTTTGCCGCACACGATCACCCCCTCAAAAAAATTGCCCCATACACAAAACGTGTACGGGGAACAAAAACAATAAAAAATACTGTGTTTCCCGGACACGACGAAGAAGCGTCTGCATCCGTTCAAGCACAGCGAATCTGTGAAATGATCGGTTACAGACGCGGCATATCGTCGTCACAGAGAACAAACAGTGCGCGCATCGGTTGATTTCCTTTCCATTTTTCAGGATGATTCATTATAGCATAGTTTTTCGTGTTTGTCAAGCGATTGTTTTTCTTTTTTCAAACGCATCTACACTCTTGCTTTTTTCTGGTCGTTATGCTATAATACTCTATAATAAAAGGAAAGAATTTTCCGGAAAGAGGTTCCCGCCATGCTCGAACGCGACATTCCCGACCGCAATCTGTTTATGATGTGCGAAAAACCCAATCCCACCGCCTTTACCGATGCGCCCGCGGGCTATCATATCCGCCCGATCCGCCCGGAGGAAATGGACTTCTGGTACAGCGTCCACTTCGACTGTGAGGAGGGCGACATTTCTCCGCACATTGCGTATATGAAGGACTATTTTCACCGTGTCTACGAACCGCGCAGGGACGAATTTTTCGACCGCTGTCTCGTTATCTGCGGCGAGGACGATGTGCCGCTCGGCACCTGCTTTGCATGGCGGGTCTACGATGCACACTGGACGATCCATTGGTACAAGGTCAGCAAACCGCACGAGGGAAAAGGACTCGGACGCGCACTGCTGTCCGCCGTTTTGAATACCGTACCGAACGACGGGTATCCTGTCTATCTGCACACCCAGCCGTCGTCCTTCCGCGCCATTCACCTGTATACGGATTTCGGCTTTTCCCTGCTCTGTGATCCCGTCGTCGGTCACCGCGAAAATCATCTCCGCGAGTGTCAGCCATATCTCGAATATTTCATGGGAGAACATTACCGCCGTCTGACCTATGAAACGTCGGACGGAACGCTCCATCGCGCCGCGCTGACCGTGGAGGACAATCGATTCTGACAATGCAACTGCCGCTGTGAACAAACCTCACTGCGGCAGTTTTCTTCCTTTTATTATACATCGTTTCCATTTTGTATTCTCTTAAATCTCCGCACGCACCATATGCTCTGCGCATACTGCAAAATGTAAAAATTCCCCCATATCCTCTTGCAATTTCCCGCAATCTTTGGTATAATATAAAAGATAGAATCAAAAATTCCATTCTGAAAGGAAGTACATAATATGAGTGCAATCAAGGATATCAACCTCGCCAAGAGCGGCTGGGACAAGATCAACTGGGTCAAGAGCTACATGCCCATTCTGAACTCCATCAACAAGCGTTTCTCCGAGGAAAAGCCGTTTGCCGGCAAAAAGATTTCCATGTCCATCCATCTGGAAGCAAAGACTGCTTACCTCGCGCTGACGCTGGCTGCCGGCGGTGCGGAAGTTTACGTCACCGGATGCAATCCGCTGTCCACGCAGGATGACGTCGCGGCAGCGCTCGTCGATGCGGGCTTTGAAGTCAACGCATGGCGCGGTGTTACCGACGAAGAATACGAAGAACATCTGAAGAAGACCCTCTCCCTCTGCCCCGACGTTATGATCGACGACGGCGGCGACCTGACCCACCTGCTCCACGGTGAATGCCGCGAATACGGCAAGAATCTGATCGGCGGTGCGGAAGAAACCACGACGGGTATTCACAGACTGCTCTCCCGTGAAAAGGCAGGCAAGCTCGACTACACGATGGTCGACGTCAATGATGCCGACTGCAAGCACCTGTTTGACAACCGCTACGGTACCGGTCAGTCCTCCCTCGACGGCATCATGAACGCGACCAACCTCATCATCGCAGGCAAGACCGTCGTTATCGGCGGCTACGGCTGGTGCGGTAAGGGTATGGCAATGCGCGCAAAGGGTATGGGTGCGGTCGTCGTTATCACCGAAATCGATCCCATCAAGGCAATCGAAGCTGTTATGGACGGCTTTACCGTCATGCCGATGGATGAAGCGGCGAAGGTCGGCGATCTGTTCGTCACGCTGACGGGCTGCAACGACGTCATCCGCGACCGTCATTTCGCTGTCATGAAGGACGGCGCACTGCTTGCTAACGCAGGTCACTTCGACGTAGAAATCAATAAAAAGGAACTCGAGTCCATGGCTGTCGAGGTCTGGGAACGCAAGCCGAACATCCGCGGCTATAAGATGGCGGACGGTCGCGTTCTGAACCTCCTCGCTGACGGTCGTCTTGTCAACCTCGCGGCAGGCAACGGTCACCCGGCAGAAATCATGGATATGAGCTTCGGTATTCAGGCGCTGTGTCTGGAATACCTCGTCAAGCACGCAGGTGAGCTGGAGCACAAGGTCTATCAGGTTCCGCGCGAAATCGACGAACAGGTTGCGGCAATCAAGCTGGCGGCAATGGGCGTTTCCATCGACGCGCTGACTGACGAGCAGATTGCGTATATGAATCAGGTGGACTAAGGACACACAGTGTCATCATTGATGTCGATGCATCTCCATAGCCGTAGGGGCGATTCACGAATCGCCCGAAACGCCGTAAATCGATATCATAATGGGAATCGACTGATATACCCATTTTTCTCTATTTAAAACAAGTTCTGTGTTTTATGTGCGGGCGATTCATGAATCGCCCCTACATGTATAGACAGCACGTCATCTCTAAATCTTCCCATCATTCAAAAAAACGGTAACATATCATGATCAACATCATCGCACAAATCATCAGCATTTTCGCGGCGGGCTTCAACATCTTCTCGTACCAGATGAAGGACAACCGCCATCTGTTCCTCTCCAAGGGCATCAGCGGTGCGCTGTTTGCCGTCAACTTTATCCTGCTCGGCAACTTCACGGCAGGTGCGCTCAACGCGGTCAATTTGCTGCGTGGAGCAGTGTTGGCGGGCGGTGAAAAGTGGCACAAAAAGCGGTGGCTGTATCTTGTGCAGGGGCTGTATCTGCTCTGCTGTATCGTGACCTTCGGCAAAAGCCGCACGATGATCGGCGGACAGGTCTTTGCGATGGTCGTATCGCTCCTTGCAACGACGAGCCAGCTTGTCGAAACCGCAATTCTCTGGGGCAACAACGGCAAACACATCCGCATTGCGCAGATTTCGTTCATTTCCCCGTTCTGGCTGTTCAACAACATCGTTACAGGCAGCATCGGCGGTATTGTAACCGAGATCTTCGGTATGTGCTCTGTTATTATTTCGTTTATCCGCTTCGGTTTGAACGGATTTTTGAATGGAACAGAGAAGGCGGAAACAGAAAAAAGCGAATAAACAAAACATCGGGATACCGCATTGTGTACGGTATCCCGAATCTTTATGTGATAGAATATGCTTTTTGTGATCAGTGCTTCTTGGTCAGAACAACACCTGCTGCGATAGCCATCATAGCGGCTGCGGTAACGATACCTGCGTCAGCGGTAACAGGAGCGGTCGTATCAGCGGCGGGAGCATCAACTGCGGGTTCTTCGGGAGCAGCAACAAACGCTTCTTCTGCGCTCAGCGTGAACATGTAAGGAGTCGGATCCTGTGCGCCGGAGCAGTAAATGGTGGAAGCTTCTGCATCCTGAATGTCGTTGACCTGGATACAGAACTGGATCTTGCTGTCAGCCTTGAACGCCTGGTTGGGCTTGAAAGCAACCTCAATGGCATAACCATTGTTGCCGGGGATGGTCTTGTAGATGGAGTTTTCGATATCGAACATGATCTCAGGCGTATAGGTAGAGCCGGTGGATCCTACTTCTGCAGCAGCAAACATCGTGTAGCCGTATGCGTCGTTATGAACCTTGAACATGTATTCTTCGTCGATAACGAACCAGGTTTCAACGGCGTCGTTCATCCATGCGCCATTGCCGTTTTCCTTGATGTAATCTTCGCCGTGGGTCAGCGTATCATCATCCTGAACGTAGATGTACATATACAGATAATCTTCATCCCAAAGGAAATGCGCACCTGCGGTGTGATCGTATTCACCGGTGTACGTGCTGTAAACGGCACCGATATCAGCGTCATCGAGCAGGAACTGCGCGGACTCTCTGTAAACGTCATCAAGCTCGCCGTCAATGACAGGCGTTCCTTTTTTGATGGCGTCTGCGGTTACGGTAGCGGCTGCTGCGGGCAGTGCGCTGACCATGGATACGGCTGCGAGAAGGGCGGTGAGAGCAAGAATCTTTTTCATTGTGAGTCTCCTTTTCTGAATAATCAATTGTTATTATCACACGATGATGTGGTAGTTATATTATATCAACGATCACGCGATTTGTCAATATGCTATAATATACAAAATACCATCCTCAATTTTGTTCATTTCGCCCATTTCCAAAACCAAATACGAAAAAGATCTCCGCTGTACGCATACACATAACAGCGGAGATCGCATTTTTTATCTGTCCAGCGTCCATCTGGTATAGAGAATCGAGCACTTATCGTCGTACTTGCCCGTTGCGTCGTCGTAATACTTCTGATAATATACCGTCAGAATACTGCCGTCGTCAAGCTCGACCGAGCACGGATAACCGAGGTCACCGCCGACAGCGCGATTGTCAAGGTCGTAGTCTTCCGTCCACGTCTCGCCGTTGTTCCAGGAGACAAGTGCGCGTTCGCCAAACGGTGCTTCGCGTCTGCCGTAAACGCAGACGAGTGCACCCGAGGAGTGCTTGAGCAGATGAGGAGGAGAACCGGAAACGTCTTCCATGTTCTTCCATTCCGACCACGTTGCGCCGCCGTCCTTGGAAATGGTCGAGTACATCGTAAAGCCGTGTGCAACGCCGCTGCCCTGTGCGCGGATCGTGCCGTACAGCGTCCCGTCGTCCAGTTCAATGACGTGCGGTTCGTGGAAGTGATCCCAGGAAAGGTCATCGGGCTTCTGACATTCACCCTTCAGAGTCCAGGTATAGCCGCCGTCGGTGGAAACGTACGCAGCGATGATAAGATCCTGATTGGTGTCACCCGGAACGCCGACCTTATCGCCAAAGTAGTGCTCTTTTCCGAGATACACCAGCGTGCCGTCCCGACACAAAGACGGTCCGTGCGGTGCGGAGACGGGAATCTGGATCGTTTCGCTCCACGTCATGCCGTAGTCCTCGGAAACGCGGACGAACGAACCGCCCTGCGCGTGTTCCTTGGGAATAAACGGATACATACCGAGCATACCGACGACAGCGGGACCTTCCAGCTGCGTTGCGGAGTTTTTGATCGCCTGATAATAGTGGTTGGAATAAACGTCAGCGGGATGCGTAAACCACGTCACGAGCATTCTGCCGTTGCCCATATAGAGAATACCTGCATCGCGGTCATCAAGATACGTATCGTTGATGACGATCGGAGGCGACCATGTTTTGCCCTCGTTTTTGGAGACGTACATGGCGGTCTTGCCAAACGGGCAGATGTGTTCACAGCGGAATGACGATGCAACGGCGTACAGCGTGCCGTTTTCGTCTCTTGCAACCGACGGCCAGCCCTGATAGCCAAACAGCGAGTTCTGTACGCGGTTGACAACGCCGTGAATGACGGTTTTCGGTGTTTTCTGTGTCATGATGATTCCTCCTGTTACGATTGGATATCGTTAATCTGCTTTTGACGTCATTTCTTCAATCAGACCGACGTAATACTTATCGATGCCCTTCATGCTCGCATTCAGCGTAGACGTCATTTTCTCGGGCTTGCCGATGAGATTTTTCAGTTTGAATGTAAATCCTCTCGTGCCATCATACAGATACGCAAAGTCAACGACACGGGAGTCGAGAACGTAACGCAGCATGGAAATGGATTCCTCGTCGCGCGTACCCTTCTGTTCCATTGCCAGATTCATGTAAACCGGCATCAGACCGTGATAGCTTTCAGCGCTTCCCGCTTCAACGACCGCACCGATCAGCTCCAGATTGGTCGCGGTTGCGGGAATCGTCATGATATCCGCGCCGCCATCGATCAGCGTGTAATGCTCCTTCTGATTTTCATCGTACTTCGGCATCGGAAGTACGCCGAATTCGTCTTCCATTTCGCGCATCTGTCCGAGCAGAAGGTCACCCGCCTGCATAAATTCAAACAGAATATTGCCCATGGGGAACAGACCCATACGCGTGCCGCGAAGCGCGTCACCCTTCTTGATTGCACCGGGGTTGTCGTTGAACAGCGCAGACATCTTGGTCAGAACGTTGATGGAATGTTCGCTTGTGATCGGATACGACAGCACAAAATCATCGGAAATCGAGACCATTCTGCCCTCGCCCGCATAGAACGCGCTTGCCAGCAGACAGTCACCGAGCGTAGATGCAAATCCGTAATAGTCCGCATCATCGCGCGCACCGTCACCGTTGAGATCGGAATACGCATCGGATGCCAGTTCGTACAGCAGATCATACGTCCACTTGCCCTCGTCCACGATCTGATACAGGTCGGGCAGATCGAGTGCCGCCGCATCGGTCTTATTATACAGCATCAACCACGTCTGGGATGCGTAGCTTAATACCATATCGCTTTCCAGCATCAGAAGCTGATCGCCGACCGACGCTGCATCACGGATGGATTTCGTATACCACGGCTGCTCCAGATCGAGATACGGAACGTCCGTCCAGCTCCGCAGAAGACCGCTTGATGCCAGCGTGCCGGAATTGAAGATCTGATTGAGCACCAGATCGTACGCATCTTCACCCGCATTGACGGCATTGCGCAGCTGGGTCGCGACCTGATCGTAAGCAATACCGCGGTCGATCAGATTGAACGTGAAGTTGAAGCGTTCTTCCAGCTCCGTATTGCGTCGGACAATCTCGTCGATAACGACGTCGCCCGTGGCTTCCGGCTCGTCAATATAATAGTTCGGCTGTTCCTGCTGGATGACGCGCAGCTCTGCACCGCCGAAATCCAGTTCGGGGACGCTGTCATACGCCGCAGGCTCGGTTTCTGCGGCAGTTTCGGTAGAAGCACCGTCTGCGGGCGTTGTATCAGCGGCGGGACTCTTACTGTCCGCACCGCACGATGCCAGCAAAAGCACAGCCAGCAGTGCCGCCGTACCGCAGATGGTAAAACGGTTCTTGTGATTCATGGTTTTACGGTCCTCTCTTTTTATTCGGTCTCTTTGACTGCGTTGATGATCTTTTCAAAGTTTTTCAGAATGACTTTTTCCTTCTTTGCATAGAGTGACGCAAAATCGGTGCTCTTTTTATCGACGACGACTTCCTTGATGAGGTTGTAGCCTGTGCCGTCGAAGTTGAAGCCGAAGTCGAAGACCTTGTTTTCGTGCATCATCTGCAGAACGCGATACGCGTTTTCTTCTCTGACGGCCTTATTCTCAAGGACGATATCAAAGAACGCGGGACGGATTTCCTTGTAGCTGTAATATGCCAGTGCTTCGGCGATGACACCCGTCCGCGCAGGATCGGGCGCGTTGGTCGGTACACCGATCAGACCTGCACCGCAGAAGACGCGGTAATTTTCCTGCGCTTTGTCCAGCTTCGGAATCGGCAGAATACCGAAATCATACTCGATTTCACGCAGGTTGGCATACAAGCCACCAACGTCCAGCGTTGCCAAAAACGCTCTGCCTTCCACGATGGTATTACGGTAGGTCGTCGTCGGATACGATGCATTGGAATAGACGTCAAGATACGTCTCACCCGAGTGCACGAGGTTATAATACTGATTGACGATCTCCGCCATACGCTCGGTGTTGAGCGTCAGCTGCGGCCAACCTTCCGCATCGGGAACGGTCACGCGCTGATCGGCACCGTACATATAGGAATAACCCGTGTTTTTGTTATCGAGCAGACCGTATTGGTCGACCTCGGTCATCTGACCGTCACCGTTTAAGTCTCGGGATTGCCCCTTGATGATCTGCGCCATATATTCCATCGTCCATTCGCCGTCAAAGCAGGTCTGATAGAGGTCTTTTTCCAGATCCATGCCGTTCAGATAGGTCTTATTGAACAGCACTGCCTGCATACCCTGCCACGTCATGACGATATCGCCCGAGGCATAGAACAGGTGACCGCCGATACCGAGGGATTCTGTCATCGTGGTATTCCACCACGGCTTTGACAGATCGACGGTCTCAAGATCGTTCCAGTCATACAGAAGACGGTCGGTGACAAGACCCGAAACGCCGTCCGTCGCGTGCGGGAAAATGAAATCGTATTCGGTATCACCCGCCATGACCGATTGACGGAAGGTTGCGGGCGGATTGTCCATTTCCACAACTTCAAATTCGACGTTCAGCCGCTCGGAAACCGCATCGTTGCGGCGAACACCGGCATCGTTGAGCGTTTCGCCGTCGGATTCGGCATCGAGACGGAAGTTATTGTTATAGCCGACCAAGGTCAGAAATTTGACGGTATGTCCGCCGTAGTCCGCGCCCTCGGGCAGGTTTGCCGTCGGTCCGGGATCTTCGGTCACGGCGGCTGTCGTTTCGACTGCGGGATCAATGGCATCGGTATTCACACCGGGAGCGGTAGAACCGCCGCAGGATGTCATGGCAGATGCGAGGAGTGCGAGTGCCATGAAGGTGGATGCAATACGTGCGTTCTTTGTCATGGGGAACTCCTTTTCGATTCTTTATTTTTGAAAGAAATCAGCGTGTCATGAAGTTTTCGCCGAGATTCGCTTTTGCATCTTCCGCGAGCATTGCCTTAAATTCCTCGGACAGCGGACGGAAGGGCTTGCGGCAGGTACCGTAGTCCAGACCGCCGATCTTGAGAAGCTCCTTACAAGCGGGCATAACGCCGTACTTCAGAACTGCGGCGATGATCTCGTTTGCCTTTCTCTGGACCTCCAGTGCTTCTTTGGTCTTTCCTTCATGATAGAGGCGATAGATTTCCAGCATACGATCGGGCTGGAAATTGTAGGTCGTACCGATACCGCCGTCCGCACCTGCGGAGAGTCCCGACAGCAGCATTTCGTCGGAACCGTTATAGAAGATGTGATCGGGATGCAGGGTGACAAGGCGTTCCAGCTGGAAGAAGTCGGATGCGGTGAACTTCATGCCGGCAACACCGGGAATCATCAGAAGCTCATGGAGCTGATCGAAGTTCAGCGTCATACCCGTTCTTGCAGGGATGTTATAAATGATGACAGGCAGAGAGGATGCCTTTGTGATATCAACGTAATACTGCTTGACGTCAGCAAAGGAGTACGCAAAGTACAGCGGCGTGACGGAGGACAGCGCATCGGCACCGACCTTTTCTGCATGAGCGGCGAGCTCGCACGTTTCACGCGTACCGGTAGCGCCGATGTGCGCGATGACGGTGATCTTACCCTTTGCTTCTTCCACGACGGTTTCGAGCAGCTGCTTGCGTTCCTCGATGGACAGAAGCAGCATTTCACCGGAAGAACCGCCGACGTAAACGCCGTGAACGCCTGCCTTGATAAGACGGCGGACGAGTGCGCGGATGCGGTCGGTATCGAGAGCAGCGAGATCATCGGTAAAGCCGGTCAGCAGTGCGGGCATAATGCCTTTCAGAAATTCGGGTTTCATATTGTTAATTCCTTTCCTTATATATATAAATGATATGAAAGACGTGCAAATCAAACTTCCGTGCGGTCATGATTTTTCCCCGGTCCGCAAACGAAAACATCATATTGTACAGTATCATATTACTATATTTTTGCAAACTTGTCAATATTTTTTTGAAAGTTCTCTTTTCAATTTCACTTTTTTGTGGTAAAATAAGGATAACCAAATATTTCTTCATGACAGAAAGGAATCTTATTATGAAAGCATACGGAAAAACAACCTGGATGATCCCCGACACCTACCTGCAGGCAAAGGAAAAGTCCCGCTCCTCTGACCCGTCTGACCGCAGCCACGAAGCGATCTGCGTGCTCAACACCTCTGACAACGACGCACACATCGCACTGACGCTGTTCTTTGAAGACCGCGAACCGAACACCGCGTTTACCTCGTTCTGCGGTGCGCGCCGCACGCATCACATCCGTCTGGACAAGATCCGCGACGGTGAAGGCAACGGCATTCCCGAAGCAGTTCCCTACGCGATTCTGATCGAATCCGATACGCCCATCGTCGTGCAGTACTCCCGTCTCGATACGTCTGCGGCTGAAATGGCGCTGATGACGACGATTGCATATTCGGTTGACGATTGAGTTTCCTTCATCTATGCTTTAAGAAAGCGCGAAACGCTTATCACATCGTTCCATATATGAATCAAGAGCACTCCTTTTGCTGATCGGCATAGGAGTGCTCCTTGTTTTTGAATATTACGTTACAAATTCAGCATCACAATCGCTGCAATACCGAGCAGAATGGCAATCCATTTTTTCCACGAAATCTGCTCTCCGAAGATGAGACGGGAGCCGATGATAGCGATCATGGGACCGCCGCCCTGCACTGCAGGATAGACGATTGCGCCGTCCATCAGCGTTGCCAGCAGAACGACCATCAGATTCAGACCGAAATTCGCCGCACCGATGAAAAGGAACAGAAAGATCATAATGGGTTTGAAGAACGCCTGCGCCGCAACGCGGTCTTCCTTCTTCTGTTTTGAGCGAAGAACCGTAAACAGAATGAGCGAAGTGAGCGTCGCAAACAGATAACAGTACACGAGATACTGCGATGCGTACGCGTTTTCCGATGCCATCGCGTAAATCTTGGACACGACGGACAGAAGACCGTTGCACAAGCACGATGCGACGGAAAGCAGAAGCCACTTCAGAGAGATCTTCTTCTCGCCTGTAACCTTGGGATTGGTGAACAGGAACATACAGACGACGAGCAGCAGAATACCCACGATGCGCACGGGTGTAATCGGTTCACCGAGGAAGCAGAACGAATAGATCAGCGGGAAGATCAGGCTGAAATTGACGATCAGCGTGGTCAGGGACAGAGGACCGTCCTCCAGCGCTTTCAAGTTTGTGAAAACGCAGATGGAGAAAAAGCATCCAAACAGCGCCGCCGTCAGAAGACCCGAGAGCGGGATATAGAGATTCCCCGTGGTGACAAGCGCGGAAATGAGTGCACCGACCATGGCAGATGCAGAAAAACAGGCATTGAACAGCTGCAGCTCGGCAAGTGACTTACAGCGGCTGTTGGCAGGCTTCAGACCGATGGAATAGATGCCGCTCATCAGAATGGCAAGCATCAGAAAGAGAATGGGTTTCATATAACATTGTCCTTTCTTGGATTGACGTTACTGTTTCTTCATCGCAATTTCAACAACCTCTGCAATATCACGGCAGACAAACTCGGAAACGTCCTTTGCCGCTTGTACACCGGTCGCCATAGCACATCCGTGATAGCGGCGAAGCATCGGCAAGTCGTTGTAATTGTCGCCGGCAGTAAAAATATTGTCCTCGTCAACACCCATCATTGCGGCAAATCGGGCAATGCCCTCGCCTTTGTCCATGCCGCGGACGGGAATATCGATACAGGTACCGTTTTGCTGCGGGAAAACGTAATCGCCGAATTCCTCAAGCAGCTGTGCGGTCACGCGCGTACAGATCTCTTCGTTTTCACACGCGGTATTGAGCATGGAGAACGTATCCATTTTGGAGAAGACGTCGCGCTCGATGTCTTCAAACGGTGTCAGCTCGACCCAAAGCTTTTTGCCGCCGTCGGGACAATCGGGATTGACATCCATGCGCGTATCGCCAAAGGAAATACCGCAGAACTGTCCGGTCAGCTCGCAGATTCTGTAGACCAAAGCGCGTGCAAGGGTAGTGTCGCCGTATGGCTGATCGCCGCGGATCGGACATTCGTACAGCACGTTTCCGTCGGCATCCATTGCCATAGCGCCGTTCAGTGCCAGAATAAAGTCAAAACCGAAGCGCTTATCGTTGGCAAACGCCTTGTAGCTGCCGATCTTATCGCGTCCCGTGACAACGCCGAACAAATTGCCCTCGGCACGGAAGCGGTCGATCGCCTCAATCACGCGCGGCGGAATACCGTCAATGGTTAATGTGCCGTCATAATCGGTTGCAATGATTTTTTTCATATCGTTTTTCTCTCTTTTCTTAATATCTTCCGTAAGTCTGAATTGCCGCCATGACCACGCGCATACTGGTCAGAAGCGAGCCGTTGTTGATAGAACCTGCCGTTGCAAGGTTCAGACCGCGCGCGCCAAGTGCCTTGATCGCATCGCAGTCGCGCTTGACCTCGGCGATGATATCGTCCTCGTTATTGCGCATAAACGTAAAGGGTGCTAACTGACCGTCGATGCGGGTATTGGGCATCTGGCGGCGAATCTCGTCAACCGTGACGGTCGGTCCGAAGTTGCATCCGGTCAGGTTGAAGTCGGCAAGCTGCGGAATCAGATGACCCATGGCCGAGTCGGAATGCTGATAGCGGTTATCGCCGGGATTCGGGGAAACACGCTCGAAGATACTCTTCAGAATCGGATAACCGAAGGCATGGTACATCTCGGGTGTCATCAGATTGGAGTCATCGTCACAGAACGAAAATCCGTGGATAAAGTTCGATTCGTTACGTCCCGATTCTGCGATAAACAGCGAGATATACGCATGCAGCACGCCTGCCACCGCATCGGCAAACCGACGGAACAGTCCCTCGTCGTCGTAATAAAGATACAGAAGATTTTCCGTGCCGTAAACCGAGGTTGCCAGCGTGACAGGTCCGCGGACACCCATGAACTGACCGGGACGGCGACCGTAGGTCTCGTAGACCTGTCGGCAGCGTTCATCCCAATCCTTCGGTAAAACAAACGAACGGAATGCCTCGGGATTGGCAATCAGTGCCTCAACCTCGTCAAGCTTCTTTGACAGTGCTTCTTCATCGGCAAGTGTACCGCGCAGCCACGTCGTATTGCCGTCAAATTCATAGATACCGCCGAACACCTCGCCGATCTGACGGTATCCGGGAATCGTCACTTTCGGAGCTTCGGTCGGTTTGTGTTCCGCAAGCAATGCACGGCCGACGATCTTGCGCGCTTTTTCGTTATAGCGGCAGTTGAGATCGTATCGGCGCACAGGATCGGTATAACCCCAAGGCTGTCCTTCCTCGCCAAGCTCTGCAAAGACACATTCATCGCTCATGCGGATGCCGAGTGCGACCTGCTTTGCATCGGGCGAAAAGCAGTTATCTTTATGCGCTTCGTCTTCATCGCGCCAGAATTGTTCGATATCAAGATCCAGTTTCATATGGAACCTCCATCATTTTCATCCTATTAACTATACCACAAAATGGCGTTCTGCGCAAGTACATTTTGGAAAATTTCTCATGATTTTTATCGGGAATAGAAACAAGGTGCTGTACGGGTTGGGTACAGCACCTTGCTTTTCATCAGTTGTTATAATAATTGATCAGACAACCGTCCAGAATGATCTGGCGTTCATCGTCGGTCAGAGCACCCAAGGTCAGCACAAATGCAGTCTTGGTGCCATCTGCTTTGACGGTATACGCGGTGATCGTTTCTGCCTTTTCGGCAACCGCACGGCGGACATTGGGGATGAAAATCCAGTCGCCGATACCGAAGGGCAGTGCTTCTGCCTGCTTTGCATCCGCAAAGACGAGCGGCAGCATACCCCAGTTGATGAGGTTGGAGCGGTAACGCTTCGTTGCGTATTCAACGGCAATGTTTGCCCAGCCGCCGAGCACCTTCTGACAGGAAGCAGCCTGTTCTCTTGCGGAGCCGTCACCCGGCTTATTTGCATAAACGAGCGTACCGATACCGACCTTGGAAGCATCAAGAGATTCCTTGCCTTCAAAGGTGCGGACGACCTTATAAATTTCTGCAAGCGGCGCAGGTTCAACACCGTCCAGACGCATATTTTCGAGCGTCTTGACTTCCTTTGCGCGTCCGACGTAAGCGGGATCTTTTCTGGACAGTGCAAATTCCGCGAGCTTGAGCGGGTTGGAGCGGTAGGACGAGGTTTCACCGGACGGGATCAGCTCATCCGTGGTGGTAACGGGGTCGGTGATGACGGAGGCAACACGCAGAAGCAGATCGTCGGTCAGTGCTTCCATCTTCGGCCAGTCCGCAATGTTGGGACCGAACTTCAGCGCACTGTCGGTTTCGGGCTTGCCCCAGCCAAAGTAGCAGCGCTTGTTGTAGATGGAACCGTCAAACTTGTATTCGGGAATGGATTCGCAGTAATCAATTTCCGCAGCAGAGGTCAGAACACCGCCGTTTGCCGCGGTTGCCGCAATGGAACGTGCATCCATCAGTGCAACGGATGCGATCTGACCGCCGGACGGCTTGGAGCCTTCGCGGTTCGGGAAGTTTCTCGTGGAGTGACGGATGGAAAGACCGCCGTTGGACGGGACGTCACCTGCGCCGAAGCACGGACCGCAGAACGCAGTACGCAGGGTAACGCCTGCCGAAAGGAGCTTTTCTGCCGCACCGGAGCGAACGAGTGCCAGATTGACCGGCTGGCTCGCGGGATATGCGGACAGCTGGAACGCACCGCATCCGGTGGAACCGCCATCGAGGATGTTTGCTGCGACAGCGAGGTTATCATAAGTACCGCCTGCACAGCCTGCGATGACACCTTGATCGACGAGCACACGTCCGTCGGGCGCGATCTTATCGGTCAGCGTGAAGGTCAGATTCGGCGTTTCGAGCTGTTCTGCGGCGGAAATTTCAACGGCACGCAGGATATCGCGCGCGTTTGCATTCAGCTCGCGGATGGAATAGACGTTGGAGGGATGGAACGGAAGCGCGATCATCGGCTCGACCTTGGAAAGATCGATCTTGACGATGCGGTCGTAGTAAGCGACAGCACCGGGTGCGAGCTTCTTGTATTCGTTTTCTCTGCCGTGAACCGCAAAGTAACGGTGGGTTTCCTCATCGGTGACCCAAATGGAAGAAAGACACGTTGTTTCGGTTGTCATAACGTCGATGCCGTTGCGGAATTCGATCGGCAGGTTGGCAATGCCGTCGCCGATGAATTCAAGGACGCGGTTCTTGACAAAGCCGTCGGAGAAAGTCGCACCAATCAGCGCCAGTGCCACGTCCTGCGGACCGACACCGTGCGCGGGCTTGCCCGTCAGATATACAGCGACAACCTCGGGACGTGCGATATCGTACGTTCTCTTGCAAAGCTGCTTGACGAGTTCAGGACCGCCTTCGCCGATTGCCATGGTGCCGAGCGCGCCGTAGCGGGTATGGCTGTCGGAGCCGAGGATCATTTTGCCGCATCCCGACATCATTTCACGCATATAGGAGTGAATGACGGCGAGGTGCGCGGGAACGAAGTTGCCGCCGTATTTCTTTGCGGCAGAGAGACCGAAAACGTGGTCGTCTTCGTTGATCGTACCACCGACGGCACAGAGGCTGTTGTGGCAGTTGGTCAGCACGTACGGAAGCGGAAATTCGGTCAGACCGCTGGCACGTGCTGTCTGGATGATACCGACGTAAGTGATATCGTGGGATGCCATCGCGTCAAACTTGATCTTCAGCTGTG
>JAZQWK010000291.1:0-8850 GCA_045632325.1 Eubacteriales bacterium
ACGGCATTGTCACGCCAGTTTTCCTTGACCTTGACCCACAGGTTCAGATAGACCTTGACGCCGAGGAACGCTTCGAGATCCTCACGCGCATACGTACCGATCTTCTTCAGGGTCACGCCGTGCTTGCCGATCAGAATACCCTTGTGGGATTCGCGCTCACAGAAGATCTCGGCACGGATGGAAATGAGATCCTTCTTTTCTTCAAACGCTTCGATAACGACGGCAGTACCGTGCGGAATCTCGTCGTTGGTCAGACGCAGAATCTTTTCGCGGATGACCTCTGCAGCGATCTGACGCTCGGGCTGGTCGGTAATGATATCATCGGGGAAGAACCAATCGTCGCACTCGTTCATGAACGGCTGCAGCTCGTCGAAAATGATGTCAATGCCCTTTTCCTTGAGTGCGGATACGGGAATGACCGCATCAAAATCGTGACGCTCGGAGAACTTTTTGATCGTCTCGCCGACCTTTTCGGCGTTTGCAGCATCGATCTTATTGATGATCAGAATGGACGGGATCGAGCTGCGGGACAGCTTGTCCATCAGCTGCTCCTCCGCGGGGTTGATATGCTTGTCTGCTTCGACAACGTAGAGCACGACGTCAACGTCGGTCAGCGTATCGTTTGCCGCGCGCATCATGAAGTCACCGAGCTTATTCTTGGGATTGTGCATACCAGGCGTGTCCATGAAGACGTACTGGGTATCGTCCTTTGTCAGAATACCCGTGACACGGTTGCGCGTGGTTTGGGGCTTATCGGAAACGATGGCGATCTTTTCGCCGAGCATGGTGTTGAGCAGCGTCGATTTGCCGACGTTCGGTTTGCCGACAATGGCAATAAATCCTGTCTTTTTCATAGTGATATTGATACCTTTCGGAATGTTATAAATTATCTCGTTTGACCGATGGACGCAAGAATTTCTTCCTGACGGCGGCGCTGTTCTTTGTCTTCTTCCTCCGAGCGCTCGTGGTCGTAGCCAAGCAGATGGAGCGTCGAGTGCACTGCGAGGAACGCAAGCTCACGGTCAAAGGAATGTCCGTATTCCTCCGCCTGCGCTTTTGCGCGTTCCACGGAAATGACGATATCACCGATGGCCGTCGGTGCCTCCTCCTCGTCTTCCTCCATATCGGGAGGCAGTACGAAGCCGTCGTCGAAGTCCTCGTCATCCTCGTAAAGCGGGAACGACAGCACGTCGGTCGGCGCGTCCTTACCGCGATAGTCGCGGTTCAGCTCCCGAATGGCTTCGTTGTCAACGAACGTGACGGAAACCTCCGCCGCACCCTCAAACTGTTCATAGTCAAGCGCCGCTGTGATCGCCCGCTTGACAAGGGCTCTTGCGGCAGGTGTCAGAGGTTCCTTTTTCTGGTCGTTGCGGGTATAAATCTTATGCTTCATCGTAGTGTCCCTCCGCATCAGTTTTTCTCGAATTTGAATTTGTGTTCGCCGGATTTTGCATAACCTTCGGCTTTTCTTGCCTTTTCCCGGTCATACTTTTCGTAGGCGAGAATGATCTTCTGTACAAGCTTATGACGGACGACGTCGCGCTCGGTGAAGTGATGAATCGCAATGCCTTCAATGCCCGCCAGTACCTTGGACGCTTCCGCAAGACCCGACTTTTTGCCGAACGGCAGGTCAGTCTGCGTGATGTCACCCGTGACGATCGCCTTGGAATTGAAACCGAGACGGGTTAAAAACATCTTCATCTGTTCGGGTGTGGTATTCTGCGCTTCATCGAGAATGATGAACGAATCATCGAGCGTTCGTCCGCGCATATAGGCAAGCGGTGCGATCTCGATCGTTCCGCGCTCCAGATGCTTCTGATACGTTTCCGGTCCCAGCATTTCATACAGCGCATCATACAGCGGACGCAGATACGGATCGATCTTGGTCTGAAGGTCACCCGGCAAAAATCCGAGCTTTTCGCCCGCTTCCACGGCAGGTCTTGTCAGAATGATGCGTGAGGTCTCTTTCTGGCGCAGGGCTTTGACCGCCATCGCAACGGCGAGGAAGGTTTTGCCCGTACCGGCAGGACCGACACCTAAAATGACGGTATTCTTTTTGATCGCGTCGACGTACTGCATCTGACCGACGGTCTTTGCCTTGATGGGCTTGCCGCGCGTCGTGATGCAGATACAGTCACCGTCCATCGCCTGTAAATCTTCTGTTTTTTGGTCGCCGACCATCGAGATGACGTAATCGACGTTCTGATCGGTCAGATTGCCGTTCAGCTTAACCATACGGAGCGCGTATTTCAGGGTTTCTGCCGCTTTGGATACGGCATCCGCATCCTCACCGCGCACAACGACGGCATTTCCGCCCGCCGCCATCGTATCCTTGGCAAGAATGGTAACGCCGAACGTCTTTTCAATCGGCTTGATATTGGCATCATACGTACCGAACAGGATGGATGTCTCCTCAAGCGTATCGGTTAAAATGGTTTGTTCTGTCATATACGTTCATGCGTCGGGAATGTCCCGCGCAATTCCTTTCTGTAAACGGGAGCGTTACGGCTCCGCTTTGATTTGATACTCCTGCTCTGCAGCAATGTTATCGATACAAAAAACGTATCGTGTCACCACAAGAGCGCCGTTCTCCTGCACGAAGGTCTCCTCCCGCGATAAAATACGGGCAGCACCAAGCGCGGCTTCTTCGGCATCCAGCGCGGCTTTGGCACACAGATAGGCTTCTTCTTCCGTCAGGATCTTCGGGATTCCGATTACGTCGGCTTCGGTCGTTTTCCGCAAAGACACAGGAAGCGGAACACCGTCCGGCATGGAAAAAGACAACTCCGAGGCATCCGAAATCGTCTCATCTGCTATTATACCACAACTTGCCCCATCAAATCCACTCTTTTCGCCGTTTTTGAAAAAAGTTTCCAAAAAAGTTACGATTTCGCCGACCGCAGCGCGCGGATCACATACCGAAACCACGGGTTTTCCGAACAGACACAGCGTATACGACGTGCGGCACTTTCCCGTCGTCTGCACCGTTTGAGAGGACAGCGGCACCTCCGTCTGCAAAATCCGTACCGTTTCCGCCATAAACTCCCCGTGTGCCCGTCCTGCCACGTTATCACCCGTCTCCGACGTATAGACCCCGGATGCCAGCAGCTGTCCGCGCAGGACAAACTCCTCCGCCGCCACCACGGGCTGACCGCCGCGCACGGAAAACGACAGAATCCGCCCGTCCGCATCGGCGACCAGATTCGTGCCGACAAGATAGCCGTCCTCCCCATCCGCAAGCTTCGGCTCCTGTGTGCGGTCAGCGGCATGCGACGGACGCACCTCGACAGACAGCACCGTTCCGCATCGGTTGATCGCGATCCAGCTGACGTCCTCCCGTCCGATCAGAAAGCGGTTTTCGAGCCGTCGGACGTCCATTCCCGGCAGAAATACACCTTGTGCAACGCCGGATGCTGCAAGATCGCTTCGAATCGCATCGACGTCAAGACGATCTCTTGCCGCCGTTCCCTGTGCGTTGTCAAGGCAGACCACGTCCACGCGCCAGACAAACAGCGTCGACATGACCAACATGACGAGAGCCAGCACCGTACCGATCGGCAATCCCGGCCGCGTTTTCAACAAAGCAAGAAACCGAGGCAATCCGCCGACCGATGCGGACGTCGGCATCGGCAAATTCCGCTGTGCCGCCATGGCGCGCAGACGGCGCAGATCACGCCGCCGCAGAACGAGTGCCAATCCTCCATCCGTAAGGTGATACGTACTGACAGCGGAGATTCCGCCCCGCAGCAGCAGTGCACTGTATATCCTGCGCTCGCGCGATGCAAGTCGTACTGTTTCCGTTCCGCAGAACCAATCCGCAATCCCCATACGCTATCCTCCGTAAAATCAATCTGCGATACATACCGCACACAGCGCAGCCGATACGAAGGCCGCCCCGATCCATACACGGTGACACCAATACCGACGCATGGAAATACCGGCTCCCGACGCAGCGGCGGAAACCTGTATTCCGACACAGACACCGCCAAATCCGATCAGAAGCATACTGCAGATCAATGCCGCATGACAATTAAGAAGCCCCACCTCGTACAGTGCACAAAGATCGCGCAGACCGCCCGTCATCTCGGCAAGCCCGCCCGTGATACCTGCCGCCGCACCGCCGAGCCGATGACACAGAAACGAACGGAGCACGGAGAAAAACACCACGCTGCCGCAGATCTGCATCATGCGAAAAACGGCATCTGAAAGACAGGATGCCATCGTCGGACAATCGCTTCCGCGCACGGTCCCGACCGTGTCCTCCGACGGTTCAGCCCGACGCATCAGAAGCAGCCATCCGATCAAACAGATCAGGCACTGAACGCCCCACGTTATCCACCCAAGCGCGGCACTTCCCCACAGAGCTTGCCCGAAATAACCGATCAGAAACGCAGGTGACGCACCCGTACAGACACCGAGAAACCGCTCGGCATCTTCGCGTGAGATCCGACCGTCCCGATAAAAGGCAAGCAGCGTCAGCGCACCGATCGGGAATCCCGCCGTCATCCCGACAAGCAGCGCCGCCGCAAGAGAAGCATAACGCGGCTGTGCACGTTTGCGGCACAGAAAAAACACCGTCTGTCGGATGCCGTCCGCCAGCATCGGCGACAGCACCAGAAACGGAAACAGCGACGGGATCACGGACCGTACGCACATCTGCAATCCAAGTGCGACACCATCCTGCACCGGGGCAGGATGTCCGAGAAGCAAAATCGCCGCAAATACAAGCACGCCGAGGCGCAAAATCGATGCGTGACGGCGCAAGCATTGCCGCTTTGAAAAAAAAGAAGCTGCAATAGAAATCCTGTTTGTCACGGGTTCCCTTTCCTTTCTTTTCTGCATATACTGTGGCGGGATCCTATCGGATCTCCGATTTTTTATCACTATATGCAGGAGCTGATGCGAATATGGCAACACACCGCGTAAAACGGGAGCGCACACCGTTTTGCAAAAAAATAGTATCTCTGCTTTCCTTTCCAAACTGTACGCTGTCGGGTGTTCCTTACATTGAAATGCAAGGCACCTCCGCTTTGGCGATCACGGGCTACGAATCCCTTTTGCTGTACGACGAGCAAAATCTCCTGTTTCGCATGAAGGACCCGACCGACCCGCATTTCACACTTCTTCGCATCACAGGTCACGACCTGACGTTATCGGTTCTGCGCGAAGGATGCTTGTGTGTGCAGGGACGTATCGATTCGGTCATTCTGCACGCATAGGCGCACCATTGGAAACGAAAAAGGACACCCTCCGCAGAAGGTGTCCTCAAGAGCGTATGAAATTACTGTGCAGGTTCCATGGAAATGGTACCGAACGCGATGTAATCGACGATGAACTTGCCTTCGCCGTTGGTGATGTCGATACGCATATCCTTCAGCGTACCCGTCCATCCTGCCGCATCCTCGGTATAGATGGTGATCTCGTTCCATTCGTCGGAATCCTCTGCAGAATCGGTATACCAAGCCATATCCTTGAAGGAATCGGTTTCGTTGTAACCGGTAACGGTATCGGTGGTAAAGAAGATCTGGAACGCGTCAGACGGCGTGCAGTTCAGATATTTGATCTTGATTGCAGTGATGGTCGAGCAATCGAAATTGAAGTCTGTCTTGTTGCAGAAAGAGGGGTCACCGCCGGTAGATACCGCAGACATAAATCCGCCTTCGATCACGAAATCAGACAGCTGCGCATTCTTTTTCCAGTTTGCATCTTCGCTGTCAAAATTTTCCTCATATACGGGAGTAAACACCTCAACCATCGGCGGTTCGGTTTCCACGGGTTCCGTGGTAACTTCCTCGGTCGTTACGGGTTCGGTTTCAACAGCGATTTCGGTCGTTGCCGCATCGGTCACACCTTCGGTTGCAGTGGAGGTTCCTTCATCGCCGCCGCAGGATGCAAGCGTCGCCGTCAGCATCAGCGCTGCGAGCAGGAAGCTAATCTGTTTTTTCATCATAAATGCCTTCTTTCGTATCATTGTTTTTTCAAGAAATTGCAACGGATATCAAATCCGTTTTGCCTACGGTTATTGTACTCTTTTGTCTGCGATTTGTCAAGAGAAAAACCGCATATTGCGCACAATTTAACAAAAATTTTTATTTTTGCTCGTCGAGATACGTAACGGTACCCGACTTCCAGTTCATCTTGCCCTTGACGCGGACGTCGTCGCGGTGGTACAGCTTGGGCGGCATATCGGAGCGACCGCCGATAAACTTGACACGTACGAGTCCCGCAAGCGGAATGACCTCATATACGACCGCCTCACCGTCAGGCGTTTCGACAACGGCATCCATCTTCGGCGTCTTGCGGATCTCCTCCTCATAGACGTCGTATTCGTAGCGCAGACAGCACATGAGTCTGCCGCAGGTACCCGAAATCTTCGCGGAATTGAGCGACAGATTCTGTTCCTTTGCCATCTTGATGGAAACCTGAACGAAATCAGACAAGAAGGAATGACAGCAGAACGGTCTTCCGCAAACGCCAAGACCGCCCATCAGCTTCGCTTCATCGCGGATGCCGATCTGGCGCAGCTCGATGCGGGTACGAAATACCGACGCAAGATCCTTGACGAGCTCGCGGAAGTCCACGCGTCCGTCAGCGGTAAAATAAAACAAAAGCTTGTTGTTGTCAAACGTATACTCGACGTCGATGAGCTTCATTTCAATGCCGTGCTCAATGATCTTTTCCTTACATACGGCAAACGCTTCTTCTCTGCGGCGATTGTTTTCTTCGTAATGCGCACGGTCCTCCTCGGTCGCCATCCGAAGGATCTTCTTGAGCGGAGAAACGATATCGCTTGCCATGACCGTGCGATTGGCACAGACCACGAATCCGAATTCAATGCCGCGTGCAGTTTCAACGATGACTTCGTCGTTTTCACGGTAAAGCGCGCCGTCAGGATCAAAATAATAGACCTTGCCTGCCGCCTTGAAACGGACACCGACAATCTCAACCGGTGTTTTGGGGGTCAATTCCGTTTCCTGCTCACCATCCGGCTCCGTTACGTCGTCCGTCTGCTCCGCGAGCGCCTCGAGACGCTCCTCCGTGATCACCTCGTGAACCTGCGCCGCAATTTCGTCGCGCTCGGTCGGGGTATATTCCACTTCATCGGAAGATACCGCCGTATCTTCCCCATCGATTTCTTCAAGGGTCGCGGGATTGCGATCACCGTCTGCATTGCCGCGGCGATTTCTGCCACCGCGTCTTCCGCGATTCCGCTTCTGACGACCCTCACGGTTCTGCATTTCTCCGTTTTCCGAGGACGGATCCTCCGATACGGCTTCCGCCGCTTCTGCATCATCGGCCGTCTCGTCCGCCGTTTCCTCCGTCATAAGCGCATCGTTTCTATCATTCGGCTCACGCTTTTTGCCGCCGCGGTTTCTGCCTCCGCGTCCGCGACGGTTTCTCGGGCGGGACTTGGAGCCCTCACCCTGCTTATCTTCGTTGTTTTCGCCCATTGCGGGGCGCGTTTCATTTTCAGCCATTGTCGTATCATTATCACCGAGGAAACGCATACGGCTTCCGCGGCAGTTCCTTTCTGTATTCAATCAACGGATCTACCGTTTTACGTTCGCAATCCGAGCAGCACACCGGACAGCGTCATTATAATCATTCCTACGTTGGGATTTGCATAAAGGTCAGCGCGCAGATCGGCCAGTGCGCGGAACGTATCCGACAGGGTTTTCAGACTGCACCGTGCCGACAGGGCTTCCGGCTGGGTTTTCGTCGGATAAAACAAGAGCTGCCCGTCAACGCCGCGTGCGCACATGGTGAGATCCCGCAGTGCCGCACACAAAGCGTCGATCAATGCACGCAGACGCTCTCTTGCTTCCGCACCCTCCCGCTTTGCGTCGATCCGATCGGCAATATACGACGTCAGCGCCGTGCGCGTCGGACGAACCGCGGCAGATTTCACACCCGCAGACAATACGGGACTGCCGTCACCGATCACGTCGGAAAATAAAACGCCGAGAATTTCAGCCGCACCCTCGTGCGCGTCGTACGCCGCATCGGAGCGCAGCTCCTTCTTCTGTGCGTGCACGTAGCGGGATGCTCGTCCGAAGGAACCGTCTGCCAGCCTGACGTAAAGCCGCAGGGTATCCTCATCGGCATTGGCAAGAGCCGCGGCCTCACGGTCGTGCTCCGTCAGAAGACGCAGCAAAACATCGTCGGAAAACGCCTCCATCGTCAATCGCTGTACGCGTGACAGCACGGTCGGCAGCAGTGCCGCGCGATTTTCGCACAGCAGGAAAAAGATCGCACCCTCCGGAGGCTCCTCCAGAATTTTCAGCAATGCATTCTGTGCCTGTACCGTCATTTTTTCGGCGTGTCCGATGATATAAAGCTTATACTCAAGGTCGTTTGGTCTGATATAAACGTCCTCCTTGAGTCTGCGCACCGCGTCCACACCGATCGACTTTGTTTTTGTCAGCCGTTCGTTTGCCGACAGCGCATCTGCCGCCGAGCCGTCTTCCTTCTGCGAAAACGGCAAAGCGTCGATTCCGAGTACCAAAAGATCGGGAGACTGCGCACGGAGGATCTTTCTGCAGGACGGACACTGCATACAAGGGCGCGTTCGTTCATTTTCACAGCACAGCGCCGCAGAAAACAAAAATGCAAGCGTCGTTTTCCCACAGCCGAATCCGCCCTCCAGCAGATATGCGTGAGCGGTCTTTCCTTCTTCTGCCGCGCGGATGAGCGCCGTCTTCAGCACGTCGTTTCCGTACAAACGCGACAGGTCCATGGTCGCCGTATTCTGCAAGCGCTTCACCTCCGTCATCAAATAGATATATTATTATATCATAATTTCTCCGCATTGTCAAATCTCTTGGCAAAGTTTCAAGAAATTTCACAATT
>JAZQWK010000292.1:0-11103 GCA_045632325.1 Eubacteriales bacterium
GAGACTCGGAGGATCCGAAGTTCTTTACGATGTATGTGTGATACACGGAACTGATTGTAAAAACGGAAGAATCAAAGCCTGTAACTTTTCACGGTTGCAGGCTTTGTTGTCCGTATTATAAAACCATATCCATCAGATCCCGCAATGCGGTTTCGAATTTGGCACCGTACCAATGCTCGTCGTCTCCCCGGGTGTTGAGGATACATTTTACGGTATAATCGGCAGCAATTTTCGCTGCTTGGAATAGATCCTTATCGTTCATCAGTGCGCCGGTGAAGGCAGAGGCGTAAATGTCGCCCGTGCCGTGTGCGCCTTTTCCGATTTTATCATGCTCGTAGTGACGCATGCTGCCGTTTGTGTAGACGGCGACGCCGGTTTTGCCTTCGCGGTATCCGACACCGGTCATGACGACGGTTTTGGCGCCAAGCGCACAGAGCTTTTCGCAAAGCACTGTGACGTAAGTCTCGTCATAGCTTTCCCGGTATTCGTATCCGGTGAGGAATGCAGCCTCCGTGATATTGGGAATCAGAATGTCCGCTGTGCCGCAGAGAGGCTTCATCGCCTCAACGTAATCCATATCGAAGATGGAGTAGAGCTTGCCGTTATCTGCCATTGCAGGATCGACAATGCGGACGCAATCGTCGTCACCCATGGTATTCAGAATGTTCTGAACGTATCCGATCTGCTTGATACTGCCGAGATAACCGGTGTAAATTGCTTTGAACTTGATGTTCTCCTTTTGCCAGTGTGCCTGAATGGCAGGCATGTCATCGGTCAGATCGCGGAAGGTAAATCCGCTGAAGCCGCCCGTATGGGTGGAAAGAACGGCGGAGGGAAGGATACAGGTTTCCAGTCCGCATGCGGAGAGGATGGGAAGGGCGACCGTCAGCGAGCACTGACCGACGCAGGATATGTCTTGGATGGTTAAAATTTTTTTGTATGCCATTTTGAAATTACTCCTTGCATTTTTTCTGATTTTATTATATACTATTTCTGATGATATGAAAATGGTCAGAAACGGAGAAAATAATATCACCAGATGAAATACAAGGTTGAAAAAAACGAGTCTGCTGCATATCTTCAGATCTATCAACAGATCAAAGAGGATATCATCAGCGGAAACTATCCTTACAACTCCAAGCTGCCATCCAAGCGATTGCTTGCGGATGAAACACAAACCAGCACCGTAACCGTTGAACACGCCTATGCATTGCTTTGCGACGAAGGCTATATTGAAGCAAAAGAGCGAAGCGGCTTTTTCGTGATCTTTCGAAATACGGACGGATTTGCACTGTCCTCTGCGGCGGAACGGTTTCACAGCGAATACGCCTATGAGCCTCATACAAGTCCCGATTTTCCCTTTTCGGTGCTTGCCAAAACCATGAGGAACGTCATCAGCGATCTCGGTGAGCGGATTCTTGAAAAATCGCCAAACAAGGGATGCTCGGAGCTTCGCGCTGCGATCAAATGCTATCTTTCCAAAAACAGAGGAATTTATGTTGATGCAGAACAGATCGTCATCGGCTCCGGAGCGGAGTATCTTTACGGATTGATGATTGAACTGCTCGGACGAAACAGAATCTATGGAATTGAATGTCCATCCTATGAAAAAATCGAGCAGGTATACCGTGCCTCGGAGGTTTCGTGTGAGAGGCTTCGGTTATCCGATGACGGTATCGACAGCTCGGCGCTTGCGTATACGACGGCAAGTGTTCTGCATACGACGCCGTATCGCAGTTATCCTACGGGTGTATCGGCGTCTGCCAGCAAACGGCACGAATATATCCGTTGGTCAAATATGGGAGAGCGGTATATCATCGAGGATGATTTTGAATCGGAGTTTTCGGTTTCGACGAAGCCTGAAGATACCTTGTTTGCGCTGTCCGACAGAGACAACGTGATTTATCTGAATACCTTTTCAAAAACGATATCTCCCTCTCTGCGCATCGGTTATATGGTTTTGCCGCAGAAGCTGGTCAGGGATTTTGACGAACGTCTCGGATTTTACTCCTGTACCGTGCCGACCTTTGAGCAATACGTGATTGCAAGGCTGCTCCAAAACGGGGATTTTGAACGGCATATCAACAAGGTCAGACGGAATAAGCGCAAACTGCTTTCGGGCAGCGGTAAATGATGCGTGCGGAGGTATGCGGCTTGCAAGTTCAAACACCAAAACACCACGAAAAAAACGGCGGTCACCAATGTGACCACCGTTTTTTTGGCGGAGAATGAGAGTGCATTTGAACGGGCAACAAGTTGCCCGGCAAGTTGCTGATTGCCTATGAAGTGATGTCCGAATTTGAGGCAAATATTGTCCGATAAAGTGGTTCTGTCACGCTGCAACTTGCGAGTTCCAATCTGACCATACGTCCATAAAAAATAACGACAGCCGAAATCGACTGTCGTTATTTTTGGCGGAGAATGAGAGATTTGAACTCTCGCGCCGGTTACCCGACCTACACCCTTAGCAGGGGCGCCTCTTCACCACTTGAGTAATTCTCCGTGCCTTGAAGCTGATGCTTTTCAATTACTTATTTATTATACCATATAAGGCATGGAAAAGTCAAGTCTTTTTTGGATTTTGATAAAAAAATACACGACATTTTTTGTAGGTCTTGACTTTTTCCATGTTTGCGGTATAATGATAACAGACAATCGGCGATATCGCTGAAATTGAACGGAAAGGATGTCTTCCGTTTGGGAGGACTTGGGTACTGTTATGAAGAAAGTGATTCTGATTTCCATTGACGGCATGCGTGCGGACGGTGTGGCGGCGTGCGGAAATCCGTTTGTTGACGAGATGAAGCGGCTGGGCTTGTACACCTTGACTGCGCAGACGGTGCTTCCGTCGGTTACGCTTCCGTGTCATATGTCGATGTTCCACTCGGTACCGCCGACACGTCACGGCATTACGACGAATCTCTACATTCCGTTTGCGCGCCCGCTCAACGGATTGTTTGAGCAGATCAGTGCGGCAGGCGGAGTCAGTGCAATGTACTATGGCTGGGAGCCTCTGCGCGACGTAGCCCGTCCCGGTTCTCTGAAGTTTGCGGGTTATCTCAACGCCTATGCCGAAGACGCGACCGACGGCAAGCTGACCGATCTGGCGCTGGATCGCATCGCAAAGAGCCATCCCGACTTTGTATTCCTTTATATGGTCGAAACCGATGAGAAGGGCGGACACGACAACGGCTGGATGTCAGATGCGTATCTTGGCTATATTTCTGCTGCAATCGACAACGTCAGACGCGTATACGAGGCGTGCGGCGACGAATACACGATCCTCGTCACGGCAGACCACGGCGGACACGACCGCTCTCACGGCTCCGACTTGCCCGAGGACACGACGATTCCGATGTTCTTTATCGGCGATCGCTTTACGCCCGGTAAGGCATTGGACGGCGTGACGATTCTCGACCTTGCACCGACGGCGGCGGACATCATGGGTGTTCCGTGCGCACCGGAGTGGGAAGGCCGTTCGCTTGCCAATGCGTAATTGTACAGCTGTTTACCAAGGATAATAGATATAGATAAGGGACGAACGTATGGATTCGTTCCTTATCTATTTTGTACCCCAAAAACCAAATGACGGCGGTAACATTGTCTGTATACCGCCGTCCATAGATTATTTCTTCATAAGTTTGTTTTTGTCAAATGCCGGATTGAACGCAAAGACGTTCTTTTCATTGAGTCGATCCTGTGTGCGCACCAAAAGCTCGCCGAACCTCTGATAATGCACGATTTCTCTTGCGCGCAGGAATCGAATGACGTCGTTGACGTCGGGATCGTCCGAGATGCGCAGAATGTTGTCATAGGTTGTGCGGGCTTTCATTTCGGCAGCCATATCTTCATGCAGATCGGTGATCGGATCACCCTTGACCTGCATGGAGCCTGCCGACCACGGGAAGCCTGCCGCTGCCTGCGGATAGACGCCCGTCGTGTGGTCGACGAGATACGCATCAAACCCGCCCGCAACCGCCTGCTCGGGTGTCAGATTGCGTGTCAGCTGGTGCACGATAGTTCCGACCATCTCTAAATGCCCCAGTTCCTCTGTGGCGATGTCCGTCAGTGCGCCCTTTGCATCGTCAAACGGCATGGAATACCGTTGGGACAGATACCGCAGGGATGCGCCGAGCTCACCGTCGGGACCTCCGTACTGGCTGATGATCGCCGATGCCAGACGCGGGTTGGTGTTTTTGATGCGGACGGGATACTGAAGCTGTTTTTCATAACTCCACATGACTTATCTGCCTCCTTTCCCGTGGCAGGATGCATCGATCTTGCAGTTTGCGTCGGGTTCCCACGGCCACGGTCCGTCAAGATAATGCCAGATACCGTCTTCCCAATCACACGGCTTCATACCGCGGAAGGGATAAGCGTCACCGCCCATCTCCGCATACGTCTGTGCAAACATCGCAAGCGCCTGCGTATCGCCGGGATGCGTATCGAGATACAGGCGCAGATCCCACGCGGAAAACGGTCTGCCGTACCGCTCACAGCAGTTTACGGAAGTGCGTTCAATCACGGTGACCGCCTCCTCTCTCGCAAACGGCGTCCCGTCTGTCACGGGGCATGGGCATAGGAACGGCACAGTCGCAGGTGTGCGCGGGCGGATTCGGGTATGCGGACGCGGAAACGGTTTCTCCGCAGAACGGTTTGTCAAGACATGGGAACAGCGTACCGGCAATCAGCGCGGTACAGGGGTCATACACCTCGCCGAGAGTCTGCACGTTGACGTATGCCATCGCAAGCACCGCCTGCTGTACGGGACGACAGCTCTCACGCTCTGTCGGCGGTGTGACGCACGCGGTCTCACGCATCTCCGATTTGCACGGAGAGACGTTTGGCTGTGTGACGGGGACGGAATTTCTGCAGCCACAGCTGCGCATCGGTTGATATACGGTCCGATTCATCGTATGTCTCATCTGCTTTCTTTCAAAAAATAGGAAAGATGCGCACGCGGATTTGATACGCATGCGCATCTTCCATTCCAGAATATGCACAAATGAAATATTCGGTTACAGGGTTACAGCGCAGACGACAGCCACCGAGCCGCCTCTCTTGCCGCCTCCATTGCCTTGGCATCCGCAGATGCGGGAACACGGTCGGTGTTCATCGAGGTGATGACCGTGATATCATCCTTTGCAATATTCGCAAGACCGAGAATCGTTTTTGCGTTTTCAATCGGTCCTGTCTCCGTTCCCGGCTGTCCGCCGACGAGCAGGATCACGCCGCGCTTGGGTTTGAGGGGAGAGGGAAGACGGCGGAAGAATTTCCGTGCAAAATACGTTTGAAGCCGGCTTCCGATATCAAGCGTCGGACCCGACAGTGAGGAAAACCAGACGGGTGACGCAAGCACAACTGCATCGCAGTCAGAAAGAAACTCGTAGACCTTCTGCATGGAATCCTTTACCGCACAGCCGTCATGCTTCCAGCAATACCGACAGTCGATGCACGGAGAGATGTCGTCATCGCATGAGATCACACGGGATTCCCCCGAAAGTCCCGACAAAAACGCGTCGATGAGTGCCTCGGTATCACCGTGTTTACGCGGTGATCCGTTGATGATGAGTGTCTTCACAAAAATCAATCAAGGACGCCGTGCGGCAGACCCTGTGCCATCGGTGCTTCGCGCTCGTACTTGGTGGAAAGCTCGAGATAACCGCCCTGTGCTGCGGCGCGTTCAAAGCCTGTGAGGACTTCGAGAACATGAAGTGTCTGCTTCCAGCTTGCGCGCGGACGACGACCCTGTTCCAGAGAAGACGCCATTTCGGCAAGACCGAGCGCACGGGAGTTTTCAGGGTAGTCAAACGCCAGCGGGATCTCTTCGTCTTCCTTGCCCGGGATGTGCAGGACGACGGGACCGCCGAAGCAGTTGGGGTCGGGAACACGGAGCGTGCCCTTGGAGCCGTAGATTTCAATGATCGGCAGACGCGCACCGTAAATATCGAACGAGGTCAGAATGGAGCCGACCGCACCCGATTCAAATTCCATAACGCCGTAATAAGAGGTGGGAACGTCGACCGTGATGATCTCACCGTCGTGCTCCTTGCAGGTACAGGTACGGGTTGCAAACGGCGTGGAGATCATGCCGCCGACACGCTTGACGCCGCCGAGCAGGTTGATGAGCGCCGTGACGTAGTACGGACCCATGTCCATCATCGGACCGCCGCCGAACTTGTAGTAGAATTCGGGATCGGGATGCCAGGATTCGTGACCGTGGCAGGTCATGAACGCTGTTGCACCGACGATATCGCCGATCGCACCCTCGTCAATGAGCTTACGGCAGGTCTGGATGCCGGCACCCATGTAGGTATCGGGCGCGCCGCCGATCCAAAGCCCCTGTTCTTCAGCGATACGGACGAGTTCAAGACCCTCTTCCCACGTTGCACCGAGCGGCTTTTCGGAGTAAACGGGCTTACCTGCGAGCAGGGCTGCCTTGGAGACTTCAAAATGCTCGTAGGGACGGGTGATGTTGAGTACGAGGTCAACGTCGGGATCGGCAAACATATCGTGCATGGTTTCGTACAGCTTGGGAATGTTGTACTTTTCAACCGCACGTTCTGCGCGTTCGCGGATCAGATCGCAGACACCGATGATCTCAATGTTCTGAAACTTATTCGTAATGTTTTCAAGATAGATGCCGGAAATGGAGCCGACACCGACAATACCGATTCTTGTCATAACAGTATTCCTTTCCTATTGTTTCGGTCGTATCAGAGACCGATGGTTTTATCAAACAGAGGGTAAATATAATCGTTCATTTCGTGCTCGCCGAGCCGTTTTTCCGACGTCGCCGCGATGAACGCAAGATCGGTTTCATAGGCATAACCGATGCGATGTCCGTTGACACCGTCCTGCAGGGAAGCATAAAACCGTCCGCCGCCCAGACAGTGCAGACCGTACGGCGTGGAATAGACGTAGGACGCCGTCAAACGCGTCAGATCGGGAGACACACAGTACAGCGTTTCTTCATTATGATACGGCTTTTCACGGCTGTAGGTCGTCAGCCAGTAACAGCCTGTTTCGGGATCGCGGTCAATATTCTGCACGCCGAGGTTTGCAACGCCGGTCGGAATGACGTATTTTTTCTGCCGTTTTCCGTCAAAGCCGTACTGCAGAATGATCTGACTTGTATGCTCCGGGGCGTCGACCGTGCCGCATCCGATCATCAGGCAATCTTTACCGGTTACAGGATCCACGCCTGCGGTGATACAGCCGATACCGTCAAAACCGTCCGTGCACTGCCGTCCGTCCTCATAGCAATCATCCAGCCGCAGAATGTCCGCAACGGCAAGCGTTGCCGCATCGTATACGTGCACGGTAAAGGAGGACCATGCACCCCACGGCTGTCCCGGGAGGGAATTGCCCAAGGCAGCGCCGTAAATCTTTCCGTTATAATAGTCAATACCGCCCAGATGCTCCGTGCGTGTTGCCGTCGGCACCTGTCCGACAACGGTTCCCGACATCGTCGTTTTTACAAGACTGTCCGTAAAGGACCAGTACATATATTCCCCGTCCGTGGTAAAGCCCTGCATATGGTACCGCTGATGAAGTACTTCCGTATATTTCATATCTATTTTTCCTTTGAGCCGTTTTTGTGATCAGTACATCTTCGCACTGTTCAGATAGCGATCTACGGTCAGACCGTTCTTTTCGTTGTATTCCTTGCCGCCTGCTGCCCAAACCATACCGCGTTCCATCAGAACTTCGGCGTTGGGAGAGCTGACGAAGATATCGTCGTGATGACCGAGGGAGTTGTAGAAGACGCGTCCCAGACCCCAGTACTTGGTCCAGATAACGGGCATATCGATCGGCTTGTTTGCAGAATGATAGTAGTTGACGTTGGCGTTGGGGAAGCGGGTCGTTGCCAGAACCTCGATTGCGGGGTCAACGTGCAGGTAGTAGTGCTCGCTCTTGACGGTGAAGTCTTCCAGACCTTCAACGAGCGGAGACGTACCGCGGCGGATGTTGACGGTATATTCAACGCCGTCGCCGCCCGGATGGGAAACCCACTGACCGCCGGTCATGAACTGCCAGTTCGTATCGTTGCGGAAGGCATCGCACATACCGCCGTGACAGCCTGCAAGACCGACGCCGCGTGCAACTGCTTCGGAGACGTTCTTGGAATAGTCCCAGTTGAGCTCGCCGCCCGTCCAGCACGCAACGATCAGATCGTAGGTCAGAAGCTTTTCAAAGTCAGCAAGGCAATCGAGATTGTCATAGATCTCAGCTGCGATGTTGTTCTTTTCCAAAAGCCCCGCAAAACGCTTCGAGGTCAGCTGCGGCTCGTGTCCGTCCCAGCCGCCCTGAAAGATCAATGCTTTTTTCATGATAGGTAATTCCTTTCTTTGTGCAGAAATTTTCTTTGGTTATATCTTATCATAAGATGACCGATTCGTCAATAGCAATTTTCATGTGCCGCAGGACATTTTTTGCATTTTTTCCATGCGCCGCCAGTTGAAAAAGCCGTAGAGATCGTTTGCCAAAAACATGATAAAGCAGAGCACCATGGAAAGATAAGAAAGCTCTCCGACGGCGGCAATGATCCACAGCACAATCAGCACCACATCGTTTGCGGCATAGGCAAGCGCGTAATACGGCGAGCGTAAATACGTCAGCGCCGACGCAAGAAAGCTGGTTGTGACAGACAACGTGGAAAAGATCAGACTTGCATTGCCAAGTGCAGCAAGAATATAGTAAAATACCGCCGTTACGACGATGGTTGACAGAACGAGCCAAACGACCGTCATCTTCGTCATCGCACGCACGGCTACCTCTTTGGTATCATGATACGGATTTTTCAGCCATGCGACGGCTGCTGCGATTGCCATTGGGGAGGACATACCGAGATACGTGATCATCTCCCCGTAATACTGCTGTCCATAAGATATGATTCCGTAAAATACGGCAAAGACGACGGTCAAAATCTGTCCGATGACATAGCCCTTTGCGACAAAGATCAGTGCCGTCACGCCGATCAGCGATGCAATGACGGAAACCAGATCGGCACCGCCCATGAGTACGGCACTCAATACGATGACGCATACAGAGGTACACCATAGTCTGCGCTCAAACGGTGTCAGATCAGAAAATGGATTACGAAAAAGTTTCATGCGCTCCTCCAAACAAAACGGCATCCGCTGTACATCTTCACAGGGATGAAAAACACCCCTGTATGACCTGACGATGTACCGACGAATGCCGTGCATTCACTACCCGGTGGCAGTATCTATATGATAAATTCAGTTGATTGCAGTAATGGTAACGGGGAAGTTCCAGGTCTCGCCCGCGCCGAGCACCTCAATGCGCTCTTTCTTGGTAATATCGTGACCTGCATCGCACATATCATCGACACCGTGCCACGGCTCGATGCAGACGTACGGAGCGGCAGGCTTTGCCCAGATGCCAAGACACGGCGCGTCAAACGCAACGTGGACGTTCTTGCCGTTTTTGCGGATGACGGACGCGCCCTTTGACTTGATGCCGTCGAAGATCAGCGCATCCTTTGCAAAGGTCTCTGCGGTGACGATAAGCTCACGGGAGTTGTCAAAGACGGGCTGGGTGACCTTGCCGCGCAGGAAGTTTTCATCAAGCTTGAACGCGTCAAGCGTTTCTGCTTCATCCAGCACGACCTTGTCGCCGAGTGCGATGGCAAACGCGGGATGTGCGCCGAGCGAGAAGTACATGGTTTCGTCGTTGACGTTCTTGACGCTGAATTCCATCACAAAGCCGTTTTCCACGAAAGCATAACGCACACGCAGCTCAAACGCAAACGGGAAACCGACGCGTGTTTCCTCGGTATCACGAAGCAGGAAGACAAGCTCGTCTGCGGTCTGTACCTCGACGGCAAACTCCATCTTCTTTGCAAAGCCGTGCTTGGGCATGGTGTATTCTTTGCCGTTCAGATGGTAGATATCGTCGCGCAGACGGCCGACGATCGGGAACAGAAGCGGAGAGGTTCCCGTCCAGAATTTGGGATCGCCCTCCCAAATGTATTCGTGTTCTGCCTTTTTGTCGTAAAAGGAGCAAAGCTCCGCACCCACCGACTTGACCGATACGCGGTAGGTTTCGTTTTCGATGCTGTAGATCATAATGGATTCCTCCGTAAATACAGTAATATTCTTCTGCTATTATTGTATCATGTCACAGCAAAAAAATCAAGATGCAATCACTCAAAAATTTGTCCTTCGCGCTTGAGTCTGTTCCGCTTTTTACCAAGCTTCCACAGTCCGATACCGAGAAGCACCGTCACCGAAAGGTTCAAACAGCCGCAAATGATATTGGCGGAACTGCCCCACATCACACCAAGCCCCAGGTTATATGCACCGATACCGGTATTCAGTATACCAAGCGGCCAGATCAGCGCAATGATCCGTCCCAGATGCCGCACACGGGACGCATTGTCCGAAAACAGATCAAACGGACCGTATTCCGTTGGACGGCGCAGGTAGACCCAGCGCATGAAAGAGCCGATATGTTCCGCTCCCGTTTCCTCCAGAAAACGGAGATACTGCTGACTCTCGGGATGCGACGGCATATTGTCAAGGAACTCCAGCCGCACCTGATATGCGCCCGGCGTACATTCTTCAAAATCATAGCGGCAGAAGCCGACAGAAACAAGCGCAAGTCCCTTCGCCGCACATTCGGTCAGCCACTTCTCTTCCTTGTCAAATTCCCATGCCCAAAACCATTTTCTGATTGTGTGTCTCATGTTATCCCTCCGTTTGTTCGGTAAGTCTGCGTCCGACCGCCGCCAGCGCGGAAAGCCGTTCGATCTCGGCGTGCAGCGCCGCTCGACCTGCATCGGTAATGACATATTCTTTTTTGCCGCGGCTGTCACCCGTCTCCGGCAGTGCGGCAATCCAACCTTTTTCAAGCAGGGTATTCAGCGCGCCGTACAGCGTTCCCGCCGCAAGCCGCACGCGTCCGCCGGAAAGTGTTTCCGTGTTCTGCATGATGCCGTATCCGTGCATCGGCTGCAGAAGGGACAGTAAAATGTAATAGACCGCTTCCGTCAAAGCAGGCTGCATATCGATTCCTCCGTTCATCCCATCGGGTCCTGATCGTTTTTCTCATCCGACCCGGAATCCTCAGTTGTCT
>JAZQWK010000293.1:0-5341 GCA_045632325.1 Eubacteriales bacterium
AGATGATGATATAAACAGAAGAACCGATATAAGCTTCATGCAATCCAATCTGAGGCTTATATCGGTTCTATCATTTTATGAAGGGGTGGCTATGAGATCAAGATCATCAAAAACAAAGAGAAATCCGAACCCATCGCCAATTGGCATTAGGTTCGGATTTCTACTGTTTGGTGCGGGTAAAAGGACTTGAAAGCCTTCACGCATCAATCCGATGGATTGATGCAAAAGAATCGCCAGGGGCGATTCTTTCACATGAATGTTGGACAATCCTATTGTCCGAAAGACAAGAAAAAGAACAGCCTAAGCTGTTCTTTTTCTTATGGTGCGGGTAAAAGGACTTGAACCTTCATGAAGGAACCCTCACTAGAACCTGAATCTAGCGCGTCTACCAATTCCGCCATACCCGCTGGTGCGAGGAATGGGACTTGAACCCACATGATGAAATCACACGCACCTCAAACGTGCGCGTCTACCAATTCCGCCATCCTCGCATATTTTATTGGGGAATCTCATACAACATAAATATTATAACATATGAAATCGATTTTGTCAATACCTGTTGGAGATACAATTGAAATTTATTGAAAATTTCTTGTTGTCCGGGCAAAAGAACTTGAAAGCCTTCACGCATCAATCCATTTTCCGATTTTGGTATGGTGTGATAGCACTTACCCCTGCTTGCTGATTTTATGCCGAATTCAGCATCATAAATATCGACGTTTGAAAATTTGCCCTTTTTTGAATGAAACACGAGCGTATGCCAACTATTGGATATTCGCTCTGTACTGTGTCGGTGTCATATCATATTGCTTTTTGAACAGTTTAATAAAATAGTTCACATCAAGGATGCCGCATTCCTCGGCAACCACTTGAATCTGTTTGTCGGAATGTGCGAGAATCAACGCCGCTGTTTCCATTCGCCGACGGTTGACGTATTCGGTAAGTGTTTCTCCGCACTCTTTTTTGAATGCTGCAGAAAGATAGCTCGCATTGACATTCATGAGTGAAGCAATGTGCCCCAGCGTCAGATCGGCCGTCAGATCATAGGAGATCAGGGTAATCACGCGCCCGATGAGATCGGAATATTTCTTCAGGGAATGTTCCTTTACCAGCAGACAATACCGGCGGATCATGTCTTTCTGCAATTTCAAGCTGTCATCGACGCTGATCAGCTCCTCAATCTTTTTGGCAAAATCCGAGGACAGACGATGGATATGAAACGGATGCACCTCTCCGTATTCCGCGGCTTTTCGCAACAGGGTATTTAAGATGATCAAATAATTCTTACGGTTGCGGATGGTATCGGAAAGCCGTTCTTCCGTACCGCGATTCAGAACAGATGCGGCGATCATATCAACCTTATGCAGTTTTCCTTTGCTGACGGCTTCTATCAGCATTTTTTCGTTTTGATAGTTCTGCTCGATCATTTCAAGAGCAAGAGGAGAGCTTTCGGCTTCCTGCGGCTCAAAAATGCCGGATGTATAAATGGGACGGCGTTTATCGGGAATCTCATAGCTGACCGCTTCGACGGTAAAGTTGTTTTCGCCACCAAAAATAAAACCGGCGAGCGTGTCGATGATGCCGAACAGAACGTTTTCTTCTTCCACGACGGGAAGGCTTCTGTAGTACTGTTTCAGCTGTTCGAGACGAGAATCATCGAGCGAAAGCTGTTTTGCTTTTTTCTCATAATAGTCAGATGGCGGCAGAGATGCAATATACGGTCCTACAAAAAAATAACGGTTTGTGTGCTTATCCGGAATTTTGAAGAAAATATAGCTGCACCGATATTCGTCGAAAAATCGGTATACCGTATTTTCTTTTGCTTCTGTCGGTGAATTGATCAACAGATTTGCGTAATTGTCTTCTCCGAAGAGCATGGCACGCAATCCGCAGTCGATCTCCTTTTCCATGCATTTGTCGGGATCCTCGACTGTGTGACATGCTATATGCAGCTTGCGCAGCAGTGCAATGACAAACTCCAGATGTTGTTCCATGTTCATACGCCTCCGTTCTTTCTTATATTATACAACAATTTTTATTATATTTCAATAATATAACAAAAATAATACGATAATTTCAAAGGATAGTTCTAACCAAAAGATGCAATATATGGTATAATGAAGACATCTTTTATATACTCGGAGGTATGCGATGAATCAGCAGATTTCTTCCCGTCCTTTTGGTACAAAGGACAAAGTTGGCTATATGTTCGGAAACGTAGCCAACGACTTAACATTCATTATGGCAAGTATGTTCCTCACCGTTTTCTATACCGACGTTCTGCACATTGATGCGCTTCTCGTCGGTACCATGTTCCTGCTCTCCCGTGTTGTTGATGCATTCACCGATACGGCAATGGGCAGAATCTCAGACAAGGTCAAGGCAGGCAAAGCAGGCAAATTCAAGCCGTGGCTGATCCGTATGTGTGGTCCCGTTGCGCTGTCGAGCTTTCTGATGTATCAGACCGCGGTTGCCGAAGCACCGATGGGTCTGCGCATTGCGTATATGTTCGGCACCTATCTGCTCTGGGGCAGCGTTTGCTATACCGCGATCAACATCCCCTACGGCTCAATGGCATCGGTCATGAGTGCGGAAGCGGATGACCGTGCAGCACTTTCCACCTTCCGCGGCGTCGGCTCTCTGATCCCGCAGGTACTGGTCGGTGTTGTCATGCCGATGTTCCTCTACACCACGCTGGATGACGGCACCAAGGTCGCAAATCCCGGTGCATTCCCTGTCGTTGCGCTGATCCTCGGTATTGCCGCAGCAGGCTGTTATCTGCTCTGCTACAAGATGTGTACCGAGCGTATTGCCGTTGACGATTCCAAAAAGGAAAACGTCACCTTCGGTCAGACCGTCAAGGCACTCTTTTCCAACCGCGCGCTGATCGGTATCGTCATTGTTTATATCTCCTTCCTCGGCGCACAGATGCTCAACCAGACCATCAACAACTACATCTTCAAGGATTACTTCAACAACACGATGGGTCTGACCATCATCAACGCCGCAGGCTTTGTCCCTGCGCTGGCTCTCGCTCCTGCAGCCGTTCCGCTTTCCAGTAAATTCGGTAAGAAGGAAGTCGGTATCGTTGCGGCGATCATGGGCTCTGTTTCCTATGCGCTTCTGTTCTTTATGCACACAAGCAATATGTGGCTTTACGTCATTCTCAGCATTGTCGGCTCGCTCGGCTTCGGTCTGTTCAATCTGATCATCTGGGCGTTCATCAGCGATATCATTGATGACCACGAAGTCAAGACCGGTGTCCGTGAAGACGGTACGATCTACGCAGTCTGTTCCTTCTCAAGAAAGATCGGTCAGGCGATCGCATCCGCAATGGGCGGTTGGTCGCTCGCTGCTATCGAATACGTTGAAGGTGCGGCAAAGCAGACGGATGCTGTCAACAACGGTATTTACAATATTGCAACCGTTGTTCCTGCCATTCTGTATATCGTTGTCGGCGTTGTCCTGGCATTTGTCTATACGCTGGATCGCAAAAAGGTTCTTGAGAACGTGGAAACACTCAAGGCAAGAAAGAACACCGACGCGTAATCCGTATTCATCAGGGAGGGTCCGTTTGAGACGCTCCCTATTTCACAACAAGGAGAACTCAATATCATGCGGCAGATTTTAAATTTCAATGATAACTGGGAGTTTTTCAAGGGCGTATCCGATGTGAATGCACAACAGATCGGAGAAACCATCTCGCTCCCGCACACATGGAACGGCACGGACGGACAGGACGGCGGCAATGACTATTTCCGCGGCACGTGTCTTTACAAAAAGACGTTCCGTGCAGATATGCTTCCCGCTGCAAAAAAGTATTATTTGGAAATCAACGGTGCCAATTCCTCCGCCGATGTGTATATGAACGGCAAGCGTCTTGCGCATCATGACGGCGGATATTCCACTTGGCGTGTCAATATTACCGCTTATCTGCGTTCGGAAAACACGTTGTCCGTTTTGGTTGACAACGCGCCCAATGAAGAAGTTTATCCGCAGGTTGCGGACTTTACGTTCTACGGCGGACTTTACCGCGATGTCAACATTGTCTGCGTCGGAGAAACGCATTTTGATCTGGAGTATTACGGCGGCAAGGGGCTTGTTATTACGCCCGAGATCAACGGAACCGATGCGGCTGCCACCATCAAAACCTATGTCACCGGTATGGAAGCGGGTGATGAAATTGCCTACCGCATTCTGGATGCAGACGGAAATACCGTTTGCGAGACACAGAGTGCACAGACTGACACCACGCTGACGATCGAAAACGTCCATCTGTGGAACGGCAGAATCGATCCGTATATGTACACAGCAGAGGTCGCGATCATGCGTGGCGGCGCGGAAATTGACAAAATCAGCTCTCGCTTTGGCTGCCGCTATTTCCGTATCGATCCCGAACGCGGTTTTATTCTGAATGGCAAAGAATATCCTCTGCGCGGTGTTGCCCGTCATCAGGACAGATGGCAGATCGGCAATGCGCTTCTGCCCGAGCATCATCTGGAAGACATGGATCTCATCTGTGAGGTCGGTGCGAACACCATCCGTCTTGCGCACTATCAGCACGACCAGTATTTCTATGACCTTTGCGACGAGCGCGGTATGGTCATCTGGGCGGAGATTCCCTATATTTCCCGCCACATGAACGGCGGTAATGAAAATACCCTTTCTCAGATGCGTGAGCTGATCGTACAGAACTACAATCATCCCTCCATTTGCGTGTGGGGACTTTCCAATGAGATCACGATGGATGGCGCCAAGGATCCTGATCTGATCGCAAACCATCACAAACTCAATGACCTCGTTCATGAGCTGGACAAGACCCGTCCTACGACGGTTGCCTGTATTTCGATGTGTGACATGGACGAAAAGTACGTGCATATTTCCGACGTGGTATCCTACAACCATTATTTCGGATGGTACGGCGGCAGTCTTGACGAATACGGAACGTGGTTTGACAAGTTCCACGAAAAGTATCCGAACAAACCGATCGGATGCTCCGAATACGGCTGTGAAGCACTCAACTGGCATAATTCCAATCCCGAAAGCGGAGATTACACCGAGGAATATCAGGCGATCTACCATGAATCTCTCATCCGTCAGCTTTTCACAAGAAACTATATCTGGGCAACGCACGTCTGGAATATGTTCGATTTCGGCGCGGATGCAAGAGCAGAGGGCGGTGAAAACGGTCAGAACCACAAGGGTATGATCACCATTGACCGCAAGTATAAAAAGGATGCGTTCTATGCGTACAAGGCTTGGCTGTCGGACGATCCGTTCGTTCACATCTGCGGCAAGCGTTATGTTGACCGTGTAGAAGACGTTACGAAGGTTACGGTCT
>JAZQWK010000294.1:0-5046 GCA_045632325.1 Eubacteriales bacterium
TGCATATACTGCAAAAAACGTCCGACGTTTTCCATATTGCGATGCTCGGTTTCCCTGTCCCAAGCCGGAGGCAGGGTATATCCAAGGAAATTTCCTGTACTGTCAAATGCGTGATTCTGTCCGTTTCTGAAATTATAATAATCCCCAAGATATTCCGATGAGAAAAATTCACTCGGATGATAAAATACACTGAACAGACGCATCTGTTCCGGATAATCCCGTCCGCATTCCATAGCAGCCATTTCGTAAAAGGTATTCTGGGCGATTTCCATTCCGTTTGGATCACGGTAATCGTACCGCAGAATTCTTCTGACATGATTGAAATTCAGAACACCGCAGTACGAGAACGCCATACCGTCCACATCGATGATAAAGTGGTCATCCAGATTCACATCTGCGCCGTATTTGCGAAGAACAGGAAACGCATCCGGCGTAAAAGACTCGCCCGGCTGTCCGTAACCGACAATCTCACGGCCAAAGATTTCACGCAGATCATGAAATCCGCCGATTTCCCGTTTTTCAAATTCTGCGGCACCGTGATGAAACGACAGCGGTTCCGTATATTCAGTTACGGTCGGATGGTACGAATGCAGATTGGAATGGTAACAAAGATCATGACGGCACAATGCACGGATAATATCCTCGCGTCCGTGACGATGCAAGGTTCGAGCCTTTTCACCGACCAGCTTGAATGTCGCACGGATGCCAAGCCGCTCCAGCATCGAAAGAAGATATTCCAGCGCTTCCTCCGAGCGGTCATCAATATAATCCGCATCGTCAATCCACAATGCAGCTGCCAACGACATCGCAATTCACTCCTTTTCTCATTTGTCTATTTTACACGCTGTCAAATATCCAGGCGCAGACCGGTATCAGAGTCATAAACTGCCGTTGTCATCGCAGGCAAGGTATCTCTGATTTCCACGCCGTTGGGCTGATGAATACAGATATCTCTGTCACAGTCGGTACAGACAACGACAATCCCGCCGCCGATCAGCAGGGCTTCCCCGCCCTCCGAGCAGATATGCACGCCCGCCGCGCGGAAGATCTCACGCATCGCATCGCGGTCAGACGGAAATACCGAGAAATACCATGCCGTATGATCGGCGCATGCTTTCACTGCGGCTGCCGGAAGTTCAGTTCCCTCAAAGTAACCGACCACAGACGCATCGGGATCGGACGGGGAGAATTGCAAGCTGTAAGCACCCAGTGCGGAAACGGAATACGACTGACCGGCAATGTCCAGAGTCATTGCAGTCGGAGCGGATACTTCGCGTACATGAATACCGCTGATTTCACTGATATTATCATCTGCATATACCGTATCATTCAGATATCCGGATGTGTTGATCCAGATCAGATAACGTCCGTTTGCGGCGACTTTACAGCGGATCAATTCTCTGCGTTCTCTTGTGAGATACGGCGTATGCACGAACATCACGCACTTGTACTGCGAAATATCCACAAGCGCAAGATCGTCAAAATCAATGCTATCATAAAGCACACCACATCTGCCGAGTGTATTGAACAGCAGCGGCGCATTTTCATAGGTATACAGATCACGTGCATTACTGTAGTAACGGGATTGCGTATCAAACACACACAACACTTCCGCCTGCGGACGGTACACCGTCTTTGCGGTATGATCGGCAATTTCTTTCAGCCGTCGGATTTCCTTCAAAAGTGCAGGATGATCCCACCAGCCTTTTTTGATGTAAATGGTCGTATTGTAGCCAAGGTCCAGAACAAGACGGTGGTCAAAGAACCATGTGCCCATACCACGGGTAAATGGCTCAAGCACATGCCGTTTCAGAAGCGCAATACTCTCATCACGTCGTTCCGGTATTCCGCCGACACACTGCGGTGAGCCAATCGGAGGATTATCCATTTCTGTCAGCCACAATACACCGTGCAGACGTGTTGTTTCAAGCAGACCTCTGGCACAGCCCGTACCGGAGATACTGCGCAGTGGCGGATGATAATGGAACGGACCGGAAATGTAATCGACCAATCCGCCGTCAAACAGGCGTCCGATCTCCAGATGACCGCCATTGTAAATCTGCGGCCACGGATCATAATAACCGTAGAACGTACCAATCAAAATCGGTCTGTCCCAGACTTCTCTGATTACGTGCGCAAAATGAAGGATCGCATCCGGCACACACTTCTGCAATGCCTTCAGAGAATCAACCACCCATGCCGATTCCGCAGGACAGCGATACGGCGATGCACCGGCAGGATCACGCATCTGCGGCGGTGCCGGGACAGCGGTCTCAATTGAAGCATGCGGATCCTGCCATGCTATGCGAAGCGCCTCATCGGTCTGATAAGTTTCGCGCAAATACTTGCGGAAATATACGGTCATCGGTGCGCCGTAATCGGGATGATAGCGGAACCCCCACTGATGCCACTCGCCATAGACACCGCCGGCAATCTGAATACCGACAACATGACGCCCCTGCGGCGTATTGCGGATACCGTCCAGCAGCTTGGTCAATGCGTCAGCGGCATCCTGTTTCCATTTTTCCGATGCAATACTGACTCGCATGCGGTTGTCTTCATCACCGTCAATGACACGTTCATATTCGCCGTCATCGACATACGGTACATCTCCAATGCCATAAATGCACAGCTCATCGGGATTGTCGCGCATCCACCAGTACGGCGCATTGACATGCAGACGCAGAAGGACAGCGGCATTCGGATTGGTTTCAAGAATTGCCGTCAGATCTCCGATCAGAAAATCGGGACAGTACGGCTTCACCTTATGCCATCCTTTGCAGAGATTGACGTCTGTCGATACAAGGTTAATCCCCTGTGCGGCAAAATTGCCGATGTTTTTCTGTGCCTGTGCTGTCAACGGATTCGAAATCGGGACATCGCTGAGCGCATAAATCAGCGGGGCAGTCTTTTCCCCATTCAGATACAAAACCGGATTTCCGTTTTCAATGCGTTTTTCGGCAGTATATGCGGGAAATATATCGTCAATTTCAACCGGTCTTCGTTCCATGTATTCGGCCATTGTAATGCCTCCATTACTCTTGTGTCAAATATTCAAGTGATTGTTCCATCTTCTTCTGCATTGAATTTTCAATCTTTGCAAATTGCGATGCCAACGCATTATTTTTATCTTTTACACTCTTTTCCCAGATGCTGTAAATATTTCCGCTGTCCCATCGATAAAAATCATTTGCATCAAGCAGCGTATTGCGGAAGATAATATCCAGCATATCGGCCGCAGCATCATCGCGGATGGTTTTGTCCATAACCGTTCGATTGATAACCTCGGGGTACAGATATTGCTGAGAATAATAACCAGCCGCATTGAAAACATGTCCGACCATATCAACATCAGCAGAAGATGCCGGAACACACAGCACATCCGTCCATGTATCGCTGACATAAGTGTTGTATTCTTTTTGATTCTCATCGTATTTGGGCATCGGAAGAATACCAAAATCCGTATCCATATCACGCAGTTCCAATGCATAGAAGACCCAGTTAAAGGTAAAGAGCAGCTGATTGTTCTTGAACATCGGCAAAATGATATCATACCAGACATCATCATTCGGGTTCTTCTTGAATTTATCGGTGTGCATATTAATCTGTTCATTTGACAACAGATCTGTCAAACGGTCAATCACATTTGCTGTCATTTCGTTATTCAGAACGATTTTGGGTGCATTGATATCAGAAAGATCGGTTGCCAGAATGCCGGAAGAACGGACACACGCTGCCATAACCGTAGGAGATCCATTCATACCAAAGGAGTCGTTCTGATCAAACACACCGTCACCGTTCAAATCTGCCGATACCTGTTTTGACAAACCGATAAAATTGTCAATCGTCCATTTACCGTCGTATACCATCTGATACGGATCATCAAGTTGATTGGTTTCAACAAGTGATTTGCTGAAATAAAGACATGCACCGGAAAGCATCGAATACATACAAACATCACTCAGCATCGCAAACTGTTTGTCATTGATCTTCATCGAGTGGTTGACACTCTGATTGACCCATGATGCCTCGAGATTGAGCGATCCGATTTCCGTCAAATCATAAAGATATCCTTCAGAACCAAGCAGTCCGCCTGCCATATACTGACCGAGTATCGCCGCATCAAATGCCTGATCGTTAGCAAGGATGCTGTTTGTCAGTGAACCAAACCAGTTTTCCTGATGTGCATTATTAAGTTTTACATTCAGCGCTTCCTCCACGGCAAGATTACGCTTATGAACAGCATCATTGATGATATCTCCTGCCTCGCCGTCTGCTGTAATGCCGTCATATGCACAAATCTTATAATTTCCCTCATAACGACCGACATAAAAATCAAAGCTCTCACCACCGTAATCCACTTCCGGCGCCGAATATTCCGCCAGTTCTGTGACTGCGGCAGTCTCCGTGATCTCTGTCGCAGACACTGTCGTCTGCGTTTCTCCCGCGCTGTCACCGCAGGCGGCAAGACTTGCTGCAAGCATTGCCGCAAGTAATAAGAATGCTGTTCTGTTCTGGTACTTCATATGTGTGTTCCCCTTTCTGTATTTGTTTATTCGTGCATACGGAAATCCAGTGCATACGGCAGCGGATACCGTTTTTGTACTTCTTTTGACGCATCCGATTCACTTAACCCCTCTGTCTTCATCAGATGCTGTGTGTACATCTGTACCCAAAGTGCGGATACGGAAAGTTCACCCTCCTTGATGTCGGGCATCTCAAAATCCGGTGTGAGAATCCGCATGGCTTCTTCCGTTTCTCCGAGCGCAAGACTGGCACGTACACAAAGCAAACGGAATCGTGGGTGATTCTGTACTGTCTCGGCAAACAGGGTTCTGCAGTCAAGGAATCTCTGCTGGAGTGTGGGATTGTTCGACGCGCAGAGCATGTTCCCCATATCAATGGCGATACAAATCTCACCGGGCAGCTTTCGTGCAGCCATCAGAATTTCATCGGCTGCGGTGATATAATCATGCTGTTCATTGGCATGATACGCGGCAAGATTGCGCCAAGCCCACGGACATCCAAGGGAAGCGGAATTCTTCC
>JAZQWK010000295.1:0-1376 GCA_045632325.1 Eubacteriales bacterium
AGCAAGCTTGTTACGCAGATCCAGATGATCTTCCAGGACCCCATCGCGTCTCTTGACCCCCGTATGACCGTTCGTGATATCATCGCCGAAGGTCTTGTCATCAACGGCATTACCGATAAGGATTATATCAACGAAAAGGTCTATGAGATTCTGGAAACGGTCGGTCTGGTCCGTGAACACGCAGACCGCTATCCGCATGAATTCTCCGGCGGTCAGCGTCAGCGTATCGGTATCGCAAGAGCCGTTATCATGCAGCCCGAAATGATCATTGCAGACGAACCGATCTCCGCACTGGACGTTTCGATTCAGGCGCAGGTCATCAATCTGCTCAACGATCTCCGTGAGAAGATGGGACTTACCATCATGTTCATCGCGCACGACCTGTCGGTTGTCAAATACTTCTCCGACAGAATCGGCGTTATGTACTTCGGTAAGATGGTAGAGCTTGCAGATTCTGACGAGCTCTTCAAGAATCCGCTGCATCCGTATACGAAGTCGCTTCTTTCCGCAATCCCGCTGCCCGATCCCATATACGAAAAGCAGCGCACGAGAATCCTCTACAATCCCATTGCAGAGCACGATTATTCGGTAGATAAGCCCTCTTTCAGAGAGATCACGCCCGGACATTTCGTACACTGCAACGACGTGGAAGAAGAAAAGTATAAGCAGACGGTCAAATAAACAGGATGGTTTGAAAACGGTGAAACAGGAAACAAAAGAAACGCTCATAAAATATGCCGTTTGTGTCGGCATTGAAGTGCTGATCGCATTCTTTGTGATCTGGTCAAAGGGCTTTTTTGCGCACAGCTTGGCGGTTAACGTGCAGATTCTGTCGGATGCGTTCTTCGTCTCGGGTATTTTGATGACGCTGTTTGCCGGCATGATGTACGTCAGCGGCGAAGGTGCGCTCATCGGTATCGGATTCGTTTTAAGAAACGTCGTGCTTGCATTCATCCCGATGGGACGAGCAAAGCATGAGAAATACGCCGATTACCGCACGCGGAAGCTCGACGAGATCAAGCAAAAGAGTGACAGCTGTATTCTTGTGACGGGACTTGTTTTCCTCGCCATCGGAATCGTTTTTACGGCAATCTGGTACGTAAATTTCTATCAGGTGCCGGTAGGCTAATTACTGAACCATAAAATGCAAAGAACCCGTATCAGTGAGTGGTACGGGTTCTGTTTTGGCTTTGATGGTTTTATGCGATTCAGAAAAGGTCATCCCTTCGTTCCGAGAATTACGACGGCAATAACCATGGCGATCTGCAAAATCATAAACGTCGGAACAAGGATTGCAAAATACCAATGCTTGGTTTTGTGGTGAAATACGCGCATACCGAGAAACGCGCCGATGCCGCCGAAGCAGAATGCGGACA
>JAZQWK010000296.1:0-7915 GCA_045632325.1 Eubacteriales bacterium
GTATTTGCAAATCCGTTTTCGGTCAGACGCGAGCACGTTTCCGCATCGGTCAGCTTTGACGACGGCAAGACGTGGTCGTACGTTCGCCGTGTGCATACCGGTCCGTCGGGCTATTCGTCGCTGACTTATTCGGCGGTTGACGGATGCTTCTACCTGCTGTATGAGCTTGGTGTGGATGATCCGTGCGATCTCGGTCTGAACGTTGCGAAGTTTGACCTCGCTTGGGTGCTTGAAAAGGATGAACAGTACAAAGAGCAGCTGATATGATCGCGTACAACGATATCGAAAAAGCACGGATTTTCAGTGACCGCTGTCGGTGATGATTGCGTCTTTATGCGGCGGTGTTGCCCGTTGTTTGCATAAAGAATACGGAGAAAGACTTGACAAAAACCGCGTGGCTTGCTATAATGAACATAATCAAATTGATGTGAAAGGAAACCATATCATGAAATATACCGCTTATGAAAACAGAAAGAAGACCGATGCCTTTGCCGCTCCCGAAATCGGCGCAGGCAAGTATGCAGGCGCGATTGCAGACTCCATCGGCTATATTGAAAAAGAACAGCTGATGGATCCCGCTCTGTGGGCGCTGTTCGTTGAGCAGTTCCGCATCGGCAACGTCGATGACTGGGATCTCGGATGGAGAAGCGAATACTGGGGCAAGATGATGCGCGGCGCATGCTTTACCTACGGCTGCACGCAGAACGAAGCGCTGTACAAGGTTTTGGAAGATACCGTCCGCGATATCCTCACAACGCAGGACGCTTACGGTCGTATCACCTCCTATTCCTTCTTCCGCGAATTCCACGGCTGGGACGTCTGGGGCAGAAAGTACGTCCTGCTCGGCATGCAGTACTTCCTGGAAATCTGCAAAGACAACAACCTTGCAGACGAAGTCATTGCATCGATGAAGCGTCAGGCTGACTATCTGATTGCAAAGATCGGCAACGGTGAAGTCGGCAAATTCCCGATCACCAACGCATCCGAATGGTGGGAAGGTCTGAATGCATCCTCCGTGCTTGAACCGATCGTCCGTCTTTACAATCTGACGGGTGAGGAAAAGTATCTGAACTTTGCCAAGGGTATCATCGACGCCGGCGGTCTGCGCTCCTACAACATCTTTGAAGCGGCGCTTGAGGGCAAGCAGTATCCGTATGAATATCCCGTGACCAAGGCTTACGAGATGATCTCCAACTTTGAGGGTATTCTCGAATACTACCGCGTAACGGGTGAGGAAAAGTACAAGACGATGGTGACCAACTTCGCACGTCTGGTCATCGATTCCGATATCACGGTCATCGGCTGTGCTGGTACGACGCACGAGCTGTTTGACCACTCCAAGGTTCGCCAGTTTGACCCGAAGTTTGACGGCATCATGCAGGAAACGTGCGTTACCGTTACCTGGATGAAGTTCTGCTGGCAGCTGCTCTGTCTGACGGGTGATCCCACGTACGCAGATCAGATGGAAATCTCCATTTATAACGCGCTCGTCGGTGCGATCAACGTCAACAAGCACGTCTGCAAGGGTCAGATTTTCAACTTCGACAGCTATTCTCCGCTGCTCAACGGCGTACGCGGCAAAGCAGTCGGCGGTCATAAGGACATCATCAAGAACCGCTTCTGGTGGGGCTGCTGTGTTGCCATCGGCGCGGCAGGTACGGGTCTGATCGCGATGACCGCAAATATGCAGGCAAAGAACGGCGCGGTCGTCAACTTCTATATGCCCGGCGAATACAAGCAGGCACTGGCTGACGGCAAGACCGTCAAGCTGACAATGGATACCGAGTATCCTGTCGGCGATACCGCAAAGATCAAGGTTTGCACCGATGCGGACAATGCATTTGCCCTTTCTCTGCGCATCCCCGCATGGAGCAAGCAGACCACCGTCACCGTCAACGGTGAAGCGGTCGAAGCTGCAGCCGGCACCTACTGCGTCATTGAACGTGCATGGAAGTGCGGCGATGAAATTGAGATTCGCTTTGATATGCGCACGCAGATCATTTACGCCGCTGACATCGATCCCAATGCCGACGCAGAATCCATCTGCCATCTGGCTCTTCAGCGCGGTCCCGTCATGCTCGCACGCGACAGCCAGCTCGGTGAAGATGTCACGGAAGCGGTCACCGTCATCGATAACGGCGGTTATGCCGAGGTCGAGGCGGTTGCAGTCGATGCAATTCCCGTCAAGCAGGCGTATAAGGTCAAGACCGCTGACGGCTATATCACCGTGGTCGATTATCCGTCCGCAGGTCAGAACTGGGATCCCGATATGCCCGTGACCGTTTGGATTACGACAAAATAATAAGCCTCCCTCTTTGAGGGAGGTGGCGCACGCCTTTAGGCGTGTGACGGAGGGAGTAATCCTCTGATATAACGAACAATACCGCAGTTGTCAAAAACTGCGGTATTTTCATGTGATTCTATTGTTTGGACAACGGTTCAGTCTGCCATATACTTACTGCCGTGAGTGTACTGTGACCAAATACCGCTGTCTTTATCACGCGAGGTGCGGCAATCAGACCAGCCGTGTGTGAAGCCGCAGTTGAAGGACGTACCGAAATAACGGTTTCTGTCGGTACATTTTTTCGTGTTTTCATAGATTCTCAAAATCACACCGCCGGACCAGTACCAACGAGGACCGTCATAAAGCTGTGTCAGAAATCCCTTTGCCTTCAGATCGGAACGGGATTCTTCAATGACGGTCATGGATGGATACATCTGCGCAAACGCTGCGGCAATCGCGTGCTGGTCATTTGCGGGAAGTGCGGTTTGTTCAATATCAATGGCAAGCTGGGTCTTGCCGTCAAAATAGTGTTCTTCTTCTTTTGCAAGATCGGTCAGCGCATTCAGATAGACCGACGCGAGATTGTCAAAGCGTTTGACGTCAGTTGTCATGGTCACTGTGTTTTTCGGGTGATATACGGTGACATTCGGCAGCGTGGATTCTGCTTCTTTCAGACCGCCGCGATAAGTCAGTATCATGCAGTCACCCTCGGACAGTCGTTCGTGCGATTCCCATGCAAGAAACAGCGGTGATTCTCCCTCCGACGTTCCCATCGGTGCAAGCAGAAGAACGTCGGCATCGGGATAGATACGGATGATGCGTGCGGTAAGTGTTTCGTCCTCTCCTTCGGGCATAACGCACGAGCAAATAAGAGGAAGCAGAAGCAGAGCCGTCAGAAGAAATAGATACAGTCGTTTCATTGTGTGTTCCTCCCGTTATGTTTTCGTTTTAGATAAAAGATCCCCAAACCCAACCCTCGTCTGCTGTTCCGGCGCAGCGGTAGTACAGAATACACGGTATCGATGCGTTTGTGCGCGATCGGGGCGTTACGATACATGCGGGAGTCGAACCCGCTGTGCCCGCCCATGACACCCATCTGAATGCGGTGACTTACCTCTCACCGCGGACAGCGTATTGCCGGCTCCGAAGAACCTGCGATACGGTGTCACTTGAGGTTCTGCGCCCGCGATGAAAACAACAGACTACCAACAAAAAGAATTACAAAAGCTCGGTCGTCCAGTTTGCTGCCTGAATGGCGTTGTCGAGCTGTCGGAGCTCCTTGGCCATACGGTCAACCGTTTTTTGCAGATCTGCCACGTTGACGGTGGACAGAATCTTAATCTCGGAACGGGTTGCGCGGCGTGCGGTCATACTTGCTTCGTTGACAAGAGATCGGTAACCGCCGAGTTTGATGGTGAGTGCATCACGGCGTGCAAGCAGTGCGGTTAAGGGCTGTCCGAGGACAATGGTCTCACAGTTGGTCATGTTGATACGGGTGAGCAGCTCTTCCATCTGTGCGGTACACGCATCAAATTCGGCAAGCAGAGCGCTCGGGTCTTCTGCGGGCATCTCACCCTCCTGAACGATGGCGTTGTGAGACAGGCGGCTTTTGATGGAATCGATGCGGCGTGCAAGGTCTGCGCGTTCCTGCAGGGCTTCGGCAAGTTTCATATCGGTTATCTCCTGTTATACGTTGTATTTCTGTTATTATTGTATCATACCGCGCAGTCATTGGCAAGAGATACGTGTTCGTTGTTATAAAATTTTTACATTTCAGTAATAGAAATACAGTCGTCTCATTTGTGAATAATACAGGATATCGGGGCATATTTGTTGAAAATGACAAATATATTGAATATGTACCGCGAATTCTTGTGATGTAATATAGCACTTTAATGTGGTAAAGTGCTTGCAAAACAGAGCGAAATGTGGTATAATATTGGACATCGAAGGGAGAGGTGCGACCAAACACCTCCCGAAAAACCGAAAGGAACATTTTATTATGAAACTTACCAAGAGAATTCTCACCTGTGCAATGGCAGTCATTCTGGTTGCCGCAATGGCACTCTCATTCACCGCATGCGGCGGCGATAAGGCAGTCGAAGACGTCAAGAAGGTTAAGGACGCCGGCAAGATCATCGTCGGTATCACCGAATACGCTCCGATGGACTACAAGGATGAAAACGGCGAATGGACCGGTTTCGATGCTGAATTCGCAAGACTGTTCGCAGCTGAACTCGGCGTTACTGTCGAATTCGTTGAAATCGACTGGGACAACAAGGTCTTTGAAGTACAGTCCGGCGCAATCGACTGTGTCTGGAACGGTATGACCATCACCGCTGAAATCTCCGAAGCATGCTCCGTTTCCGATCCTTACATCAACAACTCTCAGGTTGTCATCATGAAGTCCGACGTCGTTGCAAACTACGCTGACCTCGCATCCATGACCGGTCTGAAGTTCGCGGTTGAAGCAGGTTCCGCAGGTGAATCCGCAATCTCTGAAACCATCACCGATTACACCGCTGTTGCTACGCAGGCTGACGCTCTGCTCGAAGTTGCTTCCGGTTCCGCTGACGCTTGCGTCATCGACGCTACCATGGCTGCTGCTATGACCGGCGAAGGCACTTCCTACGCTGACCTCGCAAAGGGTGCTGTCCTGACCGAAGAAGAATACGGCGTTGCATTCCGCAAGGGCTCTGACCTCTGCGCAGAACTGAACAAGTTCATGGATAAGATCATCGCTGACGGTACCTTCAAGGCACTCGGCGAAAAGTACGATCTGTCTGTCGTTACCGAATAATAAATTCGGAACAATTTATCTGCAATTTCATCCGGGGATTGCCAATGCGCTCTCCCCGGATATCTTTGATTTTATTGATTTGAGGTATAAGTTTCCATGTTCTGGCAAGTCACACTTAGTCTGCTTGAAGGCTTCGGCATGACGCTGACGATCTTTGCGCTGACACTTCTCTTTGCAATTCCGCTCGGACTTGTGATCGCATTCGGATCGATGAGCAAGCTCGGCTTTGTTATTCGCCGCTTTGGCAAAACAACCGACGGGATGATGAAGCTCATTCCGATCTACCCGATCGCACTTGTATGCAAATTCCTCGTCTGGGTCATCCGCGGCACACCGCTGATGCTGCAGCTCATTGTCATTTACTACGGTCCCGGTCTGCTCGGCGGCGAACTCCTTCCGCGTTTTACGGCGGTTATGGTCGCGTTTGTCGTCAACTATGCATGCTATTTCTCCGAAATCTTCCGCGGCGGTATTGAATCGATCCCGAAAGGACAGTATGAAGCAGGTCAGGTACTCGGCATGACGAAGACGCAGACGTTCTTCAACGTCGTGCTTCTGCAGGTCGTCAAACGCGTCGTTCCGCCGATGGGCAACGAAATTATCACGCTCGTCAAGGATACCTCCCTTGCGCGTGTCATTGCGGTTTATGAAATCATCTGGAGCGCACAGGCTTACATCAAACTGCACGGTCTGCTCTGGCCGCTGCTTTACACCGCAGTCTTCTATCTGCTGTTCAGCGGACTTCTGACGCTGCTGTTCGGTTATATTGAGAAGAAGCTCGACTACTTCAAGGCTTGAGAGGGGAGGATTGCGATATGTCTATTTTGGAAGTCAAAGACTTATATAAAAACTTCGGCAAAACGCAGGTCCTTCGCGGCATCAGCTTTTCGATGGAGCAGGGAGAGGTTCTGTCCATCATCGGCTCGTCCGGCTCCGGCAAAACCACACTTCTGCGCTGTCTGACCAATCTCGAACGTGCGGACAAGGGTGTCATCACCGTCGGCAACAAGGTCGTATACGACCCTGAGCGCGGTATCAAGCTGACCAAGGAAGAAGCGCGTGAAAACCAGCTGCAGTTCGGCATGGTATTCCAGCAGTTCAATCTGTTCCCGCAGTATTCCGTGCTTGACAATGTCACGCTTGCCAGCCGTCTTCATGCCAAAGAACGTCCCGATTATAAGGAAAACAAAAAACAGATCATTGCGGAAATCGAAGCGAATGCGCATGATCTGCTTGAAAAGGTCGGACTTTCGGCAAAGGCAGGGAACTATCCCTGTCAGCTGTCAGGCGGTCAGCAGCAGCGTGTTGCGATCGCACGTGCGCTTGCGATGAAACCCGCCATCCTCTGTTTTGATGAACCGACCTCCGCACTTGACCCCGAGCTGACCGGCGAAGTCCTTTCCGTCATCCGCTCGCTTGCGGCGCAGGATACCACGATGATCATCGTTACGCATGAAATGAGCTTTGCGCGCGATGTTTCCGATACTGTGCTGTTCATGGAAGAAGGCGTCGTTGCCGTCAAGGGTGCGCCCGACTATGTCTTCGGTGAAGGTGCAACGCCGCGAATGAAAGCGTTCATCGGCGCGGTGTCGAATCACGGATAAACTATTTGCAAAACAGAAACCGACCTTTTTACGGGTCGGTTTTTTGTGTTTATGACAGCGTTTTTTCCATCAGAAGACAGTCAACGAAGGTGCCTTCAAACCATTCATGCCCGGGCAGTTCTCCGATGACGGAAAAGCCTGCGTTTTGATAGGCGCGGATGGCACGGATGTTGGTTTGGTGAGGATCGAGAATGACCGCATCGGCGTGTTTTTCTTCCTTCAGGAAGGTGCAGACCATTTTGCAGTATCGGGTACCGATGCCGTGATTCCAATGGTCAACCGCGCCGATGAACTGATCCATGGCGTAAACGGTGCGGTCGGTCATCGGATAGTGATACTCGTCAAACATGTCACCGCAGACCTCATAAATCTGCCCGTAACCGATGGGAGTACCGCGATATTCGAGAATGACGCGAAAGCCCTCTCCGTCAAACGGTTCTTCGTAATGTTCTTTCAGCGTTTGCGGTGTATAATGCAGGTCCCGTCCGCCGTAAAACGCAAGCACGCGCGGATCCGTCAGCCATTGGAGTAGAAGCGGATAATCGTGCGCTGTCAGCGGGCGGATCACAAGGTCACCGCCGTCAATATACATGTAAGGTTCACCGTTTGTCTGCCGCATCATACAACCTCATACGCCCCGCAGTACCATCCCATCATGCCGTTCTTTTTGACGATAGCGCCGCGGGATGTGGTCTTATAAAGGGAAAGAATGTCGCCTGCCTCCACGCCGAGTGCGCGGTCGGTATAGTCGCGGCAGCGGTTTTTCCCGTAAAGGTATTGTGTCGGGACGGACAAGGTTCGTCCGCTGTGCAGATGCAGGATATCCGAAAATTCCTCGCCGCGATCAAGCACCGTGACCTCGCTGTGCACCCAGTTGATATGAACGGAATCGGTGCTTTCTTCCTGCGAGTCCAGTGCACGGATTTTAGGCAGAGTATCATAATAAATATGATGAATTTCGTCCATGGCACAGTGCGCATCGGGAATCATCAGCAGGTTGAGCTGCCCCTCTGATTTGATGCCGCATCCGCCGTCGATGGAAATGATGTTTTTGTCCTGACGGATGACCGGATTGAACTGCTGTACCGTGTCACTGTACAGCGCCGTCGGCCAGTGTCCGCAGACAACATGAAACGGGAAAACGTGCGGGGTCTCATCAGCAAAGCGGTCGTATTTGGTCAGCGCAAAAACGTCGCAGACGGCGTTGTCGGCAAGATCTTTGTATCG
>JAZQWK010000297.1:0-33138 GCA_045632325.1 Eubacteriales bacterium
GATGCGGCAAGCTTGAGCGCAGAATGCAGCTCCTCGCGGTTGTCTGCCTTGGAAACGCCGATGGACGAGCCTGCGTTGGCGGGCTTGACGAACAGCGGATAGCTGCTGACCGCTTCTGCCTCATCACAGCAGCGTTCGACCTCGCTGTCAATGCGGGACTTGGTCAGAACGGCACACTTTGCCTGCGGAATACCAAAATTGTTGAGGATGAGCTTGGTAAAGACCTTATCCATGGCGACAGCCGATGCGGCGGTGTGCGGACCGACATACGGGATACCCGTCATGGAAAGCAGACCCTGCAGGGTACCGTCCTCGCAGTAAGCGCCGTGTACCATCGGAATGACAACATCAATGGCGATGGTATCAAACGTATTTGCGGTGTCTGTTTCCACATACAGATTGTGATCTCCATAGGAGGATGACAGCATGGCACGGCGCAGATTGACGGTATCGGTATGCCAGGTATCGTCAAGAATCTTTTCGTTTGTGCCGGTATAATGATACCAGCGTCCGTCGATCGTCATGCCGACGCGGACGACGTTATATTTTTCTTCGTTCAGCGCATCCAGTACGGTGCAGACGGAGCGCAGGGAAACCTTATATTCGGTGGATTTGCCGCCGAACAGACAGAGAACTGTTTTTTTCATAATCATCATTACTTTCGAGGTTTGAAAGTTCCTTTCCACGGGACATATTGAGAGATGGTGGGTACAGCAGAATATGCTGTGCCGTGCACAGATATTCTATATGAAGATATGCCGTCTCCTGATCAGTGCGGTCGGAACAGCACGCATGAGACGGCATGAATGTTGAGTATCGGTTATGCTTTGGGATGCGGCTTGATCACGGCGACGCGGTCGTTGCCGTCGTAATCGCGGCGGATGATGCAGGTACAGTCGTATTCCTGCGCGAGTGCACGGATCGCACGCTTCTGGTCGTAGCCGATTTCAAAGATGATACAGCCGTCGTCTGCAAGATGCTTTAAGTATCCTGCAAGAATGGCACGGTAATACCGCATGCCGTCCTCTCCGCCGTCAAGGGCTGTGCGCGGTTCCATCTGCACCTGAACGTCGAGCGTTTCGATGACGGAGGTGGAAATGTACGGCGGATTTGCCGTGATGACCGACGGGGCGGCAGAGTTCTGCGGAATATCACCGCCGAGCACATCGCCGTGCACCAACGTAAAGCGATCTCCCAGCTTTTCGGCGAATTTAGCCATATTGCGTTCTGCGGTTGCTTCTGCCGACGGATACAGCTCCACGCCGTAGGCTGCCGGAACGTCGTCACGCTGCAGAAGAACTGCGATCGGAACACAGGCAGAGCCCGTACAGAGATCCCACAGGATTCCGCCCGAAGGAAGACGGGAGGCAGCCTCTTCAACGAGTGTTTCGGTGTCGGCGCGCGGGATCAGGCATCCGGGCGCACAGTAAAAGTCTTCTCCGCAGAAGGGAGAAATGCCGAGCAGATAGGCAAGCGGAATACCCTCACCGCGTCCTTTGGCGGCAGCGATACAGCGCATTGCGGTCGGCTCCTCTGCTTCCTCTGCACCGCGCAGAAGCACGGCGGCACGGTCCAATCCTGCGACCAGGCGCAAGATCTCGTCTGCTTCGTATACCGTATCAATGGGAAGTCCGGTCAGGCGGCCGGCATCGGATAATGTCGCACGCAGGGTGCGTCTCAGTTCAGCGTAAGTCATCATGTTCGTTATTCTGCGGAAGCGTCAGATACTTCCTTTTCACATTCCTTGGTTTCGGTGGTTTCTTCTGCGGAATCATCCGCGGATGCCTTCGGTTCGGGCATATGACCGACGATGCGGTAGCTTTCACCCGGGACGGCGTAAGTTTCAAAGTCGGGGTATTCGTCCTTGAGTGTGTATTTGACCGCTGCAATGGCGATCTCGATCTGATCGTCGTCCGGCTCCTTGGTCGTCATGCGCTGCATCCAAAGACCCGGTGCGGATAGAATCTTCGTAAACAGATTGTCGTGCTTGCCTGCGTACATGATGAACTCAAAGGAAAGACCGACGATCAGCGGCAGCATCGGAAGCTTGATGAGCAGACGCATCCAGAGCGCATCCCACGTAATGAACGATGCGAAAATGATCGATACGATCAGAACGACGAAGATAAAGCTCGTTCCGCAGCGCGGGTGGAAGCGCTTCTGTGCACGGACGTTTTCGACGGTAAGGTCCAGTCCCTGCTCGTAGCAGAAAATCGTTTTATGTTCGGCACCGTGATATTGGAAGGTGCGTTTGATATCGTTCATAAAGGAAACCGCCCATACGTACAGAACGAAAATGCTGATACGCAGACATCCCTCGATGACGTTTTTGAACCAGCCGAGATTGCCGCCCGCAAGGGAATCCAAGCCTTTGGTGACGAGCATCGGCAGATAGAAGAACAGACCGAAGCCGAGTGCCACACCAAGCACGCCGGCAAAAACCATGACGATATCGAGAATACTCTTGCCAAATGTCTTTTCCAGCCATTTTTCGAATTTGGTCGGTTCTTCATCCTCAAGACCGTAGGCGTCGGCGGAAATACCGAGCACCTTATAGGAGAGAATAAAGCTTTCAACCATGTTGACGACGCCGCGGATGATCGGCAGGCGCAGCAGCTTGTGCTTGTCGCGGATTGTCGTATATTTGTGATCGGAGATGCGGATGTTTTTATCCTGCTGACGCAGTGCGATGGAGTAGGTTCCGCCAGCCTTCATCATGATGCCTTCCAATACGGCCTCGCCGCCGATCTTGCCGCGCTTGCAAGCCAGAGGATCGGTACACGCCGTTTGTTCGGCCGCTGTTTTCTTGTCTTTTGCCATAAATATTGATTATAACTTTTGTCGGACAAAAGTTATCTCCTTTCTATTTTCTGTACTGCGGACGCTGTTGTCCGAGGGTACATTATATTATATCAGATATTTTTCATAAAGGAAAGACTTTTTGAAAAGAATTCACAATTTCCTCGCAATTTGTGCATAAGATGCAAACAAATCGGCGTACTTTTGCGCTTGCATCTCACAGAATGGGACGGATATCAAAAAATTCACATCTCATATATTGAAAATTTCGGATATTTGTATTATAATAAGGATAAGCTGTCTGCGCAGCTTTGACATCCATCTGTAAAGGAGAGAATACAATGCTTCCTTCCCTCAGAAATTTTGCGATTACGTTTTTGGTATCGCTTCTTATATTTTCCGCGCTTGCCTATTTCCTTGCGGATTTTGCAATGGAGAATTTTTCGGGAGGATTCACGAAGGATCCCGAAACGGAAACGGGGACGGCGGAGGAGACGCTTGGCGTTTTTAATCCGTTCGAGGAAAACGACGATAACGTTACGACGATGATTCAGGGAACCTCCTTTAATTTCGTTCTGGTGGGGCTTGACTATCAAAAAGACGTATTTGACGACTATCCTGAATCGATGTCCGATTACCTTGCAAAGGCGCTTTCCGGTGTACAGGACGAGGGGATCGGCAAGTCGCTGTCATATGAAATGACGCGCGATATTTCGGCGGACGCCGTGATCGTGGGGCGCGTGGATAAAGAAGATCACCGCCTGGTTCTGACCGCGCTGCCGGGCAATACGCGTGTGTTCGTCGACGGTGTCCATACGTCACTCGGCTCCGTATTTATCGACAAGGGACTCGATTTCTTCCTTGGAAAGGTCAGCGCGATCACGGGATTTTCCTTTGATTATTACGGTGTTGTCAGTATTCCGACGATGGTGTCGATCATTGATCAGCTCGGCGGTCTGTCGTATAAGGTCCCGTGCGATATGGAATACGAGGATCCGGTTGAGGGCTTGACCATTTCACTGAAGGCGGGTTCTCAATGGCTGTCCGGGGAAACAGCGATGCAGGTGCTGCGGTATGCTGACTATGAAAACCGCGATATCTCCCGCTTGGCAATTCTCCGTGAGATGGCAATCTCCATGATGACCTCCATCAATAAGATCACGACACTGGCACATGCGCCGGATCTTTATAAGAATCTGAAAAACGGAATTTCCACCAATCTGCGCCTTGCGGATTTTACAGACAATCTCGATCTGATCTTCCGCATCGGTGATTTTGAGGTGGTCAATTATGAATATCCCGGCAAGATGACCGTCGAAAACGGTGACCCGATGTTCGTTCCCGATACGGCAAAGGCGATTGCCGCGCTGCTGCAGTACCGTTCTTAACCATATACAGTTCAAGGAGTGACGTATCATGATCAATCAGGTATTCTTTACCGAAGGACAGTTTGAGGCGATCCGTCAGAGAGCAGAAACGGACGCGCATGTAAAAGCACTGGTCGATATCGTATTGAAGGAAGCGGAAACGACCTCGGCGGCAGGTGAGCTTGCGTTTGCGTACTATTATACAGGGGAGTCCTCGTATCTTGAACGCGCGCATCGGCATACGATGGCGCAGCTGGATCATCCGAGCTGGGTTCCCGAAGGGTTCACAAGCACCGATCTTCGTACGGCGGCACTGTGTGAACAGATGGCGGTTGCCTACTCGCTGTTTGCAGATTTGATACCGCCCGAGGACAGACGACGTATCGCGCTGACGACCTGGGAGCGCGGTGTTGCGCCGATCATCCGTGAGTGGGTGTCACCCGGTCATAAGGTGCATGCTTTTGATACGATGGGACATAACTGGTGGCCTGTCTGCGTTGCATCGGGCGCGTTTGCGGGGATCGTCATGCAGGATGATCTTGCGGCATACGGTGTCGAGGGTGCTGCAGAGCTGGTACAGACGGCGGTCGACGGTCTTGCGGCGTGGTTTGCTTACGCAGGAAACCCGATGAACGTAAAGCCCCCCTCCTTTGACCGCGGTGCGTTTTACGAGGGTGTGACCTACGTCGATTATCTTTTACACGAATATCTGGAATTTGCCATTGCCTATCGCGCGATCACGGGACGTCACCCGTTTGACGATACGCAGTATTTGATGGATTGTGCCGATTTCATTGTACATACCTCGTATGTCTCCGACAAGGGTGAGCGCGATTACTATATCAATTTCGGTGATGCGGACGGATACGGTTATATGCATGCGCCGATGCATTTGCTGGCTTACGGCATTGACCACGACGGTCTGCGCTGGCTGGCTCGTCAGTACAGCAATCAGAATTCTGCGGCGCTGATGCGTCTGCGGGTTTACGAACAGCTTTACGATACACCGTATGCGGTTCCTGCACAGACGTCGATCTGTTACGATCAGATCGGCTGGGCGATCTTCCGCGACAGCTGGGAGAAGAACGGCACGATGCTTGCCGTCAAGTGCGGCGATACCTGGAATCATGCGCACGCCGACGCCGGTCACTTTGTACTTTATAAAGACGGTATCAATGAAATTTTCGACTCCGGTAGTCCCGAATCTTATTCCAATCCGAAATATATTCCTTATTACACGGACTCCATTTCGCACAATACCGTTCTGTTTGAGGGCAGAGGACAGGACTTCCGCGATAACTATAAGAATCATGCCCATAATCCCGGTAAGCTTTACAATTTTGTTGACAAGCCCGGATTCCGTTACGTCGTCGCTGATGCAACGGGACCGATGAGCCGTTATTTCCGCAAGCATCACCGCCATTTTATTTGGATTGATGGCGCTATCGTCATTTACGACGACGTGGAATGTTACGATCGCGGTCGCGTCAGCTTTGTTTTGCATGCGGAGGAGGAAAACTGCCATCGGATGCTGACTCCGCATACGACGGAGATCCACGAGGGTTGGATCGATTTCGGACACGGCAGAGGGGAATTTGAGAAACCCTACAAGCGCTATACGATCAGTACCGACCCCGAAGGTCACGCGAAGTTTGTTTCCGTCCTCGTTTTGGATGAATCCGTCAAACCGATCTATGAGGAGATCGAAAATTCGTACTGCACGGCACCTGAGGAAACAAAGACCTCCTATCGCCTGACGCTTGGAGAAACGGTGGTTTACATCAATACCCGTGCGGACGGCAAGGTCGTGCACCGCAACTGCGACAATCTCTTTGACGGTATTTATACCGATGCGGAGATCATGCTCTGCAAAAACGGAATGCCGTATGCCGTCGTCAACGGTTCCGTCGTACGAGAGGGCAAAGAAGGCAGATGGGCGCTCGACGTCTGGGCGCGCATCACCGATACCATTCCCGAAAACGATCTGCGCACTACCAAATCATTGCTGTAACGATTCCGGGATAGACAATGCCCGGTTCATATAAAATCACGAAAGTGAGGAATTATCCTATGAAAAACAGACTTGACCGATCCAAATTCTTCTTTGGCACGTACATTCTTCAGCCGTATGCACGGACGGAAGCACATATCAAGGATCTTGCCGACGCAGGTATTGACGTTGTTATGTGTATGCAGTCCGACTACAAGGCGCTCGACCTGTTTGCAAAGTACGGTGTCGGTGCGATCGTCAACGATGTCCTGCCCGGATGGTGGGGCGGTGACGGTGACCGCGCGGGTCAGATGGCGTCCATCAATACCTGGGACAAGTACGAAGCAGGTGCTGCAAAGTTCATCGACCATCCCGCAATCGTCGGTATCGACACGGGTGACGAACCGTCGGCACTCGACTTCCCGTTCTACGGACGCGTCATGGACTTCACCGAAAAGAATTTCCCGGGTCAGTTCGCGTATCTGAACCTGTACCCCAACTATGCATCCGTTTCCCAGAACAATGCGACGGAAACCGTCAATCAGCTCGGTACACCGACGTATGCGGAACACATCGCCGAATACTGCAAGCACGTCGGTACGGACTATATCTGCTACGACTTCTATATGTATTCCGCATCGGTTGCGGGCGCATATGAAAACCTCCGCATTGTCGCCGATGCCGCACGCGATACGGGTCGCTCCATGTGGATCGTTCTGCAGGTCAACTCCAACAAGCCCGCAATTTGGATCACCGAAAATCAGCTTCGTTTCCAGGCGTATACCGCAATGGCATTCGGTACGGAATCCATCATCTGGGCATGCTGGACCGCAGGTTGGTGGCACAATCAGGTCATCGACGAAAACGGCGAGAAGACCGAACAGTATGAAAAGCTGAAAGCCGTCAACCATGAAATCAAGGGCTTTGCCGATACCTACATGAAGTACCGCCGTACTTCGACGCACTTCATCGGCTTCGGCGAAAACCATCCCGATCTTGCAAAGCTGGCATACGAACCGAAGGAATCCCTGTCCACCGGTATCTTCTTCGACGTCACCGCACCTCAGCCGATCGTTGTCGGTCAGATGGTCGGTAAGAATGCCGATGACGGTTATGCACTGATGATCGCCGCAGCGGATGACGCGCAGGATGTTGATCCCAAGTCTTATGAAGTCACCTTCCGCGTCTATGACCGCGTGGTTACCGTTTACCGCGGCAATACCGCTGGAGTCCTCCTGCCCGATGCAGACGGCGTTTATCATGTGCCGATGACCTCCTGTGCAGGTGCGCTGGTAACTGCGAAGTAATTTTCCGAGATTATATCTATCAATATAACAAGCGAAATCCCGATGCTGTCAACGCATAGCATCGGGATCACTTTTTTGATGAAGCTGTAACCGTTTTTCACCCACCGCATACAATGTTACAGGAGCGAGCGGAACAAAGCGCAAAGCTCCGACACACACCGAAAACCCAACAACCGAACTTTTGGAGGTTTCTTATGAGCTGCCTTTGCAATCTCTTCGACGGCGACAACATGTGGTGGATCATCATTATCCTGCTCCTCGTTCTTTTCTGCTGCGCCTGCGGCTAACGGATACAACGGCTGCGGAGGATGCGGTGCATCCTCCGGCTGGAACAATAACGGATGTTCAAACAATACCCCTTGCCGCAGATGCGGATGCAATGACTGATCTGAGCCATTGAACCGCGAACGCCCGTCACATCTAAGCACTGTGACGGGCGTTACATTTTTTATTTGAAGAAACGGAGCTTGAAGTATGCAAGATACTGATTCCAGTCCTCACGCGAGAAGTAGTGCGTACCGAAGCGGCAGTGATAGTGCACACGACCGTTTGCAAGGCGGAACGATTCACCCGCATTCGGATAGCGGTCCAGCGGCAGACCGTTGTCCTGCGTATACGATGCCATATCGGGGATCACACCGGTATCGAGGAATTCATTCAACTGTGCAATCAGCGCGGCGTTCATGAATTCTCTTGCAGGGTCTGCCCAGGAATCCTCCCAAGCAGAGCCGATGCAAAGTGCACGCGGTGCGATGAGCGCGGTCAAAAAGTGCTGATCGAAGGGCATATCGTATTCGCGGTCTTTATACTGACGGTAGTTCGGGCAGAACCAGAACGGGAAGACGCGGGAGATGACCTCCACGGTTTCGCCGACCTTACTGCGCGTAATTGCGGCACCGGAGCAGCCGGAGTCGTTGGAGCAGGCACCAGCAAAGCGATCGTCAAATGCAGCGGTAACGAGTGCGGTCTTGCCAAGACGGGAGTGTCCTGCAACGAAGATCTTGTCGGTATCAATATCGTCGCGGCGCTGGAGAACGTCCATCAGACGGGACAGCGCATACGCCCACATGCGGATCTTACCCCATGCGGTCGGTGTGCGGTTGCCTTCTTCCGTGCCGTATTCGGGATAGTGCCCTGCAAGACCGTTGGTGTAATCGCCGTTGTCGGAGGTAATGTCTTCATAGTAGACCTGCGCTGCGGCAAATCCCTGATCGGTGATCTCCTCGAGCGGGAAATACTTGTCGGGAACGAGCGGGCGGAAGTTGATGTGAATGACCAGCGGAACCTTGTCGCGGTTCAACGGACGACCCGACGGAATACCGACGGGATAGTTCGGGCGGAACAGGCAGACGGGGAAGGAAAATTCGCCCATCGGGGTCGGGAAGGTAACGTCGAACCATTCGCCTGTGACCTTGCCTGCGCACATATTGGTATCAGGCTTGCGGGTCTCGCGGACGGTGACGATGGACGGATCGTCAAGCTGGTTGGTGATCGCACCGCCGGGTGCATAGCCGTATTCGTTTTCCGAAAGAATGGTGCGCAGCTCGGCACGGCGGGATTCCCAGCTTTCGGGCGTGACGGGCGTACCGTCAAGATGCGTATAGAGATCCGGCAAGGCGCGCAGATCGATTTCATTTTTCAGCAGCGTCATTTTTTCGCTCCTTTGGATCAATCAAAGCAAATGGGCGTGTTGGAAACGGCAGAGCGCGGTTCTGCCATGTAGTCGGCAACGGTTTCGCGCCACTTGTTATAGTGCTCGGTCGTCTTGTGGAATGCAACGGCGTCTGCATCTGCAAAGACTTCGTACAGCGTGAAACGGGTCGGATCATCCTTGTTCCACAGCACGTCGAAGCGGACGTTGCCCGGCTCCTTGCGGGTATTGTTGTGGTTGTAGGTTGTGATTTCCTTGAACTGTTCCACAAATTCGGGTTTGACGTGAACGGATACGAGATTGGCGATCATAGTACGATCTCTCCTTTATGCAAAATTTATTTCGTTTTCAGTATATCACAGAATCCCGAAAATGGCAAGGGTTTCTATTGAAATAAGTCTTGATTTTTTTCATTATATATGATACCATATATAATAGCTAATATGGATCTGCAAAAATCCGATAAAAGAGGAGGACGACAGAAGATGAAGCTTCATAATTATACCATCATGCCTCTGGATACCGATCATTTGGAGGAGATCTGTCAAGATATCAAACTTCAGTACGAAAACGGCACGGCAACCTGCGCCCTGTTCATGATGACGCTCGTTCCCGAGGGAAATCCGCCGGTCGACAAGGTCGGGATTCTCTGCAAAAAATACGACTTGTTCCGTGAACGGCTTTCGGAAATGGGACTTGGAAGCGGAGTTCTCGTACAGGCAAGCATCGGTCACGGCTGGGTACTGTCGGAAATGTATCCCTACCAATCCTATACCGGCATTGACAGCGGCGATACTGTCCGCGTGGTCTGTCCGTATGACGAAGGTTTCCGTGCGTACATCAAAAATGCGTTTACCGTGATCGCGTCCCACAAGCCCGATACGATCATGCTCGATGATGATTTCCGTCTGCTGTCCGCGCGGCTGGGCGGCTGCGGCTGTCCTCTGCACGTTGCACGTTTCAACGAGCTGTGGGGAGAGGGTGCATCCTTTACCCGTGAGGAAATCAGCGCAATGCTCGGCGATCCCGGTGAAATCGGCGACCGCGCAAACGAAATCTTCATTCATACCCAGCATGAGGCGATGATCGACTGTGCGCGTCTGATGCGGGAGGGCATCGATTCCGTCGATCCAACCCTGCCCGGTACGTTCTGCTGTGTCGGCAACAACGTTGAGTGTGCCGCGGAAATTGCGGAGATTTTAGCGGGTGAGGGCAATCCGCGCGTCGTGCGTCTGAACAACGGTCATTATACCCAGCCCGCCAACCACAATTTCTCCAACGTCTTCCGCAATGCCGCGGAATCGATTGCAAAACTGCGCGACCGCGTTGACGTTGTATTGGCGGAAACCGATACCTGTCCGCAGAACCGCTATTCCACCTCGGCAATGTCTCTGCATACGCACTTTACGGGAACGCTGCTGGAGGGCGCACGCGGTGCCAAGCACTGGATCACCCGCCTGCATGCGCATGAACCCGAAAGCGGTACGGCATATCGCCGTATTCTCGGCAAATACCGCGGCTTTTACGAAGCAATTACCGATATTGTCCCGCATCTTCACCATCGCGGATGCTGTATTCCCGTGACGGGTACCCCGCAGTTTGACCGCCGTAAGGTTTCGGGCGGAAGCGGCGGATGGTCCTCCTGTGTGCTGGAGCGCATGGGACTTCCGTTCTATTTCTCCGCAGAACCGTCTGGCATCGTCTGTCTTGACGGCGCGGCAGATGCCATTTATTCCGATGAGCAGATGAGATCCGTTCTGTCCGGCAGCGTCTTCCTTGCATCCGATACTGCCAAGCGGCTCATCGATCGCGGTTTTGGCGCTGACATCGGTGTCGATGTTCGTGAATGGACAGGCAAACAGCCAAGCTATGAAATTCTGCCGTTTAGAAATAACGAATGTTCCGTGCAGTGCGGCATCAAGGAACTGGTTCCGCTGTCCGACGCTGTCATTGAGCACTCTACCGTTTACCATTCCGTCAGCCGTGTCAATCCCGAGCGTCTTTTCCCGGGGACGACGGTTTATAACAACGAACGCGGCGGTAAGGCGTTTGTCTTCTGCGGCACGCCGAACGTTCACTACAGCCTGACAACTGCGTTCTCCTATCTCAACCAATCCCGCAAGCAGCAGCTCATTGACATGATGCGCATGGCGGGTGAGCTTCCTGCGTACTATGCAGGCGACGAAGAAGTGTACTTCCGTGCGGCGAACGTAGACGACGGATCGCTGTTCTGCGCGGTCTTCAATCTCGGTATGGATCCGATTGACGAAATCGTGCTCGGATGCGAGAAGCTTCCGCAGACGGTTGAAATGCTTGATTGCGACGGCACACGAAAAGCCGTTTCCTTTACCGTCAATGCCGACGCGAAGACCGTCACAGTGGACACGCCTGCCAATACGCTTGCACCTGTCATCCTGTTTCTTTCCTAATGATTGACGTGATATTATACAGAAAGGATACCTTGCTATGTTACAAAACTGTTTTGATCTCTGCGGCACCTGGACGATGTTCTACGCCGAAAACCGCAACGTAAAGAAAATCAAAGAAGATATCACAACGACGGCTGACGCAAAGCGTCTGATCTATTCCGCTGTGGAAGGCACTGTTCCCGGCAACTTTGAACTGGATCTGCATCGCGCGGGTCTGATCGGAGATCCGTACTTCGGCATGAACACGCTGGAGATGCAGAAGCTTGAGAATCTGCACCTGTGGTACTGCCGTACCTTTACTTACCATGGAACGGCTGACGAAAACACCTTCCTGCGCTTTGAAGGCATCGACACCGTTGCGGAAATTTACTTAAACGGCAAGCTTTTACAAAAAGTCTCCAATATGTTCTTAACCTACGAGATTCCCGTGCCGGATCTGATCGACGGCGAAAACGATCTCGTCGTCCATATTCTTCCCGCGACCATCGCCGTCCGTGAGCATGCACTGCCAGTGTCTGCCAATGCACTGAAATATAACTATGAGTCCCTTTACATCCGCAAGGCGGCGAGTATGTACGGATGGGATATCATGCCGCGCATCGTATCGGCAGGCATTTGGAGACCCGTTTCTCTGATTCAGAAGAAGGCTGATCGCATCGACGACGTCTTCATTTATCCGCTCCGTGTCAACGAAAACCATGCAACGCTTTCCGTTTTCTATAATCTGACCGTTGACAAGGATTTCCTGCACGACTTTACCATCCGCGTCAAGGGTACTTGCGGTGAATCGACCTTCTCCGGAGAGCGCGAAATTCTGCACACTTCCCAGCGCATCGACGTCTACGTTGACCGCCCCAAGCTCTGGTGGCCGAAGAATGCGGGCGAGGCGAATTTGTATGACGTGACCATCGAGCTGCTTTACTGCGGACAGGTCGTCGATACGCACACGATGCGTACGGGTATCCGCACGGTTGAGCTGTCCAGAACCTCCACGACCGACCGTGACGGCAACGGCGATTTCTGCTTCATCATCAACGGTAAGCGCGTTTTTGCGATGGGTACCAACTGGGTACCGCTGGATGCATTCCATTCCAATGACGCGGGCCGTATTCAGCCTGCCATCGATATGGCGGTCGATATCGGATGCAACATCATCCGTCTTTGGGGCGGCAACGTCTACGAAAATCAGAAGTTCTTTGATCTGTGCGATGAGCACGGTATCATGGTATGGCAGGACTTTGGTATGGGCTGTGCCGCGTATCCGCAGGAGCAGAAGTTCCTTGACATGATGGCACCCGAAATCGAGTTTGTCATCAAGCAGTGCAGAAATCATCCGTCTCTCGTTCTGTGGGCAGGTGACAACGAATGTGACTTTGCGTTCTCTTGGGCCGGTACGCGCCGCGACCCCAACGATAACGTCATCACAAGAAAGCTGATTCCCGATCTGCTCCGTATCCACGACTTCACGCGCCCGTATCTGCCGTCGTCTCCCTACATGGACGAGTATGCATACAAGACGGGTGCGCCGATCTCCGAGGATCACTTGTGGGGACCGCGCGACTACTTCAAGGGTGATTACTACAAGAATACCGTCTGCCATTTTGCCTCCGAAACGGGCTATCACGGCTGTCCTTCTCCCAAGTCTCTTGAAACGTTCATGACCAAGGAAACACTTTGGCCGATCTTTGATGAAAACGGCGTTCCGGGTAAGGAATGGCTCGTTCATGCGGCTTGTATGCGTGCCGATATGTCTGACCCGTACGCATACCGCATCGGTCTGATGGCAAATCAGGTAAAGACCTTGTTCGGCGATATGCCCGACAATCTTGACGACTTTGCGCTGATGAGCCAGATCTCGCAGGCGGAAGCAAAGAAATACTTCATCGAGCGATTCCGTATTACCCGCGGACGCAGAAACGGTATCATCTGGTGGAACCTCGTCGACGGCTGGCCGCAGATCTCCGATGCGATCGTTGACTACAACTACTGCAAGAAGCTTGCTTACCACTACATCAAGCGCGCACAGCAGCCTGTCGTTTTGGCGTTCGACGAACCCGAAACCGATACTGCCATGACGTTGTACGGCATCAATGACACGACGAAGGACGTAACCGTTTCCTACCGTGTCCGCAATATCACCGACGGAACGGTCGTTGCCAAAGCAAGCGGTACGCTGACGGCGGAAAAGAGCAACCGTCTTCTGACCGTTGACATTGAAAAGGATGAAAAGAAGTTCTACGTCATGGAATGGGAATATACGGACGGCGAAACCGTTACCCGCGGCAGAAACCACTTCCATACGAATCTCATCAACGTCGATTACAAGGCTTACAAATCTGCGATGGAAGCGGCGGATATGCTGGAGATCGAGGGATTTTGAGTTGAACGAGAGATGACGGACAATAGCGCGTCCTAACATTCCCTCATTAGGGTAATGATGTCATCTTAATGGTTTGATGATGCTATTGGTAGACGGATAAGACGATGGTGCGCTGAGACGATAACCTTCCCCAGCGGGGAAGGGGGACCGCTTGCGGTGGATGAGGAGAAACCTTGTATCCATAACAACATCAAATTTCTCGTTTTCCCCTCATCCGTCACACTTCGTTTGCCACCTTCCCGCCGGGGAAGGTCATTTCGTGCGAACCGTCACCTTATCTGTCAACTGTAATCAACATCAAACCCTCAATTTAACGACATACCATCCCCCAAACCAAACAACACAAATAAAGGATAAAAACAACTATGTACTATATCGGACTCGACATCGGCGGCACAAAATGTGCTGTCTGCATCGGTGAGGTCAAGGACGGCGTCCTGACACTCATTGATAAAGAAAAATTTGCAACGGGTAAGGGACGCGATCCTTATGAAGTGCTCGCAGAGTTATATACACATTCTGTATCTGTTCTCGAAAAGCACGGAATGTCCTTTTCGGATATTGCGGGCATCGGCATTTCCTGCGGTGGACCTCTCGATGCCAACCGTGGCATCATTCTGTCCCCGCCCAATCTGCCAGGCTGGGATCATATCGAAATTGTCAAGTATTTTGAAGAAAAGACAGGCGTGAAGACGTATCTTCAGAACGATGCTAACGCCTGTGCCGTTGCGGAATGGAAATTCGGCGCGGGACGCGATCCCGAAACGGGCAAGTGCGTTGATAATATGATCTTCTGCACGTTCGGCACGGGTCTCGGCGCAGGTCTGATTCTGAACGGCAGACTGTACTCCGGTACCTCCGACATGGCAGGTGAGGTCGGACATCTCCGTCTTGTTCCTGCCGACGCGGAAGCCAAGCTCCCCATCGGTTACGGCAAGCGCGGCTCGGCAGAGGGCTTTTGCTCCGGCGGTGGTATCGCACAGCTCGGATGCTTTGCCGTGGAAAATGCACTTGCAAACGGAGAGGAACCGCGCCTGTGGATCGAAGCGGAAAAGAATTACGACAACGTCACGGCAAAGCTGATTGCAGATCTTGCCGATCAGGGTGACGAGATGTGTCTTGGTATCTATCAGACGTGTGCGAACCGTCTCGGTCAGACGCTGTCCATCTTCATTGATCTGCTCAATCCGCAGCTGATCGTCCTCGGCGGCATTTTCATGCGTTCCGCACATCTTCTGCGCGAAACGATGGAGGACGTCATCGCACACGAAACGCTGTCGTTTGCAAGCGACGTCTGCAAAGTCGTTCCCGCAGGTCTTGGCGAGACGATCGGCGATTATGCAGCACTTTCGGTCGCTACGGGGAATTTCTGAAGACCTTCCCCGGGCAATTTCTGATATATTGGAGTAAATGAAAATGAAATCATCTGTAAAAGCACATTACGATCTGCTCATCGAACGCTATCCCGCGCTGGAGGAGCAGGGCAAAAAGATTCTCGCGACGTTTGAAACGATGGCAAAATCGTATTACGACGGCGGCAAGCTGCTCGTCTGCGGCAATGGCGGTTCCTGTGCCGATGCCGAGCATATCGTCGGGGAACTGATGAAATGCTTTCTGATCCGCCGCCCGATCGACGATTCCTTGTACTCTGCGCTGTCGCAGTACGGAGACGACGGCGATGCGCTGAAGGCAAACCTGGAAGGTGCATTGCCCGCGATCTCTCTCTGCGGACATAACGCACTGACAACGGCGTATCTCAACGACACCGAGCCGACGATGACCTTTGCACAGCAGGTGGTTGGCTTTGGCAGACGCGGCGACGTTCTTCTTGCCATTTCCACCTCGGGCAACTCCAAAAACTGCGTTTATGCGGCAACGGTTGCAAAAGCAATGGGGCTGAAGGTTATCGCGCTGACGGGCGAAAAAGCATCGAAGCTTTCCGCGCTTGCCGATATCACCGTGCAGGCACCGTCTTCGGAGACGTTCAAAATTCAGGAATATCATCTTCCCATCTATCACGCACTCTGCGCGATGCTGGAAGCGGAATTCTTTGATCATACGGGGAAGTAATCGGTGAAAAAACAGAAAAGCTTTGCGGAGCTTGATTATTTCAACGCCGTCGCGTGTCTCTTCGTTATTTTGATTCACGTTCTTTCCGTTGGGATCACGTCGCTGGAAAAAACGTCTTTGCAGATGGCAATCGTCTATCTGCCGTGGAAATTGGCGGCGTACGTCGTACCGGGATTTCTGTTCACGGGTGCGGTCAAAATGGCGCTCGGCTTTGGCGGCATGGATGAGCGTTTGACGCTGTCGGGATACGCAAACTATATGTGGCGGCGCGTGGTCAAAATCTATCTGCCGTACGTCGCATGGGTCGGTATCTACTATCTGTATTTTCTGTCCATTGGCTGGGTCGAGGCAGGTGTCGGCGTCTTTTTTGAGTACGTTTACGTCGGAAACCTGTCCTCTCCGTTTTACTATGTCGTTACGGTCATGCAGTTTTACGCGCTGATGCCGCTATGGAAGTGGATGACCGAGAAGATCCCGTTTTGGGCGGCAATTCCGACGGCAGCAATGGTAACGCTCGGCATGCTGTATTCCGAGGGGATTCTGTCGCAATTCGGCATTGCGTTTCCGTGGCGCGACCGCGTTTTTGCGTCGTATCTGCTCTTTTGGGTGCTCGGACTGTATGCCGGCAAATCCTACGACACGGTACGGGACGCGCTGAAACGTCATACCGCATCGGTACTGTCTCTTATGATTCCGATTGCGCTGTACGGCATCGGCGCTCTTTGGCAGCACGCAAAAGGGCTATGGCTGTTTGACGGCAACGTCATCAAGGTGTTTTCGGACGCTATGACGATCTGCGTGATGCTGACGCTTTGTATTTGGCTTGCCGATCGTGCAAAGGATACGGTGACGAAACCGCTCGGATTCATTTACCGCGCGTCGTTTACCGTTTATCTGTCGCATTGCCTGTTTTTGCAGTTCGTGACCTCACTCATCGGACGGCTCGGTGTGACGGATATCGGCGCACAGCTGATTCTGCGGGCGGCGGTCTGTTATACCGCACCGTTTCTTATGTGGTATCTATGGTATCTGTTGAAAAAAGAGACATCGAGAATTCTTCAAAATAGAAAGAAGGCGTAATCAATGCTGTATCATAACTTGATTTGGGACTTTGACGGAACGCTGTTTAACAGCTATCCGCACATTCACGCATCGTATATGCAGGCACTTGCCGATTTCGGAAGAACGGTCGACCCCGATATTCTGATGGCAAAGCTGAAAATTCACTTCGGTGAGGCGCACAAGTATCTGGAAGCATCGGAAGAGTTGCGTGGGCGGTTTTCGTATTATGAGAATCAGATCGACTTTGCGCCGATCGCAGAGCCGTATGAAGGCATGGCGGAACTGCTCCGCGATACCCGCGCGGCAGGCGTGCGTCATTTCGTCTTCACGCACAGAGATAACCTTGCGCTGACCTATATGGAGCGTGCGGGAATTTTGCAGTATTTTGACGGCTGGGTAACGGCGGATGATAAGGAACACTTTGCCGCAAAGCCGTCGCCCAAATCCATTTCCTACATCATGGAGCATTGGGGCATTGATCCCGATGACTGCGCCATGATCGGCGACCGCGAGATCGATGTCGGTTCCGGCATCGCCGCAGGAGCAAAGGGGATTTTGTTTGATGAATTCCATAACCTTGGGGAAACAAAGGCGCAGCATCGCGTGTATTCGATTGCAGAATTGCGGCAGTTGCTGTTTGGCGAATAAATAATTACAAAAATGAGCCATGCTCCATTTCGGAACATGGCTCAATCATTTCCTGTTCAATTCGAACCCAGATACTCTCTCAGTCTTGAAAAATCGCCCTGTGCCGCAGTAAAGCACAGCTCGGCAGATCCATCCTCGGGCTGCATATACAGCACTTCTGATTCCGACATATCGGACGGCATGGATAAATAGATGGTCGTCATCCCGTCATCGGGCAGATCGTCAAACACAAAAGTCGGGTCATTGACCGTCGGCATGGATGCAACGGCATATTCCGTTCCGTCGATGGTGAACGTGATCTCGCTTTCTTTTGCGTTGGCAGGCAAGGTAACCGTCAGTGTGATCGGTTCGTGCAGGACGTTCCATTCGCTCATGGTGACAGAAAACTGCGTGTTCTTTTCGCTGCACGCGGAAAAGAGAACGGTCAGCAATAGTGTTACGGTCAATATAAGCATTCGTTTCATAGATGTGCTCCTTTCTGTTGGATACATGACGGATATCGTATTGTTATCAGTATACCACAAAAGAAGTCTGTTGTCAACAAAAAAGAGAAACGCCCATTTGAGCGTTTCTCGAATGTTTGCATTGATTCAAAATCAAACTAAAGTTAGGATTAGCCGAGCTTTGCGTAGTTGATCTTGATGCCAGGGCCCATGGTCGTTGCGATAACGCAGGACTTGATATACTGACCCTTTGCTGCTGCCGGCTTTGCCTTGATGACAGCGCCAACGAGCGTGTTGAAGTTTTCAGCGAGCTTTTCAGCGCCGAAGGAAGCCTTACCGATCGGGCAGTGGATGATGTTGGTCTTGTCCAGACGGTATTCGATCTTACCAGCCTTTGCTTCGGTAACAGCCTTAGCAACGTCCATGGTAACGGTACCAGCCTTGGGGTTCGGCATGAGACCCTTCGGACCGAGAACCTTACCGAGACGACCGATGACACCCATCATGTCGGGGGTAGCGATAACAACGTCGAATTCGAACCAGTTTTCCTTGGTGATCTTTTCAACGAGATCAACGTCACCGACGTAGTCAGCACCTGCTGCACGAGCTGCTTCAGCCTTGTCAGCCTTTGCGAATACGAGGGTACGGACAGTCTTACCGGTACCGTTGGGGAGAACAACCGCACCGCGGACCTGCTGGTCTGCGTGACGGGAGTCAACACCGAGACGGATGTGAATTTCAACGGTTTCATCAAATTTAGCCTTTGCGGTCTGGCAGAGCAGTGCGAGTGCTTCGTCAGAGTCGTAGAGCTTGGTCTTGTCGACGAGCTTTGCTGCGTCGAGATACTTCTTTCCCTTAGTCATTATCTATTCCTCCTCTGACTTATTCTTCAACGGTAACGCCCATGGAACGTGCAGTACCTGCAACCATGCTCATAGCGGCTTCCAGGCTGCCTGCGTTCAGGTCGGGCATCTTGGTTTCAGCGATCTTCTGGACCTGCTCCTTGGTGATGGAAGCAACCTTGGTCTTGTTCGGTGCGCCGGAAGCGGTTTCGATGCCGGCTGCCTTCTTGATCAGGACTGCTGCCGGAGGAGTCTTGGTGATGAAGGAGAAGGAACGGTCTGCGTAAATGGTGATAACAACAGGAATGATCAGACCCATGTCATTCTTGGTTCTTTCGTTGAATTCCTTGGTGAACGCGGAGATATTGACACCGTGCTGACCGAGTGCAGGACCAACCGGAGGCTGGGGAGTAGCCTTACCGGCGGGTAACTGTAATTTAACGTATGCTGTAATCTTCTTTGCCATAATAAATTACACCTCCAAATGTGGTAGAAAAAAGTAACGGAATCCCTGTGTTGTTTGTATTTTGGGACTCCTCCCACAGGTATGAAAGCTTTTCATACCTCGTTTGCCTGATAATCAGGCCTTTTTGACATCCTTGATGTCGAGTTCGATCGAAGTGCTGCGGCCGAACATGGATGCGGTGACGCGAACCTTGCTCATATCCGCGGAGATCTCCTCAACGACAGCCGTGCTGCCTTCCAGAAGACCGCTCTCGATCTTGACGGTATCGCCGACTTCAAATGCCAGCTTGACCGTAACTGCCTCTGCGGGCGTGTTCTCTTCCGACTCGATGCCCAGTGCTGCGACTTCTGCGTCAGTCAGCGGGATCGGCTTGGATCCGGGGCCGACAAAACCGGTGACGCCGCGAATGTTGCGGACGACGTGCCAGGATTCGTCGCTCATGATCATCTTGATGAGAACATAACTGGGGAATACCTTGTCTTCGATTTCGCGTTCCTTGTCGCCGTCCTGTTCAACAACCGTTTCCATCGGGATCTGGATGTCGAAGAAGTAAGCGGACATACCGCGGTTTTCGATGGCTTTCTCCAGGCTTGTCTTTACTTTGTTTTCATAGCCGGAATAGGTATGGACGACATACCATCTTGCTTGGGTCGATGCTTCGTTCATGTTTGTGCTCCCTTTCTTTTCCGTCTGTCAATCGGTTATCGATTAACCGATGTGGCTGAGCAGGGTGAGACCCTTGGAAAAGAGAAAGTCAAGAATTGCAATACAAATTGCAAATACGACGATGGTGGAAACGACAACAACGGTACTTCTTGTGGTTTCTTCCTTCGACGGCCATGCAATCTTCTTGAATTCGCTCTTGTAGTCGCGCCAGAACTTCTTAACGCGATCCGTGAACTTGACCTTGTCCTTTTTCGGCTTCTTTTCAGCCTTGGGGGCAGGCGCATCCGTCTTCTTTTCGGCTACAGACGCCTGGGCGGTTTCGGCAACCTTCTTTTCGTTATCTGCCATTACGTCCTTCCTCCTGTTTGCCTCTTACTTGGTTTCCTTGTGCAGCGTGTGCTTGCGGCAGAATCTGCAGTACTTCTTGAGCTCGAGTCTGTCGGGATCGTTCTTCTTGTTCTTCATTGTGTCGTAGTTTCTCTGTTTGCAGTCGCTGCATGCTAAGGTAATCTTAACTCTCATTAATAGGCACCTCCTGATGAATTGTCGCTGCGGCTTCACCGACACGATCTGCCGCGCGCATTGTTTGTGTGGACGAAAAACAGAAATCTGCCTTCCGTCGTGTACCTCCCTCAGACAAATAACACCCGAAATGTCGTTTGCCAACCGCGTTTTCGGTGATCGGGACGGGTACCGTTTCCGTTTGCCGATCGGCGCAGTTCCAAAGAGTCGTCCGTTTTTGCACAGCAAAAAAAGACCCCCTTATAGAGGTACAACTATTTTACCATAAATGCAAGCGTTTGTCAAGATATTTTCGCGAAAAAACACCTTGAAATCAAGGATTTTTTTAATAACCGTTGCATCCGGGTGCGATTTGTGGTATAATAGTAGCATAGAATGATTTTAACCAACCAAGGAGTACTGATTATGGCAAAATACAGACGCGACCGCATCAACGAAGAAATGACGCACGAGGTTTCCGACATCGTTCGGAACATCAAGGATCCCCGCGTATCGAAGCACCTCGTTTCCGTTGTGCGCTGTGAAGTCACACCCGACCTGAAATACTGCAAGATTTTTTATTCCGTTCTCGGCGCAAACAAAGAGGGCGACGGCTTTGACGCAAAGGAACTGCGCAAGGGGCTGATCTCCGCATCGGGCTTTATCCGCGGACAGATCGCGCAGAGACTCAATCTGCGCATCACGCCGGAATTGCAGTTTGTATACGACGAATCCATTGCGTACGGCGCAAAGATCAACTCCATTCTCCACAAGCCGTCCGTGCAGGAGGATATCCGCCGCTTTGACGAACGCATGGAGCTGGAGGCTGCGGAAGCGGCTGCTGCAGCTGCTGCGGACGAGGAGGACGAATTTGATGACTGATACAGCATTCTCCTGTACGCCTATGACGCGTGAGGAGACCGCACGCTGGCTGCAGACCTACGATCGGTATCTGCTGCTCTGCCACGCCCATCCCGACGGTGATACGCTCGGTTCCGCGATGGGATTGCGCAATCTCCTGCGGCACATGGGTAAAACGGCACACGTTATCTGTGCATCGCCCGTACCTTACCGCCTTTCGTTTATCACAGAGGAACGCCAATCGATTTTGCTGGAGCAGATTCCGGGCGGTTATCTCTGGGATAAGGTCATTTCGGTAGATGTGGCGTCTCCCACGCTGCTTGGCGCATATCAGACGCCGTTCGGTGAGACGGGACACGTTGATCTCGCCATTGATCACCACGGCACGAACACGCAGTTTGCGAAAAATCTCTGTCTTGACGGCGCTCTTTCCGCTTGTGCGGAACTGGTTTTTGATCTCGGACGGGAGATCTTTGGCTGGAACGATACCGACCGCATTATGCCCGCAGACATTGCCCTTCCTTTGTATGCGGGACTGAACACAGACTCCGGTTCTTTCAAGTACGGCGCGGTGACTCCCGAAACGCATCACCGTGCGGCGGCAATGCTGGCGTCCATGAAGGAAGCGGGCATTGAGCACGCGAAGATTGCGGAGCGCCTGTACGGAAGCCGTCCGCTGTCGCAGGTCATGGCGGCAAAAGCGGCTTATGAAAATCTCCGTTTCTTTTGTGATAACCGTGTTTCGCTCGTTTCCTTTACGCCTGAAACGATGAAAAAATATCACCTTGCGGACGATGACATTGACGACGTTGTCAATCTGATCCGCGGTATTCAGGGCGTGCGCGTTGCCGTACACATCAAGCCGCGCGGTGAGAACGTCTATAAGCTTTCTCTGCGCTGTGAACAGGGCTTCAACGTCTCACAGATCGCGGGACAGTTCGGCGGCGGCGGTCATCCGTGTGCTGCAGGCTGTACCATTGAAGATCCTGTTGAGAACGTAGAAACGGCGATCATTGCGGCGATTTCCGCGGCGTTTGATGCAGAGGCACGCGGCGAGGTTACAGAGGTATGAATACGATGATGACAGAGCCGGAGGGTATTCTGATTCTTGATAAGCCCGATGGCATGACCTCGCACGATTGCGTTGCAATCATGCGCCGCTTGTTTCATACGCGCAAGGTCGGACATACGGGTACGCTTGATCCGATGGCGACGGGCGTTCTGCCGATTTTGCTCGGACGTGCTGCCAAGGCGGCGGAATATCTGACTGCCGAGGATAAGCACTATATCGCAGGTCTGCGGCTCGGTCTTACCACCGATACCGAGGATAGTACGGGAACAACGCTGACCGAATGTGATGCGATCCCCGACGAAGCGGCGGTACGGGAAACCGTAAAAACGTTCATCGGTGAGATCGAGCAGATTCCGCCGATGTACTCTGCACTGAAGGTTGACGGACAGAAGCTGTACGATCTTGCAAGACAGGGCATTACGGTGGAGCGCAAAGCAAGACCGATTACAATTGCGTCGATCGGGTGTGAAAAGCAGGACGAACGTACCTACACGCTCGACGTCCGCTGTTCCAAGGGAACGTATATCCGCACGCTCTGTGCCGATATCGGAGCAAAACTCGGATGCGGCGGCGTGATGTGTTCGCTGCGCCGTGCGGGAAGCGGTCATTTCACGCTGGAGCGCGCGTATACGATCGAGCAGCTGGAGAAGATGTCCGACGAGGAACGCCGCGCGTGTCTTCTGCCGACCGAATCGCTGTTTTCCGATCTGGAAAAACTGATACTCCCCGCGTTTTACGAGCGGCTTGCCGATAACGGTCAGCCGATCCATCTGAAAAAGCTGTACCGCGGAAAATATGACGAGAGCCGCTATACACCCGGTCAGCGAATGACGATCTGCGGCGAAAATAAAGGCTTTTTCGCGCTCGGTGAAGTCAGAGAAGCGGAAGACGGCTATGCCGTAAAGCCGATTAAGAAATTTGTTTTGTAAGAGGTGGATACCGATGATGATGCGTCATGATCATGACCGCGCGGTCTGGTTTACCTCATCTGTGTTTGACAATGTCCGATCTTATCCACAAGTTGTGGATAACTCTGTGGATAAGTTTGGGACAGACCGTGGAAAACCTATGCAAAAGGTGGAAATCAGGCACGGTTTTTCCACAAAACACGGCGGCGTCAGCCATCTTCCGTACATATCCGATTTAAACTTCGGCTTTTCCGTCGGAGAAGATCGGGAAACGACACTTGAAAACTACCGCCGGTTTGCGAGGACACTCGGTATCGGCGAGAGCCACATGCTCTGTGCCAACCAGACGCATACGACGCGCGTGCTGACGGTCGATGAAACGTATCGCGGCATGGGACTTTCCGTTCCATATCACGCATTGCTTGACGAAACAACGGCGGATGAGGGCTTTGACGGCTTCGTCACCAAAACACCCGACGTTGCGCTGGTCGTCCGTGCGGCTGATTGCGTGCCGATTCTGTTCTGTGATCCCGAAAACGGTGTTATTGGCGCGTGTCATGCTGGCTGGCGGGGAACCGTCGGCGGAATTGCCGCCAAAACGGTGGAAGCCATGTGTGAAATCGGTGCCGCGCGACAGCATATCCGCGCTGCAATCGGTCATGCGGTGGGACTTTGCTGTTATGAGGTGGACGATGCGTTTTACGAAACGTTTGTCAACACCTTGGGGAAAGATGTCTGCAATGTGATCTTCTGCAAGTCTGATGACTACGACAACCCCGAAAAATGGCACTGTGATCTGCGGACGTGCAACCGTATTCTGCTTGAACACGCGGGACTTACACCCGAGCATATCGATGTGTCCGAGCACTGCACATGCTGTCACCATGAGCTGTTCCACTCGCACCGCTATGCAATGAAGTATTGCGGCGGCAAGCGTGGACTGATGGCGGCGTGTATTTCAATGGAAACAGTGAAATAAACAACAAGCCGTGAGCGGCAGGGGAGATCCTGTGCTCACGGCTGATTCTTTATATCTGCGGTGGTTGTGCATTTATACAAGTAAACGGAATGGTGAATTGTAACTTGTCTGTTTATTCTTCTTTTTCAAAAATCAAATCCATTTCTTGGGTATGTCCTGTTCCTCTCTGTTTCGTAGGAATATATCCAACATATCGCCATCCGTTTGCTGCTCTTTTATCAATAATTGAGCGATAATCCTCGATGCTGTAGACATTACCCGAGCCAAATCCCCAGCCCCCAAAATCGCAGCTGACGGTTTCGTATTCATATTTGTACATTGCTTATTCTCCTCATGAATTTTAGTTTATCTGTCCCGCAGAGCCTTCTCAAGCACCGGCTTGCACGGTCTTCCCGCCACCAAAGCACCGTTCTCGACAAATCCTTCCTCACGCCATGTAAGCGCAGCAATCAGCGCCTGTCGCAGATACGCCACGCGCTCGCCATATTCCGCATCATGGATGGCATTGTGGGTCTCCCCGGGATCTTTTGCAAGGTTAAAATAAAGCTCATGTCCGTCTGCGGAATACCAGACGTACTTGTCGTGGTCGGAAACCATAAACTGCACCGAACCTCCTGCAGCAAGGTGCTCGCCGTGGATCAACTCACGCGTGTCAGGCGCATCCGAGAACAGATTGACACCGTCCACCGTGTCGGGAATGTCCACACCCGCAAGCGCAAGCAAGGTCGGCATGACGTCGCGCAGCTCGGCAACGTGCGACGTGACAGCGGTCTTGTCCGTGCGCGTTTTGCCCGTGTAGCCTGCCTGTGTGAGACATTCGGCGGGCGCACGAACGATCAGCGGAACCCTTGCCGAGCCTTCAAACGGCAGCGACTTGCGGAACAGGTGGTGGTCGCACAAGAGCTCTCCGTGGTCGGAGACGAACAGAATGATCGTGTTATCGGATAGCCCGTGCTCAAACATCGTGTCGCGCAGACGGCCGATCTCGTAGTCGATCTGCGTCATGGCGGCGTAATAACCGCGCTGTGCCTCGGTGCGCTGGGAGCAGTCGAGCGGTCCTGTGTCGGCATCGACCGCATATCCGCCGATGCCGATCGCATCGGGATCGTCCCAGTCGCCGTAGATGGGCGGTGTCAATTCACGTCCGCGGTACATGGACAGAAACGCCTCGGGTGCATCGAGCGGCGGGTGCGGGCGGACGTAGGAAACCGTTAGGAAAAACGGCTTGTCGCGGTCACGGCGGCGCAGAAAGTCGAGTGCACGGTCGGTCACCCAGCGGGTCGGATGCTCACACTCGTCATACGGCCACGGACGGACGACCCAGGAGTTGCAGTCGATGCCCGTGTCAATGACGTCTGCCTGTGCACCGCGGCGGGTACGAAGCCACCAAAGGTAGTCGTCGGCGGTATTCTGGTGATCCCAATAAGAAATGCCCGGTTTGCGGTAATAGTGCAGATATCCGTCGTGCAGATCGACCGAGTGATAGCCGACGGAGTTGCGCAGAGGATGCACGTGGAGCTTGCCCGCGCAATGGCATTGGTAGCCTGCATCGGCAAAAGTGGATGCAAGCGTATTTTCGTAGTCCCAGCGGTTGCCGTCCTGATAGCCGACGCGGCGGTGATTTTCCTGCGCCATCCCCGTATACAGTGCCGCACGGGCGGGAATACAGGTCGGCGTGGCGGAATAAGCGTGCGGAAAGGAAAATCCTTCGGCGCAAAGTTGGTCAAGACGGGGTGTTTTGACGTCGGGATGTCCTTCATAGCCGAGGCAGTCGCCGCGCCATTGGTCGGCGATGATGAGCAGTACGTTCGGTTGGTTCACGGTGTTCTTCCTTTCTGTTTCATGTGGTATTCGATCATGTCGGCCATTTCCTCAAGCTGACCGATATGGCGATCAAAAAAGCGGCGATAAGATTGACAGTGACGGGTTCTGCCGTCGGTAAGCGTGCGCTCTCGCCTGCATCCGTTGCGGCATAAAGGATAATAACGGCATCTGCGGCAAGTCAAGGGTACGGCGCGGGAGGCTTGCAGAAATTCCTTGAGCCTCGGCGAGGAAAGAAGTGAGGAAATATCGGAGCTGCCGTCGCAGAGATTGCCGAGCCGCCATTCATCCAGCGCATAGAAGTCACATGGGTAAACGTCTCCGTTCGACTCAACGACGAGAGACGGCATGCAGACCCCGCACATGGCACACGATTCGGGCGGTTGGCGCAAAAGCAAATTCAGCCAGTTGTCAAAGGTGCGGACGGAAACGGGTGTCCCTGCGCGGAAATCGCGGTAATAACCGCGGAAAATGTCGGACAGAAAACGGGCGTAATACTCCTCGGTCGGCGCAAAGGACGGCACGTCGTCCGTCATCGGCGGCAGACACGGGATGAACTGCAAATAGCGGTGCTCGCGAAGTGCACTCCAGACAGCCTCTCCGTGTGCACACAGCGCGTCCGTAACAACGCAGAGGACGTTGTATGCAGCCTTGTGTTTTTCAAGCAGTGCAGCGGCGGAACAGACGGTGTCGTATGTACCCTCGCCGTGTGCATCGGTGCGGTGTCGGTCGTGGATTGTGGGAATACCGTCCAGCGACAGACCGATCAAAAACTGCTCTTTTGCAAAAAACGCGGCAAGATCTTCGTCAAGAAGTGTGCCGTTGGTTTGCAGTGCATACTCCACAGGGATGTGGAATTTGTTGCGCTCCTTCACGGCATCGACAAAGAAACGAAAGAACGTAAGTCCTGCCAGAAGCGGTTCTCCGCCTTGGAAGGAGAAGGAGATGTGTGCGTCGTCGTCGTCATTGCCTGCGTAGTCAAAGGCTTTTGCGATGACGGTTTTGGCGGTTTTCTCCGTCATCATTCCGCGGTCGGCACAGGCACGATGGTTTGCTTCTTCATGATAAAAGCAATATGCACAGCGCAGATTACACGCGGATGATGCCGGCTTGAGCATGATCTGCAATGCAGGCATATTCGGTTCCTCCTTTCGCGGCAGGTTGTGGTTTCGATGTTGGTAACGGTTGATCGATAAGGTATTGGTTCGCTCCACCAAAACCTTCCCTTGGGGGAAGGTGGATTTCATTGAAAGACGGATGAGGGTTTCCTCGTTTGAATTCCACCTCTCCATCGGATTATATTACCATTATTTTACTCCGTTTGCACAAAAAAGTCAATAGAAAAAACAGGACATCATAAAGACATCCTGTTTTCGGGTAAATTATTCTTTGGAATCGTTTGCGGGTGCATCCTCGTAAATGCCGCAAGCCTTTGCGATATCAGAGGGCTCTTCCTTTTCAAGCTTCAGACCGCTCTTGGAGTTCTCCAGGTCAAAGTAGTAGCTTTCGACGGAATCCTTCTTGACGGGCTTCTGATAGGTGCGCTCGCCGGTCTGCTTGGGGCGGACGTAATACGGCTTTTTGCGGGTAGGCGTGGAGGGAGCCTTGGGCGGTTCGTTTGCCGCTGCTGCTTCCTTTTCTGCCTTTGCACGCTCGAAGATTTCGACGTTTGCCGCAGCAGCTGCTGCTTCCGCATCCTTGTCAACGGTCTTCAGCGGACGGTTGGGCTTTTCTGCGACGTATTCTTCACGACCGCGACCGCCTCTGCCGCCGCGTCCACCGCGACCGCCGCGACCGTTACGATCGCCTCTGCCGCCGCGTTCACCGCGCTCACCGCGCTCGGGACGTTCGCCGCGTTCGGACTTCTTTGCAGTCTTTTCTTCCTTTTCGGCATTCAGAGCTGCTTCCATTGCGGTCTTGCTGTCGACGCCTTCATTGCCGGCAGTCGGGAACAGAACGATACGGCGATTGTTTTCCGCACCGATGGAGTTGGTGGAAACGCCTTCGATGTTCTGTACTTCGGAGTGAATGATACGGCGTTCGTAGGGGTTCATCGGCTCGAGCGTGATGGACTTCTTGTACTTGAGAACCTTGTCTGCCATACGCTTTGCGAGCTGACGCAGGGTATCTTCGCGCTTTGCACGGTAGTTTTCAACGTCAACGGTGATCTTGGTATAGCAGCGGTCTTCGTCTTCCTTGCGGTTTGCCGCGAGATTGACGAGGTACTGGATCGCATCCAGCGTATCGCCGTGATGACCGATGAGAACGCCTGCGTTTTCACCTTCAACGGTGATCAGCTTGTCGCCGTCCTTGGTGTCGGACATGGAAACGGAAGCGTCCAGCTCCATGTCAGCAAGCAGTGTCTTGACAAAAGACAGCGCGACCTCATCCGGCTTTTCAATATAGGTAACACGAACCTTTGCGGGAGCGGCACCGAGTCCGAACAGACCCTTCTTTGCTTCCTCAAGAACTTCGTAGGTAACGGCAGAGACGTCAACACCGAGTTCTGCGGCACCCTGTGCAACAGCGGCTTCAACGGTCTTTGCCGAAGTGATGATTTCCTTTTTCATTGCGGTATACTTCCTTGATAAAAATATCAGTCTTAACTTGCTTTACTTATCATCCTTGAGCGGAGCAAAACCGACGGGACCGTTTTCGGTTTCCTTGGGCTTGTCCGAAGGTGTATCTGCGGCAGATTCTGCGGATTCCTCGGAAGACTCCTCGATAGACGTTTTCTTTGCGGGTTCTGCGGGGATTTCGGTGTAGTCTTCTTCGTCAATGTAGTGCAGAGAACGCTTTTTGGAACCGTTATTTGCGCTGTGATTGCCGTTGGAAGACTTTTTCTCCTTCTTCTGACCCTGATTGATGGTCTTGACCGCTTCCTTCAGTTCTTCATCGGAGAACTTCGGATACGGATACATCTTTGCAAGGACAAAGGACTGCAGAACGCCGAGAATGTTCTGGAAGATCCAGTACGCACCGAGTGCTGCGGGCAGATTGAACGCCATCCAGAAGATCATCAGCGGCATCGTGATCTCCATGATCTTCATGGAGGAGTTTGCCTGCTGCTGTTCGGGAGACTGGTAGGTGAACTTGCGGGTGATCTTGGTGGATACCCAGGTTGTTACAAGGTTGAGGATCGGGATGAGAAGCAGGACGTTGAACGCGACGGTAGGCGTTGCGGACAGGTCGAGCTTGCCGCCAAAGACGGTCATGTTCGGCGGGTTGCGCAGTACGTCACCGATCGCGGTACCGATTTCTTCGGTATAACCTTCCAGTGTCGGCAGCGCTTCCAGTACCTTTTCAATACCAAGTACAGAAATATCGTGCAGCATCTGAATCTGATTGCCGGTGTAGGTTTCCGCTTCCTGCAGAACCTTAATGCCTTCCTTGAGCACGGAAACTGCCTCTGCGGACATACCGCACAGGTAGGTCAGCGGTCCGTAGACGATCTGGTAAATGGCAAAGATAACGACGAGCTGCAGAATCATCGGCAGACAGCCGCCTGCCGGATTGTAGTTTTCGCTCTGATACAGAGACATGATCTCCTGCTGCATCTTCTGCTGCGTTGCCTGGTCGGTGCGGCCTGCGTACTTGGCACGGATCGCCATTTCTCTGGGACGCAGAGAAGCCTGCTTGACCATGTTCTTCTGGGTCTTGATACCGATGGGGAACAGAACCAGCTTGACAACGATCGCAAAGAAGAGCAGTGCGATCATGTAGTTATCCGTCAGCCCGTAAAAGAATCGGATGACCCAGCTGAACGGAACGTTGATAAGATCAAATAAGCCTTGCATGTCGGGCTTTCTTTCCTTTCTTGACTCGGAAAAAGAGATGGGATGGATGAGGAATCCCTCGTGTTATCTGCCTTCATCGGGGGTGACGGCGTGTTCCGAAATACCTTGTGGATACGGTTCCGTCGGCAGAAACGGCAGGGAGTCGGATGTTTGCGATTTATTTTTTCGGATTCTGTCGGGGCGGGTACGGCGCGGCGGCACGAAATCGTATCCTCCGTGCGAAAACGGATGACAGCGAAGCAGCCGCCATACGGCATAGCCCCCTCCTCTGATAAACCCCCATTCCCTGTATGCCTTGATTGCATACAAAGAGCAGCTCGGATAAAAGATGCAGGTGGGTTTCCCTTTCAGCGGTGACAGAAATTTTCGGTAAAAAGTGATGAGCAGGATCGCAAGATCACGCATACGTTATTTAGAAGCAGGTTTCTTTTTCGGCTTCGGCGTGCTTTGCGCTTCTTTGGGCGGAAAGGGCATACCCTCCACCATGCCGAGCTTGCGGAATGCATACTTCAGATCTGCATAGATCTCCTGTGATTTTGCTTCGACGGCTGCATCGCGCGCGACGAGCACGACGAGAAATCCCGTTTTGAGCGGGGTTTCCGTATCGAATCGGCGGAAGCCCTCGCGCAGGATCCGTTTGACACGGCTGCGGGTGACCGCACCTCCGATTTTTTTTGTAACCGTCAGACCGACACGGTTGACGCGCTTGTTCTGCGGATGTGCCTTCTGCAGTTTTGCGGCGGCGTAATCGCGCAGACAGTAAACGACGACGGTTTTGGTAACCGCCTTCATTCCGCGTGCGTACGTTTTCTGATACAGGTGATTTTCACCGATGGCTCTATACTTCATACCGTTTGTGTGTGCGGTACGGTTTCTCGCCTTGTCTGCTTCTGTTTTTCTTCGGCGGAACGCATACCCGGACGTTGGAATGTTTGAACGCTGATACGGCTGTCTTGTCGGTACACCAAAATTCCCAATGACAAAAAGGAAAGCCTATGACTTACGGCACAGGCTTTTGCATTGCGTTTTCGGCGCACGAGCGGGGACAGCATGAATTAGTAGGTCAGTCTTGCTCTGCCCTTAGCACGTCTTCTCTTCAGGACCTTTCTGCCGTTGGCAGTAGCCATTCTCTTTCTGAAGCCGTGTTCGACCTTTCTCTGGCGCTTCTTCGGCTGGTATGTTCTCTTCATGCGGTTGCACCTCCCTCAAACGATAGGCATTTATTTCTATCAGTTGTAATTTTGTTTTCTTGAAGCAGAATGCCGTATCCCGATGGATTTACATCATACGACACTATATATTATACACTTTTTTGGGGCTGTTTGTCAAGAGTTTTGCGAAAATTTCTCGGAAATTTTCAAAATATTTTCTTCGAATTTAGAAATTTTTGAAGGGACGATGTGATTATTTCGGTTTTTTCAGACTTCCGATTTTCTCTGCATACTGTTTTGCCGCCTGCTCGGTTTTATTTTCGCCGAATTCGTAGTATACTGCGTTCTTCAGATCATCGGGCAGATACTGCTGTTTGATAAAATGATCGGGGAACGCGTGCGGATATTGATATCCGATACCGTGTCCGAGCTTCTGCGAACCCTCGTAATGCGCATCGCGCAGATGATCGGGAATCTTCTGTCCGCGTCCTGCCTGCACGTCGGCAGCGGCTCGTCCGTACGCCTCGTTTGCGGAGTTTGACTTCGGTGCGGTTGCGAGCAGGATCGTTGCGTTCGACAAAGGGATCTTTGCTTCGGGCAGCCCCAGCTCTCTGGCGGATGTTACGCACGCCTGTGTGATTGCCGCCGCCATCGGATACGCCTGACCGATGTCCTCGCTTGCGATGACGAGCAGACGTCTGCAGGCGGAGAACAGATCTCCTCCTTCCAGCAGCTTTGCAAGATAGAAGATCGCCGCATCGGGATCGGAGCCGCGGATGGACTTCTGCAGTGCCGACAGCGTGTCGTAATGCGCGTCGCCGTCGCGGTCGAAAACTGCCATGGACGACGGCATCAGCGTTTCCAGAAGCGTGCGGTCGATGGCACCGTTCTCTGCGGTATAGTAGGCGTTTTCAAGCAGTCCCAGCGCACGGCGGACGTCTCCCGCACCTGCCTGCGCAATTGCAAGCATGACGGCATCGTCGGCGGTTGTCTGCGTTCCGTTTTCACCGTTGAGCAGGGTAAGTCCGCGCTTGAGTGCCGGAACAATTTCCTTTGGGGTAACCGCGCGGAATTCGAAGACCGAGCTTCTGGACAGCAGGGCGTTGTAGACGTAGAAATACGGGTTTTCCGTGGTGGAAGCGATCAGCGTGATGCGTCCGTCCTCCAAAAATTCCAGAAGCGATTGCTGCTGCTTTTTGTTGAAATACTGAATTTCGTCAAGATATAAAAGAATCCCGCCCGCGCCGAACAAGCCCGTTGTCTGCTGTGTGACCTCACGGATATCGGACAGCGAAGCCGTCGTTGCGTTGAGACGGCACAGCGTTTTGTCGGATGCGGCGGCGATGATATTGGCGGCGGTCGTCTTTCCCGTACCGGGAGGACCGAAGAAGATCATGTTCGGCAGAAAGCCTGCGGAAACGATCTTGCGGAGTGCACCGTTTTTGCCGAGAAGATGTGCCTGTCCGACCATATCGTCAAAGGTCGATGGGCGGAGACGGTCAGCGAGTGGATTCATGCGTATATCCTCATACAATCAGTATTTTGAAAAGACAAGAGGGACCGCCGCGTCGGCAGCAGCCCCTGTGATTTGTCGGAATAGAATAATGGAATTACTTGTGGTAGTAGCCGTATCTTTCGGTCATGGAGCGCAGGAAGTCGACAGCCATGCCGATGTCCTTTTCGGGAGTTTCACCACATTCGCGCTCGATGGTAAGGAAGCCGTCGAAGCCTGCGTAGTGGAGAGCGGGGAGGTAGGTGTCGTAGTGGACACCGCCCTGTCCGAGCGGAACCTCAAGGTAGGAGTTGTGACCGACAGCGATACCGTCCTTGGCATGGGTGTGAACGATATACTTGGAAAGAACGTTTGCTGCAAATGCAGCATCATCGTGAGAGCACATGACGAGATTTGCGGGGTCGAGGTTGACGCC
>JAZQWK010000298.1:0-10783 GCA_045632325.1 Eubacteriales bacterium
GATTTATGACATATGTGTGAATGGATTGGAAATATTTTCAGCGGGATGCTTCTGCCTGCTGTTCTTTGTAAAGCTTGCAAACACGGAAAAACCCTTGCGTGACGCAGATCATCGAGTAGAACGAGAAGATCAGATAGGTGATCTGCTCCGGGTGCTCCTGCATGGTGGCGAGGTTCAGGACGATGGACACAATGCCGCTGGGGAGCATCAGATAGGCGTATTCGATGCAGGCAAACATGGTCAAGAACGAGATCAGTATACCGAGCAGTGTGGAGAGGTTGTCGAGCAGCTGATGGGACGAACCCGCGGCACGGAGAACGAGGAACAGCGCGGTAAAGGACAGCAGAAACGCCGCAGATACGAGAATACGCTGTTTGGCGGTCAGGCGGCGGAACTGCGTCGAGGTTCCGTATTTGCGTCGGCTCCAGCGGACGAAGGTGATGAGCTGAATCGGGCAGGAAAACAGAAGCGCATATCCTGCGGATGCGTACAGACCGAGATACAGATACACGATCATATATAAAATCGAATTGAAGCCGCCGAGCAGGGGTGCATAGCGGTTGGCGCGAGACTGCAGTGCGCCGATGATAAGGGAGATGTAGAGCGGCAGAATCCGCAGAACGCTTTGACGGTAGAGAATGCCCGTGACGGTGATCGCGGCGGCGGTGATCAGAATCAGAATCAGCTTGGGGAGAATGTCTCGCGGGATGGAGATACGTTTCATGGCACGGTTGTCCTTTCCATTGGAAGCGGTATGGTATCTGTAATAGTATAACACAGGTGACGGTATTTGGCAACTGCAAATTCGGACATTTTTTCAAATCTATGGCAGATTTTGATACCGTCACTAGCATAAAAACGGGCAGAGGACGAAAATGCCTCTGCCGCGGAGTTATTTTGTTGGTTCGTCGTGTTTTTCCGTACGCTGCGACTCTTTCTCCTCTGCGTGCATTTCCCAATGGATGATGAATGCAAGCAGCGCGCGGATGATGATGACAACGCCGAGAATGGCAAGCTCTTCCAGATTGTGGATGATGACGGTTTTGATGATCTCGGCACCCATTTTGAATTCAAGTGCCAGTGACAGTGCTTTTCCGAGATCAACCACGACGTGGAACGGGTGCTTTTTAACAAGACACTGGAACAGCCTCCACAGTGCTCTGCAGGAGCCGATGATGATGATCAGAATACCGATCAGCTCCAGCGTGCTTGCGGCGACTTCTGCAAGAACGTACAGAAACTCCTTGTATTGAACGATCAGATTTTCAAGCATACGTGATTCCTTTACTGTTTTACATAATTGTTCCAACCGGATGACACGGTGATCTCGCCGTTGTCTGTGACCCACATGGCTTCCACGTCGGTCAAGGATTCCACAAGTGCCGTCCCGTCTGTCAGCGACATACAGAACAGTGCGGTCGACAGCGCGTCGCCGAGTCCCGAATCATCGCAGAGAACGGAGACCGAGAGGAATCCCGATGCCGGCATCAGGGTGTCGGGATGGATGATATGATGGTACGGTTTCCCGTCGACATAATAGTAGCGCTGATAAGATCCGCTGGTGACGACGGATTTTCCGTTCAGATGCAGATAGGAGAGATAGTCGCCGCCGTTGGGGTCTTCAATACCGACCGTCCAAGGGCTGCCGTCCGGCTTGGAACCGATTACGCAGACGTTGCCGCCGACGTTCAGAACGTATCCCGTCAAGCCGCGTTCCTCCATTGCCCGTGCGGTCTGTTCTGCTGCGTAGCCTTTGGCGATGGCACCGACGTCCAGGCGCATGGCAGGATCGGTCAGCGTCACGGTATTGTGCTCTGCATCGATCAGCAGACCTGCAATGTTGGTATGCAGGGCGGCTTCCTCCAAGAGTGCCGTCGGCGGGAGCTCTGCGTTGGCAGGATCGTCCATGCCGAGCGTGCGGTAGGAGTGCCACAGGGACAGGACGCTGCCCATGGCGATATTGACGAGTCCGTCGGTCAGTTCGTACATTTCCTTTGCATACAGCAGCATATCGATGATCTTGGCATCGACCTCGACCGTGCGGTGAGCGCCGTCAACGACGTCGTTGATCGTGCAGAGATTTTCGAGACCGTCAAAGCGATGGTAAATGGAGTACAGACGGTGATATTCACCGAGCAGGGACAGGATCTCGTCGGCGGCAGCGTCAAAGTCCGCTTGCGACTTTTCGTATCCGACGATTGTGATCACCGTATCGAAATAATCCATGGAATACGCGGAAAACTTCGTTTTTTCTGCCTTTGCGGTGCAGGAGGAAAGTATGATATTCAAGAGGATTGCCGGTATCAGAATCGCGGTGAACAATCTGTGTTTCATGATTCTCCGATATACAAAAAAAGGAGAAAAATCTCCTTTTTTGTGTTTGTTCATTTGTTGAAATTACTTCTTGGAAGCTGCCTTGACAAGTCCGGAGATTGCAATGGTGCAGCCTGCAGCCTGCAGATCTGCGTTGCCCTTGCCGTCTTCACCGACGAGACCTGCGATTTCTGCTGCGGTCTTGCCGATACAAGCTGCGTCAAACGCTGCTGCCTGTTCGAACCATTCCTTTGCAGCGCCGCCGTATGCAACCATGTTGTAATCGGGACCCATGTCCTTCTTGGAACGGATCGCTGCTGCGGTATCGAGCGTGGAGACACCTGCAGTAGTGAAGGTAAAGGAAACCTCGACGCAGTCGCTGGAAGCTGCGACGACCTTGCCGTCAGCGGAAGCTGCTGCTGCGAAGACGTTGACGGAGATCTTGTTGCTGCCGTCCTTGTCCTCGGTTGCATCGGTACAGGTCTGTTCGGTAGCGAAGTTGACCTTCAGGGTAAGACCTGCTTCAACCTCGGTGTTTGCTGCGTTGTAAGCCTTTTCAATGGCAGCGACGAATTCACTGATCATGATCGTGCAGCCTGCGTTGACGACTTCTTCATTGCCTTTGTTTGCGTCTGCAACGAGAGCCTTGACTTCGTCAAGAGACTTGCCGACGACCAGTGCTTCGAATGCGTCAGCCTGTTCGTACCATTCCTTTGCAGCGCCGCCGTAAGCAACCATGTTGTAGTCAGCGCCCATTTCGTACTTGGTCTTGAATTCGGTGTTGGCAACAGCCTTGCCGTCTGCGGTGAAGCTGACGGTATTGCTTGCGGTATCGAGTTCACAAGCTGCGATCTTGCCGTTTGCATCAACGGTGATTGCTGCAGCGGTAACGTCGAGCTTGCCGGAGCCGTCCTTATCAGCGGTAGCATCAGCGGTGGTGGGTGCGCTGATATACAGACCTGCGCCGAACTTAACGGTTGCGCCGGAGCCGGAACAGCCTGCGAGACAAGCGGGGATAACCATAAGCATACAAAGAATCAGTGCGAGAAACTTCTTCATAATGTGATAAATCTCCTATCGTATTTATTATATAAAAAAATAACGCGCATATTATATCATACACGCATTATTTTGTCAAGTATTTTTTAATAAAAACTTGGGAATTTCTGTTAAAAATCACATTTTGAGCACGCTTTGCGGGATCTTGCGGATCAGCAGCGCACCGCAGAGACCGATCAGAATACCGGCAACGGTTCCCGTTACGGTCAGAACCGCAAGATAATAGCCAAGTTCCGACGTTTCCAAAAGCACCATTGCCGTCAGGATCTGTCCCGCGTTGTGCGTAACGCCGCCTGCGATGCTGACGCCGACGCAGGACAGTACGTTTGAGCGGCGGAGCACGATCATGATAAGCAGGCTGAGCAGACCGCCCGCAAGGCTGTACGCCAGCGCCATTGCATTACCGAACAGCATGCTCACGAGGAGGATGCGCAAAAGTGACACGCAAAGCGCCGCACGACCTCCCGCGCGGTAAAGCAGAAATACGATCACGACGTTCGGCAAACCCATCTTGATGCCTGGCAGTGCGGGAAAGAGCGGTCCGATCAAAATCTCCACGTAGGCAAGGACCAGTGCAAGTGCGGTACAAAGTCCGAGAAATGCGATTTTACGGGAATTATTTTTCACACGGTTCACCTCGATCAGGCAATGATATCGGGGGCAGAAGGATCTTCGTCTTCGACGGTCACGGTAACGACCACGCGGTTTGGAAGACAGACGATGCTTTCTCCGTCGCGGAAGATCGGTCGGTGAGATACGCAGATCCCGTCGGGACACGACGCCGATTCCATCCATGCTTTTCCGTCGCGGATAATCAGACGGTTATGCCAAGCGTCGTCGGCACCGCCCGGAATCTCTACGGTCCTCTCCTCGGTAAGTGAATAAACGCCGTACGGCTCGCCGTCCACGGTGATTTGTACCGTCGTACCCTCGACGCGGAATACGGACAAATAGATGAGACCGACGGCTGATATCAGCAGAAGCGCCGCAGCAAGAAGGATATCGCTGCGGCGGATGCTGACGGATGATCGTTGTTTGTTCATCATGCGTCGGTGAGATTCTTTGAGTCGTAGTCGGCGGGAAGGTTGGGGAAGAAGACCTTCTTCAGACAGCCCGTGGGACAAGCTTCTGCGCAAAGACCGCAGCCGGAGCACTTTTCGTAGTCGATCACGGCCAGGTTGTTGACGACGGTGATTGCTCCGTTCGGACAGGTCTTTTCACACTTTTTGCAGGCGATGCAGGCGTTTTGGCAAGCGCGGCGTGCGTCGGCACCCTTCTGCTTGTTGCTGCACATGACGGCTGCGGAAGCCTCCTGCGGCAGCATCGTGATGATCTGCTTGGGACAGGTCTGTCGGCAGAGACCGCATCCGATGCAGCGTGAGGTGTCGACGTGAGCGATGCCGTCCTTTAAGCAGATGGCGTCGTTAGGACAGACGGCGGCACAGTCACCGTATCCGAGACAGCCGAAGCGGCAGGCGTTGGAGCCGCCGTACAGCATGGAAGCGGCGCGGCAGGTCTGAACGCCCTCGTATTTTGCAGTCTGCGGCGTTGCACCGCAGTGACCGTTGCACGCAACAAACGCGACGACGTCGTCGAATTTTTCCTTTTCGACACCGAGAAGCGCACTGATCTCATCGGCTGCCTTCTGAGCACCGGGAATACAGAGGTTGGGCTTGACGCCGCCTTCTGCAAGTGCTGCGGCATAGTCGTCACAGCCCTTGTATCCGCACGCGCCGCAGTTAATACCGGGCAGACACGCGCGGACGGATTGCTCCAGCTCGTTTTTCTCCACGGCGAAGAAATGCGAAAAGATCAAAAGGAGAATACCTGCGGTCAGTGCCACGGCAAGAATGATAAGAAACGCGGTTAAAATTTCCACAGTAGGTACCTCCTGTCAGGCAAAAATGTTTTCAACGATGCCGCCGAATCCCATAAACGCAAGGGAAATGAACGATGCGGCGATGAGGGTGACCGCCAGACCGCGGAACGGCGCGGGGACGTTGGTCTCGTCGATGCGGGAGCGCAGACCGGAGAACAGAACCATTGCAAGCAGGAAGCCGAGACCGCAGCCGAGCGAGCTGACCATGGACTGCACGAAGGAGTATCCGTCGATGACGTTGTTGATGGTGACACCGAGAACGGCACAGTTTGTCGTGATCAGCGGCAGATAAACGCCGAGTCCCTTGTAAAGGACGGGGGAGATCTGCTTGATCAGCATCTCCAGAATCTGTACGAGTGTTGCAATGATGAGAATGAAGACGATGTTCTGCAGATAACCTAAGTTCAGCGCGTCCAGAACGAAATACTGGATCGGCCAGGTCACGGCGGAGGCGAGGAGCATGACCAGCGTGACGGCGACGCCCATGCCGACCGATTGGTTCAGCTTTTTGGAAACGCCGAGGAACGGACAAATACCCAAAAAGCGGCAGAGGACGTAGTTGTCTACGAACACGGAGGAGAGGAGAATCACAATCAGAATCTTGATTTCTTCCATTACTGTTCAGCCTCCTTTCCTTCACAGGTCTCCATATGACAGGAGCCGGCCATCGGACAGCTGCTGCAGGAGAACGACGTCTTTTTCGGTGCACGACCCTTGGTTGCCGCGTACACCAGTGCGATCAGAAGACCGTAGACGAGAAGACCGCCGGGAGCTTTGGTCAGGAATCCGATCTTGAAGCTTTCCATGAAGGGAATGGCAATGCCCGCAAAGGATGCGGCGCCGAATACCTCACGGATGGTGGACATGGCGGTCAGCGCCAGGGTAAAGCCGAGGCCCATGCCGATGCCGTCGAGTGCGGAAGCGGCTACGGAGTTCTTGTTTGCGAACATTTCGGCACGGCCGAGGATGATACAGTTGACCGTGATCAGGTCAAGATAAACGCCGAGCGTTTCGTACAGACCCGGGAACAGTGCCTGGACGAGCATCTTGACGACGGTAACGAATCCTGCGATGATGACGATATAACAGGGAATACGCATGGATTCGGGGATGATCTTACGCAGAAGCGAGATGAATACGTTGGAGCAGACCAGAACGGCAAGTGCCGCAAGACCCATGCCGATCGCGCTTGAAACGGAAGTCGTGGTTGCCAGCGTGGGACAGGTACCTAGAATCAGTACCAGAGTCGGATTTTCTTTGATGATTCCGTTCGTCAGTACGGAAAGAGCGTTGTTTTTGCTCATGCTTATTCTCCTCCCATCAGAACTTTGACTGCCGCGAAGGCGCGTTCAATCGCCTGCTTGTAGCCGTTGGTGGTTAAGGTCGCGCCGCTGATGGCATCGATCTCGGTGTAATTTGCTTCGTTCTTGCCGACAAACTGACCGTAGAAGGATTCGTTTGCACAGGCATCTCCCAGCCCGTCGGTTTCCGCTTCGGAAACGGTGAGACAATCGATGATCTGACCGTCTGCGGTCATGGAAACGCGGACGATGATATACTCGTTGGATGCGGGATGATATTCGTCGCCGCCCTTGATGCCGTAGCCTGCACCCTTGGTTTCCAGAACGTAGGTGCCGGCAGAGGTGATCTGTGCGGAGACGACGGTCTTTTCAAGATCGGGATACGCCGCAAGGTCGATCGTTTCCGTTGTGATCGTCGGGATGCGTGCGGCAGCCTCGGTCAGAGCAGCGGCGTTTTCGACGTTTTCGGCAAGAACCGTGCCGTCGGCAAGAACGCCGATGAACTGTTCACCGATGACGAAAACGTATCCTGCGCCGTTCTGTGCGGTGTAAACGGCGTCCACGCCGTCGATTGCTTCAAGACGGAACAGCTTTTCAAAAGCTCCTTCGCCCGCGGGCAGTGCCAGGGAGAGGTTGTCCGCGAGGATTTCTTCCTCAGTGCGGATATCAACCGAGCCGCCGCTGAGAATGATCGCCGTATTCAGTGCGTCGCGGACGGCATCCTTGTACGCCTGGGTCGTTTTAGTTGCGCCGCTGATGATATCAACGGCTTCCACACCTGCGGCGTCGAGACCGACGAAGTATTCACCGTAGGTCTTTTCCTTGCTGAGCGTTTCGTTTGAGGACAGGCAGACAGCGCCCGTGACGGTGCCGTCGGCAGTAACGCCGCACATGATCGTCATGCCGCTGCCGTAGCCGGAGGTGACCAGCTTGACGACGTAGCCAAGCCCTGCGGTCTCACCGTAGACCTCTGTAACCGTTGCGGGAAGCGTATATGCGGAAAGCTCCATCGGCTCAAAGCCGATCCCGTCGGGCATGACCTCAAGCAGTGCTTTGTTTGCGGCGGCAGTCTGGTTCTTTTCAATCAGCGGTGCCGTCAGAGAATTGGTAACTGCAAGGATCAGTGCGATGACGGAACAGATGCAGACGAAGACGGAAAGGTTTTTGATATGGTTTTTCATGCGCGAACCCCTCCCGATGCAAATACTTTATGTCTTGTCAAACGGTCGATATACGGCGTCAGAATGTTCATCAGCAGAATCGCGAAGGATACGCCCTCGGGATAGTTGCCGAAATAGCGGATCAGACAGGTCAGAAGACCTGCGCCGATGCCGAAGACGACCTTGCCCCATGCGGTGGAAGGAGAGGTGACGTAGTCGGTTGCCATGAAGATGGCACCGATGACGGCACCGCCTGCCAGTACCATGGACAGAGCGGCGACTGCGTCAAAGCCTTCCATGAACAGAGAGAAGACGAAGACCGTGCCTAAAAACAGTACGGGAATATGCCATGTGATGACGCGGCGGACGAGCAGATAGATACCGCCGAGCAGCAGTGCTGCAGCGCAGGTCTCGCCGATGCTGCCGCCGTGATTGCCCAAAAACAGCTGCAGAAGCGAAGGCATCTGCTCTGCGGAGAGCGGCGTTGCGGAGGAGACGGCATCTGCGGGGAATGCGGAAACTGCCATCGTGTCAAACGCAACGAGCATAAAGACGCGCGCGGTGATGGCGGGATTGACGAGATTGCAGCCGATGCCGCCGAACAGACACTTGACGACGACGACGGCAAACAGAGAGCCGACGACGCACTGCCACAGCGGGACGTTTGCCGGGAGGTTCAGACCGAGGAGAAGACCCGTGACGGCGGCGGAAAGGTCGCCGACGGTCTGATTCGTACCTGTGATCTTGTTGTAGAGGGCTTCAAAGGCGACGCAGCAGGCAACGCAGAGCAGTACGGGCAGAAGCGCCTGCCAGCCGAAGATGACCGCGCCTGCGACCGTTGCGGGCAGAAGTGCGATCAGAACGTCACGCATGATACGCGAGGTCGATCTGCCGCTGTGAATATGCGGGGAAACGGAAATTTTTGTCAGTGCACTCATGATTTGCGATCCTCCTTCATCCGAGCTTCTCTCAAAAGCTGCTTTGAGAGTTTATTGTTCTGCACCAGCGGGCGGTTGGCAGGACAGACGAAGCTGCAGCAGCCACATTCCATACAGGTATCGACGGACAGCTCCGTGAGGGCTTCCGTGTCACGTTTGCCGTATGCCTCGGAGATGGCAACGGGTGCCAGACCGAAGGGACAGGTGTTGACGCAGGTGCCGCAGCGGATGCAGGCGGTGGTCTTGGGCAGCCACGCTTCCTTTTCCGTCAGAGCGAGCACGGCGTTGGTCGCCTTCAGCACGGGATAATCCACGGCGTTGGGCACGGTAACGCCCATCATGGGACCGCCGTAGAGCAGCTTTGCGGGCTGTTCCTTGAATCCGCCGCAGAAGTTGAACAGATCCTCCAGCGACGTACCGATCGGAACGATGACGTTCTGCGGGTTTTTTACGGCACCGCCGTCCACGGTCACGCATTTTTCGACGAGCGGCATACCCGTGCGCAGATAAGCGCCGATGGCGGCAAGCGTCGTGCAGTTCAGAATGACGCAGCCGACGTCAAGCGGGAGCTTGCCCGTGGGGATCTTTCTGCCCGTGGTGTGATAGACGAGCACCTTTTCGCCGCCCTGCGGATAAACGGGCGGGAGCTCCTTGACGGAAACGTTGGCAAAGGTGAGGGCGGACGCCATGGTGCGCATATTGGCAATGGCTTCCTTTTTGTTGTTTTCAATGCCGATGATGACGTTTTTCACGCCCATGCAGCGGTTGAGTGCTTCCAGCGCAAACGCCATATCGTCCGCGCGGGTGAGCATGGTAACGGTGTCGCTGGTGATATACGGCTCACATTCCGCGCCGTTGATGATGAGATATTCGATGCGGCTCGGATCTGCGTTGAGCTTGACGTGCGTCGGGAAGCCCGCACCGCCGAGACCGACGATACCGCTGTTTTTGAGCGCTTCGACCAGCTCTGCCTGCGTGTTGACGACGGGAGGACGGACAGACTCGTCCGCGGTCATTGCGCCGTCGGATTCGATGACGACCGCCGTGGTGGCAGCACCCGTGCTCATAACGTATTCGGCAAGCTTGGTGACCTTACCTGAAACGCTGGAATAGATATTGGAGGAGATCGCGCCGTCTGCCTCACCGATCATCGTGCCGACTCCGACGAGGTCACCGACCTTGACGGTGGGTTTTGCGGGCTTACCGATGTGCATTGCCATCGGGATGGAGACCGTCGCGGGTGCTTCCATGCGCACCGTGGGCTTCTTGATTGTGTTTTTTCTGTGCGGCGTGTGAATTCCGGGGAGATAAAAACCCATCATGATTGTGTGATTCCTTTCCGCTGCGGATCGATCGGGATACCGATGCACCAATTGGCAGACCGCAGCATTGACTTTTTCACATGAATGATGCAAAGATTTTTTGCATATAAAAACTCAATATATAATTATACCGCAAGGAGCGGATATTGTCAAGTACCAAATGATGACATACGCGCAAAGTTTACACAAGACAAACGCGCCGCATACCAAACGCAGAAAACCGAACTGCAGCAAAACGCGCGGCAAATAACCGCAAATGTGCAATCAGCACAAAAACGCAAAAAAAAAAACGGTAATTCTGTCAACATGGTATATGTATAGCGTTTGACATTACAGACGTTTTGTGGTATAATTATAGGTACGAAACAATCGGTGCAATCGTTGTTTTGTATGCACGTTTTCTGTTTGCAAACGACAAACGCGGAACCCTTCCGCGCCGTGCGGTTTGGAGGCAGAGCGCAGCAAATCCGAAAGGAGGATCCGATGATAGAAAAGAAAGAAAAAACGGGAAAAGCACGGACGATGCCCACGCATGAAACGAGGCTGTCGAAGACCACCCATCACATCCTGACCGCGGTTGGTATCCTGCTCTGTATCGTACTGATACCGATGCTGGTAATCAACTGTACGCTGATTATCAAAAGCTTTATGAACCGGGACGAGATTCCCGATATGGGCGGCTTGTTTCCGATGATCGTGCTGACGGATTCGATGTATCCCGATATCAAAAGCGGTGACCTGATCTTCTGCCGCACGACGGAGCCGGACGAGGTTGCGGTCGGTGACGTCATTTCGTTCTTTGATCCTGCGA
>JAZQWK010000299.1:0-2241 GCA_045632325.1 Eubacteriales bacterium
ACATGGCTACGATCCGACTTGTCAAGGATTTTTGCGGATATTTGAGAAAACGCTGCGATTTTTCAAAAAATGCGGTGAGGTCTTGCACGACGGCGGCAAATATGGTATACTAATAACAGAGAATAAAGAACAAAGAAAAAAGAGAAAGAAGAAAGAAGGAAAACATGATGATCACATATGAAACGATCAAACAGAATACGGCGATCCGCACGTATATCGAACGTGCCGACGATTCTCTGAAGGTTCTTGGCTACACCGAGCACAGCTTTGCACACGTTTGCAAGGCTGCGGAAACGGCGGGCGAGCTGCTCAAAACACTCGGATTTGATGCGCGCACGGTCGAGCTTGCAAAAATTGCCGGCTATATGCATGATATCGGCAATCTCGTCAACCGTACCGACCACAGCCAGAGCGGCGCGGTCATGGCGTTCCGTATTCTCGATAAGCTCGGTATGGAAGCGGACGAAATTGCGTCGATCGTCTCCGCGATCGGCAATCACGACGAGGGTACCGGCGTGCCTGTCAACCCCGTTGCCGCCGCGCTGATCCTTGCCGACAAAGCCGACGTTCGCCGCAGCCGTGTGCGCAACATGGATGACGTTTCCATCGACATTCACGACCGCGTCAACTATTCCGTAACTGCGGCTGAGCTTGTGCTGAATGACACGCATACGCATCTGACGCTGAAGCTGACGGTTGATACGCATTACAGCTCTGTCATGGAATATTTTGAGATCTTTTTGGAGCGTATGCTTCTGTGCCGCAAGGCTGCAGATCATTTGGGACTGGCGTTTAAGCTGGTCATCAACGATCAGCCGCTGATTTGATATTGCAGGATTTTGAAAACCGATATTTTTCTATAACGCTGTCAGATTTTTCCTGCTTTTGCGTCTTATTGGGCAAAGCCATCATATCGCTTGTTCAAAGGAGGATTTTCCCGTGAGACGAATATTAGCCATTACTTTGCTTTGCATCACCGTACTGCTTTCATCCTGTGCCACATCTGTCGGACACACCGATGATCCCGTTCGGGATTCACAAACCCATACCGCTGAATCGGTGACGGAGGAAGAAATATTTGCCTTGGTTGACTGGATGATCTTTGTCCGATACAACGGCAGAAGCTACACGCGCGACTTTTCCGAACCGACGGTGATACCTGAGGATCAGCTCGGGGAGATGCTCGGCAGGGTGGAGCAGAATCCGCCGAGTATGGTGCCGGTTGATTATGAAGAACCCGATCTTCTATCCTTTGGTTACCGTATCGGTGCGCCGTTTTATGAAATCAAGGATGTGAATCCCGCATACGAAATTGCTGTTTACGATGCGGATACAGAGGAATATCACCGCCTTCAGTACACCGATGATCTGCCGAACAATACACAGATTGTCCGCGAGGGATTCACGGTCGATTACCAGGATTTCGCTGTTCGGCTGTATGAAACATACGATGCGTTTTCTGACGAGCATAAAAAATCGTTTCCCGACTATGACGAAGCGTTCTTCCGTGATAACGTCCTCGCGGTGATTTATCTGGAGGAGGGAAGCGGATCTGTTTCCCACAGTGTCACCGGTGTCCGCCGTGTAGGAGACAGCATTGAAATCCATGTCAGGCGCGAGATTCCCGAGGTTGGAACGTGTGATATGGCGTATTGGGCGATTGCGGCTGCTATTTCCCGCGAGGATTGGGATGGAGCGGCAATCGTACCTGTCATCCATACCCATCAGCTTTGGAGCGAATAAAGGAGGACACCGCAATGAAAAAGACACTTTGGCTGATTTTCCTGTCCCTATGCATTCTCCTGTTCTCCGCCTGCGGCAGTGATCACGGAACAGCCTCCGATACATCTGACGGCACGGGCAGCTTTCTTTCTGTTACGGAAAAAGTGTTTCCCGACGCACCGCCGACCTTGACTGTTGTTTTCGGAGAGGAGCAGATCACGGCATGGCGCGGAACGTATTCGTGGGAGACGAAAAATGCGCTCGGCATTGGGCAGGCGGTGTGCGCGGACAGTATGCATCCGATCGATATTATGAAGGAACTTCCGATCGTCACAGCAGGGGAGGATTGCGCGTTTGTCTTTGATGCGCCGCCCGACAGCATGACCGTTCGCCGTTATCCGCTCGGGATGATGCCGTCCTATGAGAATTATGAGACGATCATCGTGGAAGGAAGCAATATTTCCTTATCCGAGGGCGCGGCGCTGTATGAAGTCATTGCCAAATGGGAGATGTCAGACA
>JAZQWK010000300.1:0-8961 GCA_045632325.1 Eubacteriales bacterium
AGTGCCGGAAGAGGAAACAGAGGAAATTGTCGAAACGGTTGAATCCGATCAAGAAATGCTTTCGGTTATCAACAAAAATCTTGATATGCTGGCATCTGCGGCGAATCATCCGTGGAATGAACAGTCATGTATCGATATCGCCCCGGGATTGTTTGAACAGGTCGTTGCTTATGGAGATAGGGCAATTCCGTATCTTTTGGAAATTGGTGAGGCTTATATCAATTTTTATCAAAAGAATGAGGATGCTTATTTGAAATGCGTACTTGCGTATCAAGCAGCCTATCGTATTGATCATTCGCTATTTCAGCATTTGCTTCCGTCTCCGGATAATCAATACACATTGCATATGGTACCGTATTCGTTTATGTACATTGGAGATCCCAATATTGGAACGGTTTATAATGTGCATCTGATCGACAATCAGACAGGAGAAGAAAAGACTGTGGTGGGATGTATTTCCTCTGCCGCCGTGTTGGATTGGACGTCCAATTACAGATATGCAATATTTTGTGACCGTCCCCATAAATATGCGACTTCGACGACAGTGACGATTCTCGATACAACGAAACATCGCGGTACCGGAGTCAATACATCGTGGATGTTGGAATATTATTCCGATGTGCTCAAGGGAACCTGTTCGGAATACGATCTGCGGTATCAATATATGGATAACGGGGATATGATCTTTTGGTTTGGAATGAAGGCAGAGGACGGTACTGTGATTACCGGTAAAATAGCTGCAAGTTTTGCATTGAACGTCATGCATGAATATTCCTATCAAGAAAAGGACATCAGCGACTTTTATGATACGATTCCCGCACATACCGGTGACGGTGAACCGAAAAAACACTATTGGTATACCGGTGATCAGGTTTGGACTATAACCAAGGATAAAGATGGGTATATCACCATGAAAACGGATGATACGATTGGATCCATGATTGCACGGGAAAAGGAAGGGAAGTCGTAGTATGCAGTATCTTCAGATTCTTTTATTGCTCCTTTTGTGTGTAGGTACATTATTTTGCGTTTCCTGCGGCGGAATCGTTGAGGAAGATGAGGAATCAGACAGTACCGATGTGACGATCACGGTACAGGTGACGGATACGGAAACTGCAGAAACGGAAGAAACCATAGAGGATACGGAAATCCCCGTTTATCTTAACCCAGACGGGCGGGAATTTGCGGCGTTGTTCGGTTCGCTGTTCCATGCAGAATCCTTTTCCACCGCCTACGGATGGGATACAGGGGAAGACATTGTCATTTTTTCGCTGGAGTATACCGCGGAGGAGCCATATCCGGGAACGGCGATGCTGTCAATCAACGGGGGAGTGCCGTTTGACGTCAGCTGTGTTACACTGCGCGAAATTCATGTCACGCGGGAATTTATCGTCGTTGTACCAAACTATACCGATATCGGCGGTCCGCTGTATGTCTTTGACTATGACGGAAATTTGATTTTCGCCGCACATGATGTGACGGCAGAAGGTGCGGAATTCCGTGAACTGCGTGCAGTGGATGATGACGGGATCACCGTTTATGCTTCGCGCATCAAGCACATGGAGCTGACCGGAAATGCTGCTTTGGAGCTTCCGGAGCCGTATGCACCGTATCGGAATCTTCTGTGGGACGATCCGATATCCGATTGTCTGCCGGGGATGGATGTAGCACTGTCCGATGCGGTTTCTGTCGATTTGTCCGCCGGTTGGTCTGCGATCCCCGATACGCTGAATCCTGAGCTTATTGTGTCGGGGGAATATCGGATTCCGTATCTCGGTGACGGTCAGTTCGGGCAGATTACGCCGACAGAGAATGATCAGACACTGCAAACCTTTATGAAAGCACAGTTTGGAGAACGAACATCTGCTGTGACACAGGGGCCGATGACCGAACCTGCCACAGAACCGACCGATATCACCCTGCCCGCAGATGCCGATCTTGCGGCGGCGATCGATCATTATCTTGATCTTCTGATGGACGGAGCAGATGATCTGTTCCTTGAATCCGATATCATTGCGCAGAATCCCGATGCCTTTGATGCGCTGGTGTCGCTTGGTACGGATGCATTGCCGTATCTGACCGACGTTGGCGACAAGATGCCTGCCATGCTTTCCGGTACGTACGATGCTCTGTGTATCCGCGCTGCACTTGCTCGGATGGCAGCATATCACATCGATCAAAGCCTTTATGATATGACGGTTCTCTCACCTGACGGAAGTATTTGTGCCGTGGCAAAAGTCGGTACGTTTCTCGGCGTGGACTGGGGCGGTACGATTCTGACACAATACGACAGGATGGTGTTTACCGATACGGCGACAGGAGATGTTCTCTGGGAATATCCCTGTGAGGAACTGTATATGATCCGTCTTCGGAATCAGCAGTGGTCACCCGATGGACGTTATTTTGCGCTGACCTTTGGCTCGGAGCGCGGTGCTGACTCTATGGTTTTTGACGTGCGTGAGAAGACTGCGCGTGCGTTTCCCGATATTGGAGAGATCGCGGCACTTGCTGGGGTGGGCGAGGAACTTCCGGCGCATTACCATATCCTTGTGAAAGCATGGCGGGAAGACGGCAGGCTGGACGGTGAGGTTTTCTTTGATTACGGAATGGTAACCGTCGGTGAAGGCTCGTTTGTATTTGATCCCGCAGCCGGAGAAATCTCGGATTTTGTTTGTGACGTTTATCGGCGCGAAGATCGCGGAGAATGAAGTATCAAAATTGAGGACTGTCGGGCTGAAATTTCCGAACAGTCCTCTTTTCCATTGTCAGAAATCACAGTTTCCGCGCACCGTTTTTGTAAATTTAACCGAACTCAAACTTTTTATGCAAAATCCCTTGCAAAATGGGCAGAATTGTACTATAATATTACTGTATTGTTTTTCGGCAAAGAAGCCTTGGCTGTATGCCGCAGACGGAGAAAACGGAGAAACGGAATTTGGGTATCATGACACAGAAAATCGGATTTGACAACAACAAGTATATTGAAATGCAGTCCCAGCATATCAAGGAACGCATTGCGCAGTTCGGACAGAAGCTGTATCTGGAACTGGGCGGAAAGCTGTTTGACGACTTCCATGCCAGCCGCGTTCTGCCGGGATTTGCGCCGGATTCCAAAATCCGTATGTTGCTGTCTCTGCGCGATCAGGCTGAGATCGTCATCGGCATCAACGCCGCAGACATTGAAAAGAATAAAGTCAACAGCAACCTTGGCATTACCTACGAGGCGGACGTTCTGCGTCTGATCGAGGCGTTTACCTCCTCGGGTCTGCTCGTCGGCTCCGTTGTCATTACGCGTTACGCGGGACAGTACGCGGTTGACGTTTTCCGCAAGAAGCTGGAAAACATCGGTATCCGCGTTTATCTGCATTATACCATTGCCGATTATCCGCACAACATTCCGCTGATCGTTTCCGACGGCGGTTTCGGACGCAACGATTATATTGAAACGACCAAACCGCTCGTCATCGTCACCGCACCCGGTCCCGGTACCGGCAAGCTGGCCATCTGTCTGTCCCAGCTCTATCATGAGCACAAGCGCGGCATCACGGCGGGCTATGCAAAATTTGAAACGTTCCCCGTTTGGAATCTGCCGCTCAAGCATCCCGTCAATCAGGCGTATGAAGCGGCAACGGCTGATCTCAACGACATCAATATGATCGATCCGTTCCACCTGGATGCCTACGGTGAAACCGCCGTCAACTATAACCGCGACGTCGAAGCGTTCCCGATTCTCAATGCGATGTTTGAACGCATCCTCGGTGCAAGCCCGTACAAGTCTCCGACCGATATGGGTGTCAACATGGTCGGCTTCTGCATTTCCGACGATGAGGCTTGCCGCCGTGCGTCGTTTGATGAGATCATCTGCCGCTATTATAAAGCGCAGTGTGATAAGCTCGTCGGACGTGTGGATGAAAATACCGTTTATAAAATCGAAAATATCATGCGTTCGGTTTCCATTACGACTTCTGACCGTGCCGTGGTTCGGTATGCACTCGAAAAACAGGAAGCAACGGGGCAGCCCGCAGCGGCTCTGCAGCTTCCCGACGGCAGAATCGTGACGGGCAAATCGTCCGAGCTGCTTGGCGCGGCATCGGCATTGCTGCTCAACGCGCTGAAAACGCTTGCAGGCATTCCCGACGATACGCTGCTGATCTCTCCTGCCGTTCTGGAACCGATTGCCAATCTGAAAACAGGCTGCTTCGGCAACAGAAACCCGCGTCTTCACATGGACGAAACGCTGATCGCGCTCGCTATCTGTGCCGCAACGGATGAGGTTGCCGCTCGTGCCTATGAACAGCTCTCCAATCTGCGCGGTGCGGAAATGCACTCCACGGTCGTGCTGTCTCACGTGGACGATACCACGTCGAAAAAGCTCGGTCTGCGCCTGACCTGTGAGCCGGTCTATCAGAATAAGAGAAGCGAGCATTGATATCGCTTCTGAAAAATACAAAAAATAGCAAAGGAGACAACGATATGAAACGTCAAAACAGAACTGCGATCTCCGTATTTTTGCTGGCGGCATCCCTTCTGACTGCCGCAATGACCTCCTGCGGTTCGGCAGGGGATGCGGGGACGGTAACCGATGCTGCTGTGACAACCGGTGACACTGCCGCAGTCACAGAAGCCGTTGAAACGAGAACGCCGCATGCGGTTCCCGTTGATACGCTGGACTTTGGTGGAGAAGAACTCAATCAGGTCGCATTTGACTGGCAGGGTTATCGGTTTTACTTTTTTGCATCCGAGGAAAACGGCGACATTATGAACGATGCCATTTACAATCGTACCCGTGCGGTTGAGGATGCGTTGAATGTCAAGATCGTACTGGAAATGCACGGCGATAACTGCGGTACCTTTGTAACGGAGGTCAAACCGGTGATTCTTGCCGGTGACGATGTATATGACCTGATGTTCAATCATTGTATTGACGGTATTTCGACGTATGCTTCCGAGGGCTATCTCTATAATCTGGATAATCTTCCGTATGTTGATATGACAGCCGAATGGTGGAACAGAAATCAGATGGACGTTCTGAAACTCGGTGAGAATACTTACTACGCAGTCAATGATATGATGGTTCCCTGTCCCTATGTCATTTATTTCAGCAAGGAGCTGGTAAAAAACCTTGATATGGAGGATCCGTATCAGTTGGTATACGACGGCAAATGGACTTTGGATCAGTTTGAAACGATGGCACGTGCTGCTGTTTCCGATATCAACGGTGACGGCAAGATGGACGAAAATGACCGCTGGGGTGTGACCGCACAGGAAACCTCCAAGTACATCAGCTTTATGACGGGTGCCGGTCAGTATATCACCGATCGAGACGCTGACGGTCGGATTCAGCTTGCGCTGAAAACGGAAAAAACACAGGATATGATGGAGCGTTTTGCGGCGATGGCAAAGGACAATGTTGTCTATATGCCGCCGTCTATGGATCGTTCTGACATGCTGACACTGGATACCGGAAGGCTGATGTTCCAGCTGGATGCCCTTTCCGCTGCGGAGCTGCTGCGTGAATATACCGTTGAATTCGGTCTGATCCCGTATCCCAAGTATGACGAGGCACAGAAGGATTATATCTCCCTTGACTGGGGCGGACTGCTTTCTGTTCCCTGTACGATTACCAATCCCGAGTTGGTCGGTGCCGCTATGGAACTGCTCGCATGGGAAAGTGAGAATGAAGTACTTCCGACGTATTATGATATGGTTCTGCAGGGTAAGCTTGCGCGCGATGATGATGCTGTCAAGATGCTGGATATTCTCTTTGATACCATCACTTATGAAATTGGCGGTAACTACTTTGGCTTCTCTGCAGGTTTTGGCGATCTGTTCTACGCACTGCCGCGTCTGGCGATTGAAAAGAAGTCTTCTGACTTTACTTCGTTCTACGAAAAACTCGAAAAGTCTGCAAACAAGTCCATTGAAAAGTTCTATGAATCCCTTGAAAACACCGAAGCGGCAAACGGTTAAACTTCCGTCCGCGGCGTTGTTCTATATAAAACAATACTAATATCGGAGGATATCAACATGAAGGTTACAAAGGAAAGCATTATCGGCGACGTTCTGGATTATGACGTCGGCACCGCTGAATTCTTCCTCGAAATCGGTATGCACTGTCTGGGCTGCCCGTCCGCAAGAGGCGAAAGCATTGAGGACGCGTGCGAAGTTCACGGTACCGATGCGGATGAACTGGTCGAAAAGATCAACGAATATCTCGCAAACAAGTAAGATGGGAAATGCATGGGCGGTTGCATGAATTGGAGTGCACCGCCCGTTTTCCTTGGTAGTGGAGACGATAACATGACATACGATACCCTTGATGCGCGGCTTTCGTGTGCCGCAGCTTTTGTTCGGGCAGGAGCGGTTCTTGCCGACGTCGGAACCGATCACGCTTATCTTCCGATTGCACTGCTGTCCCGCGGTGCGATCTCCTATGCGTATGCTGCAGACGTTGCGGAAGGACCGCTTGCAACGGCCAAAGCACACCTGGATGATTGCGCAAAAGAACAGCCGAAGCTGGCAGAGCGCGTTCGCCTCGTTCTGACGGACGGACTTGCGGGACTTGAAAACGTCACCCCGTCGGTAACCGATATTTCAATCTGCGGGATGGGCGGTGAGCTGATCGCGCGGATCCTCTCCGATGCGCCGTTTGTGAAAGATCCCGAGATCCGATTGATTTTGCAGCCGATGACGATGCAGCCGGTCTTGCGGCGCTGGCTTGGCGAAAACGGATTTTTGGTGGAGCGCGAACGCCTCTGCACGGCAAACGGAAAGCTGTATTCCGTGATTTGCTGTCATTATACGGGTGAGAAATTTGTACCGACGTATCCGTTGCTCGGTGATGCGCTGTTATCCGATCCTGAAAACGCTGATCTTCTGCCGCGATATCTGAAAACGAATATCGAGCGGTTATCCCGTGTTGTCGCGGGACGAACGTCAGCAGGTGTGGATTGTGCGGAAGAACGCGCGACGCTTTTGTATGCGGAGCAGATGCACAAAACAATGTGTAACGATTAACATAAATGTATGTGTAACGATAAACAAAGGAGAGCTTCTCATGACAACGGTTCATGATTTATATACCTATCTTGACACACAGTATCCGAAGGCTTTATCCTGTCCGTGGGACAACGACGGTCTGATGCTGTGCGGTGACAGCGCAAAAGAAGTCAAACGTGTCTTGTGCGCGCTGGACGTGACCGAAAAAACGATTGCGGAAGCGATCGACCTCGGATGTGACGTTATTGTGTCTCATCATCCGATGATCTTCAAAAAAATGGCATCGGTCAACGATGGGGACTTCCATGGCAGACGTGTCATTGATCTTTTGTCTCACGGCATTTCCGTGATGTCGTTCCACACGAGACTCGATGCGGTTTCGGGTGGTGTCAACGACGTGCTGTGTGAAACGCTTGGATTGACCGTAACAGGCACGTTCGGTGTGGACGGTGAGGAAATCGGTCGCATGGCGGTGCCCGCGTCCGAACTGACGCTGCAATCCCTGTGCAGCCGCATCAAATCCGCGCTCGGAACACCGTGTGTCCATGCGGTATCGGCAAAGCGCCCTGTTGCACGCATTGCGGTGCTTGGCGGTGACGGTAAAGATGACTGGGAGGCGGCACTTGCTGCGGGCGCGGATACCTATATCACGGGTACGATGAGCTACAACACGCTGCTTGATGCAAAAGCGGCAGGGCTGAACGTCATTGCGGCGGGACATTATTACACGGAAGCACCTGTGATGGCGGTGGTTGCGAAGACGATTTCCGCGCAGTTTGAAGGCGTGGAAGTGTTTGTGTCGGAATGTCCGTGCGAGATTCTGACGGTATAACTATCGGAGCCTCCATCTTCGAGGGATGTGTCACACCGTAGATGTGACGGAGGGAGTCATTCTCCGAAGAGCATAACGTGTACTCGCAATACAGCCGGTTATGCGGATGCAGGGGAATCGAGGAACTTCTTTTTGAAACTTTAAGTATTATGCATGATGGGTGGATTCCGATGGCTTAATGAAAAGCCGGGCAATAACTCCCTTCGTCATGCTGTGCCAACCTCCCTCGGGGAGGGAGGCTCGGAAAGGAAACACTATGGCATTTGATGCAGGTATGGTCGCCGCAGTTGCGGCAGAACTGCGAAATACACTGATCGGTGGGCGTGTCGACAAGATTTCCCAGCCGGAAAAGGACGAAATCACACTTGCGGTACGTGTTGCCGACGGCTCTTACGCAAAGGTATGCATTTCTGCAGGCACCAACAATCCGCATATCAACCTGACGTCCAAGCAGAAGGAAAACCCGATGACAGCGCCGATGTTCTGTATGCTTCTGCGCAAGCATCTGTCGGGTGCGCGCGTGCTGTCGGTGACGCAGTGCGGCTTTGAGCGCGTCATTGATCTGGCGTTTGAAGCACGTGACGAAATGGGATTTGTCGTCACGCGGCACATTATGGCGGAGATCATGGGAAAATATTCCAATATCATCTTCTGCGATGGCGATTATAAGATTCTGAACGCGATCAAACCGGTCGATTTTTCGACGAGCCAGAAGCGTCAGGTTCTGCCCGGTATGCATTACGAAATGCCGCCGGCGCAGGAGAAACTCAATCCGCTCGACGAAACGGAGGAAGGATTTCTCGCACAGGCAGAACGCGCCAATCCGGATCAGTCCGCTGACCGATTCCTCGTCAATACTTATCTCGGTATTGCGCCCGTAACGGCAAGAGAGGTTGTCTTTACCGTCTGCGGCAGAACGGACGTCACGATGTCTGCAATGCCCGCACATCTTCTGTGGAAGTCGTTTTATGCGGTGATGGATATCATCCGCGAGGAACGCTTTACGCCGATGCTTCTGACCGACACCGAGAGCGGTAAGCCTGCGGAATACGCGTTTATTCCAACCGCGCAGTATGGAGCAAAGGTCACGGCGGAGGCGCTTTCGTCGTTCGGAGAGCTGATTGACCGCT
>JAZQWK010000301.1:0-7499 GCA_045632325.1 Eubacteriales bacterium
ATGCCGACGACGTTTCCTCCGACGGTCTGCTTTCCGCGGAAACGGACGCAGCACAGACCGATGTCGAAGACGAGGTCTCCAAATCCGATGAAGACCGCACCGAAGGCGAATTTGATCAAACCGATCTTGACCTGATGATCGCGTTCGGTATGGAAGATCAGATCGAGCATGCCGTCGGTCATGAACGCGCAAAGAAATACAAAAAAGCCATCGGCGACCGTTCCAACGATCATTATAACGAAATGCACGCAGGAGACCGTCCCGACACGGTACAGGACAAGCACGCGGAATACGTTTCCGCCGCCCAAAATCGCGAGATCTTTGCCGAATACAAGAAAAAGTATTCCGGCATGCTGTTCCGCTTCCTTGGTGCGCTGTTCTTCCTGGTTCTTCTGTTCTTCTTTGAAAACGACCGTCTGCTCGGTATCACGATGCCCTCCATTTTTGACCGTGAGCAGTATCCGCTGGTCTATACGCTGTTTGATCTCCAGCTCGTTCTGCTGTCGGGTGCGATGGTTTGGCGCGGTATCCGTACCGGTATCCGTGCGATCTTCCGCGGACGTCCGATTCCCGAAAGCATCACCGGATTCTTATTCCTTGCCTGCATCGTATATACCGCTGTCATCGCTTCCCTTTGCCCGATGCACGGTCTGCAGCTTTATAACTTCCCCATCGGTCTTGCGGTTCTGTTTGAACTCTGCTACGAGTTTATGAATCTGCGCCGTGAGATCATGAGCTTCAAGATCGTTTCGTCCAAGAAACTCAAGTACGCCGTCGATGCCATTGCACCGAAGGACGGTGAGGCAGAGCGCAAAATGTTCGCGGAATACATTTCCGACGATCCCGCACTGTTCCGTATCAAGCGTACCGCATTCGTTGAATCGTTCTTTGCCCGCACGGAAACCTATCCGCGTACGCAGAGAATCCTCCGCACGATTCTTCCCGCAGTATTCTTAATGATCCTTGCATTCTTTGCAGCGAAATTCATTCTGACAGGCAACGTATACGAAGCACTGACGGTCTCCTATATCGCTATGCTTCTGACGCTTCCCTCCTGTGCATTCATCGCGTTCAGTTATCCGATGTACCGTGCCTCCGGCTTTGCGTACGAAAAGGATAGTGCGATGATCGGCGAAGCATCGCTCGGTGAATATGCCGACGCATCGGTCGTTTCCTTTGACGACAAGGAAGTCTTCCCGGCACGCAGCGTCCGCGTCCGCAACGTCAAGGTCTACGGTGAAAACCGCATCGACCACGTCATTTATGCGGCTGCAAGTGTGTTCCACGTCGTCGGCGGTCCGCTTGCCGAGGTCTTTGAAACGGCAACGGGCGAGCTCGGCTACGCTGAAAACGTCAAGCTGACCCGTCTCGACCGCGACGGTATCGAAGCGCGTGTCGACGGCGGTACCGTTCTGATCGGTCGTGCAGCATTCATCAACCGTTACGGTTACGCCGTTTCTCTCAACGAAAGCGAAAAGTCGATGGAAGAAACGGGGGATGCTTCGATCCTCTACATCACCTATAACAACAACGTCGCGGCAAAGCTGTATATCCAGTACGCCGTCGAACCCGACTTTGAGATTGTTCTCAAGCAGCTCTACCGTCAGGGAATCTGCGTCGGCATCAAGACCAGCGACCCGAACATCGACGATCATCTGCTGTCCTGCAAGATCAAGATGTCCAAGTACCCGGTCAAGATCATCAAGTGTGCAGAACCCAAGGAAACGGCGATCATCGTCGACCGTATGTCCTCCGGCATCGTCTCCAAGTCCTCGGCAAAGGCACTCTTACAGACGCTTGCTATCTGTGACCGCGTCCTCTCCGCCTCCCGCACCAACAACGTGCTCGGTGTCGTCTCCATCCTGCTCGGTATGGCGGCAATGGCGTTCTGTGTGATCTCCGGTATGGCAATCACGTTGGCTCCTGTTTGGATCGCACTGTATCAGCTGTTCTGGATTATCCCCGTCATTGCGATTTCCCGTTATTATATCTGATATTTCCATGCATTGGAGCGATTCTGAACAATCGCTCCAATCTTTTTTCTCCAAAATGACAAAAACGGCTGCCGCTCCTATGAGTGACAGCCGTTTTTTATATTTAAAGTCAGGATTCCGTCGATTTCTCTGCCTGACGCCGTTTGATTTCCCGCATCAAAAGACGAAGAAGAACCACGGAAAGAATCGCCGTCAGCGCATTGACACCGACAAAGTTGAACCAGATGCCATCCAGCCCGAAGCTCCACAGCGCACCGATCAGCACAACCGGAAAGACAAACGCGGTACCGACCGACAGAAGCGTCGCCTGCATCGGCTTTTCGATCGCACTCATAAAGCTCTGTGTCGTTACACCGAACCAGCGGAACAGATAGGCAAGACAGAAAAGTCGAATTGCATGCGTGGAGATTTCGAGAAGCTGAACGTCCTTTGCATTGGCGAACCACGATGCAATCGTCCCCGGGAAAAAGAACAGAAACGAAGTCGATACCAAACCGACGAACCCCGTTCCAATGTACGCACATCGGACAATCTTTTTAACGCGGTCGTAATTGCCGGCGCCCCAGTTATAACCGAGCGACGGCGCAAGAGAATCCGCAATACCGTAAAGAAGCGGCCAGCAGAGATCGCTTGCATACATCAGCACCGCATAAACCGCAACCGCTGTCGTACCGCCATTTTCGCCGAGCACCCGCGCACCGAGCGTCATCAGCGAAATGTTCATCAGAATGGAGGTAATACGGCCGGAAATGTTGCTCAGAAACACGGGAGAGCCGCACGCACCGATCTGCCGCAGCATCGAAAAATGAAAGTGCGGACGCACAAATCGCAGAAGCGTCTTTTGAAATAAAAACGGCATCATCGCAATGACCGAGCAGGTACACATGGCAAGTGACGCCGCCAAAGCAGAACCGACAACGTCCATGTCACATACCAGCAAAAAGAACGACAGAAGTCCGATCGTCAGAAGATTGCATCCGATGTTGATGACCATGCTCGTTTTGACAAATCCGCTGATGCGCAGATAGTTGTCCATGGCAAAGAAGATCGTTGCCAGTGGTCCGCAGAGCGCACAGGTGCGAAGATACCGAACCGACGTATCGAGCAGAACATCATCGGCGCCCATCATGCGAGCAAGCGGTTCTGCGGCAAAGAACATGATGCTTCCCATCAGAATCGATGCCAAAAAGATCATAATCACGGAGCAGGAAAAAACGTTGTTGGCGGTATCGTGATCTTTTTTGCCGAGCGCGATCGAGATCGGAACCGACGCACCGACACCGATCAGATCGGCAAGAGAAAAGTTGATCATGACAAGCGGCATGGCAATGTTGACCGCAGCAAATGCACCCTCGCCGAGAATCTGCCCGATGAAAATGCCCTCCACAATGCTGTAGACGGACATGGCAAACATACTGACCATACCCGGCAGGGCAACCACAAAGAACAGCCGCCACGGAGCCATGGAGGCATACATTTCCTCTGCTTTCATTTTTGTTTTCATGGTAATAATAGTAATCCTTAAATGATGTGATACGACAATATGGATGAAAACGGCACTGCCGCAGACCAATCCGTCAGCAGTGCCGCTTTTTTAGCAATTACAGATTATAATACTTATCAAATTCAGCCGGATGCGGAATTGCCGCCATAGCACGACATTCCTCACGCTTGTTCTTGATGAAGTTCTTCAGAAGCTCTTCGGGGAAGACACCGCCTGTGGTCAGATAGTCGTGATCGGCTTCCAGAGCATCGAGAGCCGCGTCAAGGGACGTGGGCAGACCCTGCAGCTTTGCCTTTTCTTCTTCGGGCAGATGGTACAGATTGCAGTCGTACGGACCCCAGCCGTTTTCGTGCGGATCGATCTGGTTCTTGATGCCGTCCAGACCTGCCATCAGAATCGCTGCATAAGCGAAGTACGGGTTACAGGTCGCGTCGGGGTTACGAAGCTCGAAGCGGCGCTTGTCGGGAGACTTTGCGTAAGCGGGAATACGGATGACGGCAGAGCGGTTGGAGGTCGCATAACCGACGGTAACCGGTGCTTCAAAGCCGGGAACAAGACGCTTGAAGGAGTTGGTGGACGGATTGGTCAGCGCGCAGAGGGATGCGATATGCTTGAGCAGACCGCCCATGAAGTAGTGCGCCGTGCGGGAGAGATGGGAGTAACCGTTGTCATCGGAGAAGAGCGGTTCGCCGTCCTTGAACAGCATCATGTGAACGTGCATACCGCTGCCTGCCTCGCCATAGATGGGCTTGGGCATGAAGGTTGCGGACTTGCCGTACTTCAACGCGGTGTTGTGAATGATATACTTGATCATCATCGTCGCGTCTGCCATATGAACGACTTCGCCGAGCTGCGGTTCGATCTCGAACTGACCGGAAGCGGCAACTTCGGGATGGTGATAGTTGATCTCAATGCCCATATCCTTCATGAGCATACACATTTCAGAGCGGCACTCGTAGGAGATGTCAAACGGCTTTGCGATGTGGTAGTTCTTCTGCTTGGGAACGATAACACCGAGACCGTCGTTTGCGCTGTTCCAGTAGGACTGAACCGCATCGACGGACGCGCCGATGTATCTGCCCTCCACACCCCAGGAAACGTTGTCAAACAGATAGAATTCAAATTCGGGAAGGATCTTCATCGTGTCTGCAATGCCGTTGTCCTGCATGTACTTGACAGCTGCACGGATGATGTTGCGAGGATACTGGGACAGAGGCTTGTTTTCGGGAGAATCGATGACCATCGCGTTACCGGTCATGGACAGCGTGGGAATGGAGCAGAACGGGTCGATGACAGCCGTATCGGGGTCGGGAATGAAGACCATGTCGGACTTTTCGACGACAGCGTAGCCGTAGTTGGATGCGTCAAAGCCGATACCGCTCTTCATGGTATCCTCGGAGAAGTTTTCTGCGGGAATCGTGACGTGACGGTACTGACCGTTGATGTCTACCATCTTGAAGTCAACCATTTTGATGTCGTTTTCCGCAATCAGATTCAGAATATCCTGTACACTCTTTGCCATAAAACTGTACCTCATTATATTAAAATTTTCATCGCATAATGGAATGATTATAGTATAACAGATTTTTCGGGCGATGTCAATGACTGCACTGTGATTTTTGAAAATCCATGATTACATGATTACGTAATTTCACAGTAAAAGAACCGCAGCAAAAAACAGATTATTCAGAGAACTCCTCACCAAGCAGAATCACTCTGATATGCCGCATGATCTGTGCTTCGTCAAGACCCTTTTGCATCAGCGGCTGAATCACTTCCCTGCTTTCCCGCATATGAGGAAGCGCAGACGCAAGCGCATTTGCCTGTTTTGCATCTCCGATTTGCAGATACAAAAAGCAAAGCAGTGCACGCATCGTCGCTTTCTGCTTTTCATTTTCGGACAGCGGCAGACCGCGCTCAATATACGCAATCGCATCCTCCGTTTTTCCCTGCAATGCCAATACTCCGGCAAGCCCCAAGATCATCCCTGGCTCACTCGGATAGATCAACTGTGCATCACGGTATACCTGCTCCGCTGCGGCATAGTCCCCCGCACGCTGAAGATCCGTCGCTTTGCTGTGAATATTGTACCGTGTCTGCTCCGCGCGGATCGTATCCATGCCGATAAGCAGGTCAATGCTCGTTTCAAAGATGTTTGCAAGTGCGGGCAGCAGCGTAATGTCGGGATAGCTTTCCGCGCGCTCCCATTTGGAGATCGACTGAGGTGTCAGTCCAAGCAATACCGCAAGCTCTTCCTGCGTCAGATTTTTCTTGATACGGTATTTTTTCAGATTTTCTGCTAGATATAACATCATCTTTCTCCTTGTCGTCGCATGATTGATTGTATTGCAGATACATTATATCACAGGAATTGCATAAATACAATGACGCAATGGTTGTCATTGATTCAACCCGATTTTCTTATTTTGATTGTTTTGTGCATTAAAGTCCTGCGCCGTCATAATTCAGACAATGATTGGCATCACGATACATCAATGTGTTATATGTCATGTCTGATGCGTGAGTGTATGCCAGACGGAGGATGGCAAGTACAAAAATGAAATCTTTGGAATAAAGTGTACAGTATTCCTTTTTGTAACCGTCTTTCTGTATTGTTTCGTTTTCGTCAAGTAATTTGATATGTCGGAGCTGAACAGCAGCTTCATTCACGGCATCTGTTGTTAATCCAGTCACTTCCGCAAGTTCTTCCGGCGTAAAAAAAGTTCCGCCTTCACCTTTGGTAATCAAATTCTCGTAAACCACGCGTAAAACCTTTCTTGCATTTCTGTTTCCGAGCACCGAAAGTATCTCTCCCGCCTTGTCAAGATCAAATAGCAATACAGATTCCTGTGAACCATAACTGCGATCAATAAAAGTGAGTGCATCAGAAAGGAACACCGCACCGTGTTCGGGATGACCTTCATCAATCATATAGGCGCATCGGGAATCAGGAAAGTCGAAATCCGTTTTCATTTTCTCAATGCTTTGCTGCAGAACTTCTTTTGATTCAAAATCCTTTCTGCCGTAAAATGTACGCTGTGCTTTCAGATACAAAGAAAGAATTGCCTCGTAGCACAGTTCGGGAAGCTCTGTGAAATGAATCCGTTTCGGTTCATTCGGTGTCTTGACAAACAATGCATTGATATCAATACCCAAAGCCTTTGCCAAATCCGGCAAAACAGAGATGTCTGGATTGGAAATTTCATTCTCCCATTTGGAAACGGATTGTCCCGTAACCCCCAGCCGTTCAGCCAACTGCTCCTGCGTATAACCGCAGAGTTTCCGATAATAAGCGATGTTTTGATTGATATACATCGTTCAACCTCCTATGCTTTTGGTATCTATTATAACACACTTTACAGAAATCGTAAAGATCGTATTTTGATAGGAGGAGGGATATCATTTCAACCTGTAGGTGGAATGTTCCATAGGTAAAAAAAGAAACTATCCGTATTGGCGAAATCAAAAGGCATAAATGTTGGATATGCCGGTACTTGCCGCAATCTCACGCACCGATGGGGATTTGTTATTTGAATAACAGGGGATTGGGTGCTCCCAACAAGCAAAACCGAACCGATTGCGTTCTGTGATAGCACAGGACACCGCTTGCTGTTAGCGAAAATAAGAACGATTCATCAGCTTTCCCAAAATGCCGTACCGAAAAAATATATTGACAAATCGTGTCTACTGTGGTAGACTATATACAAACAGTCTACCGTATTAGACAAAGAGAGGAGAACACCCATGAGCATCCCGAAAATACACGAAGAAGAATACCGTTTCTGCCTGATTCTGTGGGAACACGAACCGATCAGTGCCGCCGATCTTGCCCGTCTGTGTGCCGATGAACTCGGCTGGAAACGGACAACGACGTATACCGTCATCAAGCGGCTTGGGGAACGCGGCGTACTGGTCAATGAAAAAGGAACGGTCACATCCCTTGTTTCCAAGGATGATGCCCAGTCCTATGAAATTGATGAATTGGTGGAAAAGAAGTTTGA
>JAZQWK010000302.1:0-12612 GCA_045632325.1 Eubacteriales bacterium
GTCTTCCCGACCGAAACGGTCTACGGACTTGGAGGAAACGCGCTCGACAGTGAAGCCGCAAAGAAGATCTACGCCGCAAAGGGTCGTCCGTCCGATAATCCGCTGATCATCCATATCGCAGACGTTGATTGGGCGGAAAACTATTGCTATACAACGGCACTGTTCTATACCCTTGCCACAGCCTTCTGGCCGGGTCCCTTGACGATGATCCTGCCCAAGCGTGACTGTATTCCCGATTCCGTCACGGGCGGTATGGATACCGTCGCCGTCCGTCTGCCGTCTGATCCGATTGCCAACGCACTCATCCGTCTTTCGGGCGTGCCGATTGCCGCACCGAGTGCAAATCTGTCGGGACATCCCTCGCCGACAACAAAGGAGCACGTCATCGGTGATCTGTCCGGGCGCGTTGATATGATATTGGCAGGAAATCCGTCCGAAATCGGGCTGGAATCCACCGTCATCAAGTTAGAAGGCGACGACGTCATCGTCCTGCGTCCGGGCGGCATCACCTATGAAGACCTCTGCGATCTGCTCGGCGAGGAGCACGTCAAAATCGACCGCATCGTCACCGAAAAGGTCACGGGCGACTTCAAGCCGCTGTCCCCCGGCATGAAATACCGCCATTATGCGCCAAATGCCGCAGTGGTACTTCTGCACGGAGAGGAAACCGCGATCACCGCATTCATGCAGTCTCATCGCTGTGATCCAGACGTCGGATTCCTCGTTTATGAGGAAGAATTTGACACCCTGCCCGCCGCCCGTACTCTGCACATGGGACGGCGCGACGATCCCGCGATGCAGGCACACCGCCTGTTCTCCTGTCTGCGTGACTTTGACGAAATTCCGCGCATCAAAACCGTATATGCCCGTATTCCCTCCCGCGAGGGCATCGGCCTTGCCGTTTATAACCGCCTTGCCAAAGCGGCAGGCTTTACCGTTCTCGATCTTGCCGACACAGAGACGGTCTCGCAGATTCCCGTTTTCACGGTACTTGGCTTAACCGGCGGAAGCGGTGCCGGAAAAGGCGCTGTCTCCAAGGTTCTGCAGCATTACGGCATCCCGACACTCGATACCGACCGTGTTTCCCGTCTTGTCTGCGAGGTCGGTCAGCCGTGTCTTGGTGCACTTGCAGATCAGTTCGGAGACGGCATCCTGCTTCCCGACGGTTCTCTTGACCGCGCAGGACTTGCCGCACTCGTCTTTGGTGAGCCGGATCCCGACAAAAAAGCCGAAAAGCTCGCCGCACTCAACCGTATCACCCATCACTACATCCTTGAATATTCCCGTGATTGGCTGGCAGAACAAAAGGATAACGGTCATACCGCCGCCTGCATCGACGCACCGCAGCTCTTTGAATCGGGCTTTGACGCGGAATGTTCGTTCATCATCGGCGTAACGGCGGAGAAAGAAACCCGCATTGCGCGGATTCTCGCCCGTGATACCATCACCCGTGAAAAAGCTCTGCAGCGCATTGCATCCCAGCACGACGATGCGTATTTTGCCGCACACTGCGATTGCATGATCGAAAACAACGGCGATCTTGATACGCTTACCGACGCCGTCACCGCACTTCTGCAAAAGAAAGGACTCCTCGGATGACGCGTCATCGGATTCCCGCGCGCTTTCACGTCACGGCGGTACTGCTTCTGCTCGTGCCGATCTTGCTGTTTTCGGCACTCTGCATCGGCGTTGCCATGGATGAAACGGCCAAGCGTGTCTACAATCGCTTTTATCCGCTGAAATACACAGCCCTCGTTGAGCTTGCCGCAGAACGCTGGGACATTCCCGCATCGGTCATCTTCGGCGTGATTCACACCGAGAGCGGCTTTGACGAAAACGCCCTCTCTCATGCAGGTGCGATCGGTCTGATGCAGATGACCGACGACACCTACGACTGGATCTATTTTCTGCGCCGCGAAGAATGTCCGCCGCATGACACGATGGGCATTCCCGCCTACAACATCGACGCGGGCGCGTTTCTCTTGTCGTGGCTATATAAGCAGTACGGCAGATGGGACACCGTCTACGCCGCCTACAATGCAGGCTATGCAAGAGTGAACAAGTGGCTTGAGGACCCGGAAATTTCCGAGAACGGCGTGCTGGTAAGCATCCCGATCAACGAAACGGAGCAGTACGTCAAAAGATGTACGGAAGCCGAGGAAATTTATCGGACGGTGTATGGGGATATTCTGGAAGAATAAACCTTTAAAATACGCGTAGGGCGGGAGCAAGCTCCCGCCGCTTTTATTCCTCAACATAGAATTGTCAAGAAAATCTCCCCACCCCCTTGCAATTTCCGCCATCTTATGTTAGAATAATACCAACGAAAATCACCCCGAAAAGGAGAACCATCATGGAAGAAAAAATTCTTACACCGGAAACCCCGGAAGCAGAAGAACCCAAGTCTGATAAGTCCAAGGGTCAGGAACTGAAGGAAAAGCTGTTCTACGAACAGAAGGACGCTTTCAACGGTCTGACAAAGGAAATCCGCGATGCGGCACAGGAATTCTGCGTCCCGTACGCAAAGTTCCTTGACAACGCCAAGACCGAGCGCGAAGCGGTCAACGAAGGCATCAAGATGGCAGAGGCACACGGCTTTGTTCCGTACACCTTCGGTCAGGAAGTCAAGGCAGGCGATAAGTTCTATATCAACAACCGCGGCAAGTCTCTGCACGTATTCGTCATCGGTTCGGAACCCTTGGAAAACGGTATCCGCATCTCCGCGGCACACGTTGACTCTCCCAGACTGGACCTGAAGCAGCACCCCGTTTATGAAGACAACGGCGCATGCTACTTAAAGACACACTATTATGGCGGTATCAAGAAGTGGCAGTGGGTTACCATTCCGCTGGCAATTCACGGTACTGTCTGCAAGAACGACGGCACGACCGTTGATATCTGCATCGGTGAAGACGACAACGATCCGATCTTCTACATCACCGACATTCTGCCGCACCTCGGTCACGAGCAGAACGGCCGCCCGATGGGTTCTGCCATCGACGGTGAAAGCCTCAATGTCATGGTTACGGCATCCCCGTTCGACGACGACAAGGCTGACCAGAAGTACAAGCTGAACTTCCTCGCTGCGATGTACGAAAAGTACGGCATCACCGAGCGCGACCTGATGAGCGCTGAAATCTCCGTCGTTCCCGCAATGAAGGCACGCGACCTCGGTCTTGACCGCGCCCTCATCGCATCCTACGGTCATGACGACCGCGTCTGTGCATACCCGATGATGCTCGCAACCGTTGAAGCGGAAAATCCCGTTCACACGCTGTATGCGATCTTTGCCGATAAGGAAGAAACCGGTTCCGACGGTCCGACCGGTATGCAGGGCAGCCTCATGACCGACGTTTTCGATGACCTCGCAAAGACGATGGGTGCCAACATCAACATTGTCCGTGCGAACTCCAAGTGTCTGTCTGCTGACGTCAACGCGGCATTTGACCCCAAGTTCGGCGGTCAGTTCGAAGCACGCAACTCCTCTTACATCAACAAGGGCGTTGTCGTTACCAAGTACACCGGCGGCGGCGGTAAGGGCGGCACAAACGATGCATCCGCAGAATATGTCGGCTACATCCACAACCTGCTCATCCGTGAAGGCATCCTGTTCCAGACCGGTGAGCTGGGCAGAGTCGATGCAGGCGGCGGCGGAACCGTTGCAAAGTTCATCTCTATGAAGAACATCGACACCATCGATATCGGTGTCCCGGTTCTCTCCATGCACGCACCGTATGAAGTCGTTTCCAAGTACGACATCTACGAAACCTACCGCTGTGTCAAGGCGTTCAACGAAGATATCTGATTTCCATCATAACAATCAAAGGGTGGTCGGACGGGTTCCGACTACCCTTTTTCCATTCTGACACCAGGAGGACTTTATTATGCTGATACTCACACAAAACAAGATTACCGACTACCGCATCGTCCGTTCTGCGACAGCGGATGCAGCTGTCGTCAATGCTGCATCCGAGCTTGCCGCATATCTTGAGAAGATCACAGGTGCGGCACTTCCCGTCGTCACCGATGATATCCCAGCCGCAGAACACGAAATCATCGTCGGTATCACACGGGATGCAAACGCCATCGTTCCCGATATCGAGGCACTCGGCGAGGACGGATATGTCATCCGCACACAGGTGGAAAAACTGTATCTGCTCGGTGCATCGGGACGCGGAACACTGTATGCCGTCTACGATTTTCTCGAACGGTATGCCGGATGCCGCTTCTTGGCATCCTATTATGAAAAGATTCCGCACACGGAAACGCTCGTCATTCCCGCTGATACCGATATCCGCGAAATTCCCGTCTTCACCGTCCGCAATACGTTCTGGGCAGACTACAAGGACGATATTTTCTGTGCCAAGCGACGCGCCAACGGCAGAAAATTCAAGCAGATCGATGCAGCATGGGGCGGCTCTGCCAGCTGGGCAGGCGGTGCGTGTCATACGCTGATGGAACTGTCCGAGATGAAGACCGATCTTCATTTCAACGTCGAGCCGTGCCTGTCCGACGAAGCGGTCTACGAAACAGTCCTCAAAAACGTCCGCGCACGGCTGCATGCCCATCCGGGTGCACGCTTCATTTCCGTTTCGCAGAACGACAGCGACTCGCGCGGCATCGGCTGTATGTGCGACAAGTGCAAAGAAAAGCTTGAAAAAACAGGCTCTTATGCAGGCGCATACATCGAATTTGTCAACCGCATCGCCGATGCCATCCGCGACGAATTCCCCGACGTCATGATCCACACCTTTGCTTACCGCTTCACCCGTCAGGCACCCGTCGGTGTCAAGCCCGCACCGAACGTCACGGTGGAAATGTGTACCATCGAGGGCTGTTTCCGTCATCCCTTGAACGAGTGCGACGCCATCGACGACCCGCATCTGAAATCAGACACCTTCCCCGTTCTTCTGCAGAAGTGGTCCAAGCTGTCCGAGGTGCTGTCGATCTGGGACTACACGACCGACTTTGCGCATTACAGCCTGACCTTCCCGAATTTCGAGGTTCTGCGCAAAAACGCGCGTCTGTTTGCCGAAAATAACGCAAAGTATATCTTCGAGCAGGGCGCGTACACCACCCGCAACGGCGAATTCTGTGAGCTGCGCGGTTATCTGTTCTCGCATCTTCTTTGGAATCCTTATCTGGAAAAAGAAGAATACATCCGTCTGGCAGATGAATTCATCGACGGTTATTACGGTGCAGGTGCTCCGTTCATCAAGGAATATCTTGCACTTGCCCATGCAGTCACCAAAGATCACCACATGACCGTCTACGACCACCCGAGCGTGCTTTATCCGAATACCGTCGAAACGATCCGTGCGGAAGATGCGGAAATCCCGCTGACCGCCGATGCGATCAAGGATTACAAAAACACCGATTTTGCACCGTATCTGACGTGGTATTCCGTACTTGTTCCGCATACGCTGCTGCCGAAGGGTTATGCCCTGTTCACCGCCGCCCGTGATCTCGAATCCGATCCCGATCTGCGCGAGCACATTGAAACCTCCTCGCTTCAGGTCACCTATCTCGACTCCTATTTCCGCCGTGCGTCGCTTGATCTGATGCGGGAGAATCTTGCAAAAGTCCTCGATCGCGTTCTCATTGCCGACGGTATGGAGCAAACCGAACGAGATGCGCTGATCGCCAAGGTTACAGCCGCCGTGTTTGCCGAAAAAGAAGCAGACTACGCCGCGTTCAACCGCCGTATGTACGACGATATGATCGCACACCGCTGCTATCACATCCGCGAGGGCTTCCCGCTGACCGATTTTGCACCGGAAATACTGCATTTTGAACGCAATCCGCTTGGCTGGTTATAATTTTCACACAATTATTTACAAAAAGTTTTCACTTGCGCCGTATATCTGCCATAAGCATCTGATATACTATTAGAAGTATATTCTGTTCGTATTGTCCAAAACCAAGAATTGCAGATTGAACGATGCATCGCACACGCTCCGGTACGGAAAATGGGAAGCGTGCGGATGCCCGTCCGTAAACAATGCATTTTGCAGTCATTGGATATTGCACGTTCCTGCCCGCATAACCCGAATAGCACCGCGCCGCGTCTCCGAAGCACCGTTTGCCGACGAGCGCACAGGCGCGTATGTGTGCTGAAATCTCCGACATCTTTCCATTGTTCGAATTCGGGTATTCGGGCGGAGAACTGCGGCGTTTGATCGATATGACTCCACGAGCGTGGAAAGGATGCCGATGCATCTCCCGCGCGATACCTTCTTTGCGGCAGCATGATTGTATGCCTTTCTCGTCATGTCCAAACGTCTCCCGAGCGGAATCATACCCCCGTTATTTTCGCAGTTTTGAAAGAAAGGAACCCAAAGGTACATTATGGCAAAAGCAAAACAGACAAAACCCACAAGCAAATTAAAAGTGATTTCCCTCGGCGGTCTGGAAGAAGTCGGTAAGAATATTACCGTTCTGGAATACGAAAACGATATCATCATCATCGACTGCGGCATGGGCTTCCCGGATGATGAAATGCCCGGCGTCGATTTCGTCATTCCCGATATCTCTTATTTGGAAAAGAATCAGGAAAAGATCCGCGGTATCTTCATCACACACGGACACGAAGACCATATCGGTGCCCTTCCGTACGTTCTGCGCGACATCCACGTCCCGGTGTACGGCACCCGTCTGACACTCGGTATCCTGCGCAATAAGCTCTCCGAACACAGCTACGACGTCGAGCCCGAGCTGATTGAATGTAAGCCCGGCGACGTCATCCGCGGCGGCGTGTTCTCCGTCGAATTCATCCACGTCAACCACTCCATTGCCGATGCCTGCGCATTTGCGATCAAAACCCCCGTCGGTACGGTTGTCCACACCGGTGACTTCAAAATTGATCTGACACCGATTGACGGTGCGATGATCGACCTTCCCAGACTCGGTCAGCTTGGCAACGAAGGCGTGCTTCTGCTTCTTTGCGAATCGACCAACGCAGAGCGTCCCGGCTATACCCCGTCGGAAAAGAACGTCGGCGCGTCGCTTGAGGATATCTACTTCCGCAATCAGGATAAGCGCATCGTCATTGCGACCTTCTCCTCCAACGTCCACCGCGTCCAGCAGATTATCGATACCAGCGTCAAGTATAACCGCAAGGTCGCCATCACGGGCCGTTCCATGCTCAACGTCGTTTCCGCAGCGATCGAGCTTGGCTATATGACCGTTCCCGCAAACACGATCATCGATCTCGGTGAGATCAAGAAATACAATCCCGAGCAGCTGACCGTTATCACGACAGGCTCGCAGGGTGAACCGATGAGCGCACTGTCCCGTATGGCGTATGCAGAGCACGACAAGGTCGAGCTCGGACCGAAGGACCTCGTCGTCATTTCCGCATCGCCGATTCCCGGCAACGAAAAGCTCGTCGGACGCGTCATCAACGAACTGACCAAGAAGCGCGTTTCCGTCATTCACTCCGGCGTCGCAGACGTTCACGTTTCCGGTCACGCCTGCCAGGAAGAAATCAAGATGATGCACGCGCTGCTCCGTCCGAAGTACGTCATGCCGATCCACGGCGAAGACCGCCATCTCGGCGCACACAAGGCGCTGGCAGAAGCGATGGGCACACCTGCCGATCACATTTTCATCTCTGAAATCGGACGCGTTCTGGAAGTCGATCAGAATAGTGCAAAATTCAACGGTACCGTTCCCGCCGGCAGAGTTCTCGTAGACGGCTACGGTGTCGGCGACGTCGGCAATATCGTCCTCCGCGACAGACGTCATCTGTCCCAGGACGGTCTGATCGTCATCGTCGCAACGATCGATACGGTCGAACGCACAATCATCTCCGGTCCCGACGTCGTTTCCCGCGGCTTCGTCTACGTCCGCGAGGCAGAAGAACTGATGGAAGATGTTCGCGCCATTGCAGCGGAAGCCATTCAGGAGTGCTTTGACTCCGATATGCTTGACTGGAACCACATCAAGGGCGCCGTCAAGGACGATCTGACCAAGTATCTCTATCAGAAGACCAAGAGAAAGCCGATGATCCTGCCGGTCATCATGAACGTATAAGCAATTGAAAGCCTCTCTCTTTGAGGGAGGTGGCACACGAATGTGTGACGGAGGGAGTCGACATCGATATTGCGAAATTCCCTCCGTCACCTACGGTGACAGCTCCCTCGGCGAGGGAGCCTTTGTATTATTTCACCACACGACAGGAATTCACACCATGCTGTTTTCATCCACCGAATTTTTATATGCGTTTCTGCCGCTGACGCTGCTCGTGTATTATCTCTTTTCCTTTTCGCGGCATCTGAAAAACCTCATCCTGCTCGCCGCATCCCTCTTCTTTTATGCATGGGGTGAGCCGCGGTTCGTATACGTCATGCTCGCATCGATCGTATGCAACTATATCGCAGGACTCGGCATCGGCGCAGCAAAGGCAAACGGACATCCGCAAACGGCCAAGCTCATGCTCACCCTCGGCATTGTCTGCAATTTAGGGCTGTTGTTCGTCTTCAAATATCTGACCTTTGTGCTCGGCAGCGTCAACGCGATTCTCCCCCTGCCGTTTGCCGTTCCCGAAATCGCGCTCCCCATCGGCATTTCGTTCTTTACGTTCCAATCAATGTCCTACATCATCGACGTTTACCGCGGACACGCCGATATGCAAAAAAATCCGCTTGATTTAGCGCTGTACGTCGCGCTGTTCCCGCAGCTGATTGCAGGACCGATCGTACGATACGAAACGGTAGCCGAGCAGATCCGCTCCCGCCGTGAATCGTGGGCAACGTTCCATCCCGGATTCTGCCAGTTTCTCACGGGACTTTTCAAAAAGATTCTGATCTCCAATCAGATGGGGCTCGTTGCCGATAAAGCGTTTTCCATGAACGCAGACGGAACGCTTGGCACGGCAATGGCATGGCTCGGTGCCGTTTCCTATGCACTGCAGATCTACTACGACTTCTCCGGCTACTCCGATATGGCAATCGGGCTTGGCAAATGCTTTGGTTTCACCTTTGAGGAAAACTTCCATTACCCGTATATTTCCTGCTCCGTCACCGAATTCTGGAGGCGATGGCACGTCTCCCTCGGAACCTGGTTCCGCGATTACGTGTACATTCCGCTCGGAGGCTCCCGCGTCAAAACCGGCACGCGCCTCGTCTTCAACCTTGCCGTTGTCTGGATTCTGACGGGCATCTGGCACGGTGCGGCGTGGAACTTCCTCCTATGGGGCGTGTGGTTCTTCGTCCTTCTGACCGTGGAAAAGCTGTTCTTTGCAAATCGCATCAAACGAAATGACGCACTTCCCTTTTACAAAAAGATTCCCGAATGGCTGTATGCAATGACCGCCGTGCTCTTTGGCTGGGTACTGTTCCGCGCAGAAAATCTGCCGCTGGTATGCTCCTATTTCAAGGTCCTGTTCAGCGGCGGTGCTGTAGGCGATACGTCGGCACTTTTGTTCCTCGGACAGAAGGCGGTCTATTATCTTGCGGCGATCCTGTTCTCCGCACCGCTTCTGCCGTATCTGCGCCGTATCATGGCTGCCATGCGCGAAAATAAGGCGACCGCCGTTATCCCCGTGCTGTGCGATATCCTCTATCCGATTCTGATGCTGTCGCTGTTTTTGATCTGCACGGCATACCTGCTCAAGAGTACGTACAATCCGTTTATTTATTTCAACTTCTGATATGAAACACACAGAACTTACCCGTTTCACCAGCCGTTTGGCAAGCGCCGTCACCACGGTCGTGACCCTCGGTATCATGGTCACCGTCGGTGCGGCAACGATCCACCAAAACCGCATATCTCTGTTCTCACCGACCGCAGACGAGGTCACAGGAGAAATCCCGACCTACAAAACACGTCTGACCGATGCGTTTGACGACGGTATTTTCGGCTTTTCCGACTTTCTTTGGGTCTACGGCAAAACGCAGAAGCTGTTTGGCGCGACGGTCTTTGAGGATGCAGGTGTCGGATATCTGATCATGGACAGCGACGATGCGTTCCATTTCAACACGCTGCCCGCCGATGCCACACCGTATGCCGATGCTGTTGCCGCCCTGCGCGACGACCTTGCCGCAGCCGACATTCCGTTTCTCTATTTTCAATCCCCGACCAAAGAAATCGACGGATATACCGATTTCCCGATCGGCATCGACTATGCAAGCACGGACAATGCCGCCGCGATGAAGAATGCACTGCGTGCGCACGGTGTCGAGGTTCTGTCGTTTGCCGAGGAATTTGCATCCCGCGGCATCGCGCCCGAAACACAGTTCTACCGCACCGACCATCATTGGAAAACGGAAACCGCATTCGAAGCGTTCCGCATTGTGCTTCCCTATCTCAACGACCGCTTCGGCTGGTCATTGAACCCATCGCTCGGCGAATACGACAGCTGGCAGGCACTTTATCAGCCGCAGTCGTTCCTCGGTTCCATCGGACGGCGTATCGGTGAGGAGCTTGCGGGACTGGATGACTACACCTATCTGGAGCCGCGTTTCGATACCGCCTATCACGTCTATTATCCGCCGACCTCAACCGAGATTCCGTACTGGACGGGTACGTTTCATGAGACGATGGTGCGCGATTCGCTGTTATATTCAGAAGATGTTTCCGCCAACCGCTATGCGTCGTATTTTCAGTACGACTACGGAGAACTGATCATCGAAAACCGTCTTGCCGACAACGATCTGCATATCGCAATCATCAAGGATTCCTTTGCGCTTCCGTTCACGGCGTTTTTATCCACAGCAGTGGGGAAAATCGATATGATCGATCTGCGTGAGTTCGAGGGTTCTGTCACAGAGCATCTGTTGGAAACCCAACCCGATCTTGTCATTATGATGTATGCAAACAGTTCGTTCAATGAACCTGCGATGTATCAATTTCACGATTAACCAAGAAAGAAACGATCCTTCTTTTCATCCGCACAAAACGGAAAAAGAAGGATCGTATTTTTTTGTGTTCAGTTCAAGGTAATCTGCTCCTCATCGTCCTCAACACGCTTCCATCCGGAATAGCAGTCATAAAATGCCGCTTCCGTTTCTTCATCTGACGGATACGCATGGCAAATCAGTTCATGCGTGACAGAACCGAGCAGTAATTTTCCGCCGCGGAAGAAGCAGATGTCCTCCAGGCGCGGAAATTCCGACTGCGGAATATCATCGTCGCAGAACAGATTGGGATAGTACGCTGACAATATCTCCATTGTTTCGTCGCAGATAGGATACAGTCGGACTTTCAGCGGCTGTTTCTCTGAGGTATAATAGGAGAACCACCGCGTTGTTTCGATTTCCCGGCACAGATACGGTGCAAGTAATTCCACAATGTCTTCTTTGGCATAATACGCCCAACCAACCGTCAGAGAAAACATTTCACACGAAGATGCGCAAATGTCGAATACCTTGCGGAAATTCGCTTTTGTAAACAGTGCCTGCTTATTTTCAAAATCATATACCAGCATAGAAAATTAACCTCTCAATGAATTCCAGATCACCAACACCGCATAAATCACCGGCTGATGTGCCATGTAAATCGGCAGTGAATGCCGCCCGATGAAGTCCAGCACGGGAATCCTCGGTTTTGCAAAAATACCGAGCCAATTCCGCCGCGCAAAGATACGATGCAGAAACCATCCCGTAACATAGAGGAAAAACCACGGAATCAACGGGAAATAGTCGGTCGAATAAAAGTCGGGACTGGGAAAGCCGAATAATGCCGTGAAATCATTTGCATACAGCACCGAAGGAACATCCGCAATCGCATAACCGAATACGGTCAAAACTCCCGTCTGCACGGTTTTGGTCAGACCGAAGAGGACAAACGACAGCACCGCACCGAGATACGGATTGACGTGAGAAAGCGGCTTTGCAAGCACTGCCATTGCCAGCATGGAAAGTCCCATCAGATTCAGCACGCCGAACAGGATCTTCTGACCGGGCATGAAGATCAGCGTGACAAGGGTAACTGCAACCGATGCCGCAAAGACGATGAGTCCCCGCTTCCACGGCTTTCTGCCAAGAGAATGACAAAATCCCGAGAGCAGAATGAACGTCCAGCAAATGCTCTGCTGCCACAGATGCGCACCGTCCGATCGGTACCAATCCGCGCGCACACCGAACATATAGACAAGATCCCACATCGCATGATAAGCGATCATCGAAAGCAGGGTAATCCCACGGATGGAATCGAGCGCGTGCAGGCGTTTTTTCTCACTCATGAGAACAGCACCTGACGCGGCGCGTGATCGGTTTCATAAGCATCAAACAGCGGACGAAGCGGACAATCTTCCACACCTGCGATCAACGCATCGTGGGAGAAGTCAAGAGCCGCGTCGGTCGTCACGGAATACATGGCGTTGCCGCGGAAGATAGCGTACACGCCGTCCTTTTCGTTATGTACGCCGACGGGTGTTTCCGTATGATAGGGCAGCGTAAAATCAATCGTGATTTCTTTGGTTTCGGCGGTCACGGAAAGTTTCAGCATACCGCCTTCAACGGAATAATCCGCACCTGTGACAGAGAGCTGTTCCGCCGTATCGGGCAGATAGCAGGAAAGGACAACGTCACCTACGGTGTTTTCCTTGATCGTAAACACCGTCTTTGTGCCAATCGGATAGGCAGACTTCTGCGAAAGCGACAGTGCACC
>JAZQWK010000303.1:0-3438 GCA_045632325.1 Eubacteriales bacterium
CAAGCTCATCCTTTGTCTCACGCAGTTCTTTCTGCATGTTGTTCAAATCCGCCGTCGCAAGGTTCAACTGCTTCTGCCAGCTTTTTGTTCTCTTGTCGTTTTCGCCAAAGGCTTCTGTGGCTCCTGCAAGTGCCTCTTTCAGCGTGTCTACCTTTTGCCGCTGTGCATCGACTTCTTTCGACATGACACCGTACTTTGCCGACAAAGCATCAACAGATTTGTCGTTTGCATCAAACTCCGACGCAACGAGCTTCATTTCCGATCCGAGCAGCTTCATTTCCTCGTTGATACCCGACAAGGCTTTCTTAAACTCCCTCTCGCCCTCAACGCCGATTTTTAATCCCGCATCTGCCATGATCTCACCTCCTTACAGTATCTCATCGATATAGTGTACTTCTTTATTTTTCGCCATGCCGTGAAACTGGCGATATATCTCTATTTGGTCGTACAAGTCCCCCAGCGGCTCCATCCACACGTCATCCTCTGACATACCGAGTACCGTCCGACCCCAAAAGAGCAGGCGTGCAAACCGCTCCACGGTGTCTGCACGCCTGCCGTTCAGTTTTTTTCGTCACCGGGAGATTTTTCCGATTCGATGTGCGTCGTTCTGCCGCGTTTGACCGCCTCGACCACCGCGTGCATCAACTCCGCCATTTCGCCCGGCGTTGTCACGATGCCGATTTCCTCAGCCTCCAGCATCCGTCGCGGTGTATCGCGGTGTCGGTAATTGTACCGTTCCGTTCCCGCATTGCACATCAGCGCAATCAGTTTGGATGCCATTGCAACGCTTGCAACACGGTCTTCACCGTCCACGACAGCCGCGATTTCATCAAATCCGCCAAACTCACGGTCGATGTCCGCCGCCGCTTTCGTCGTCAAAAGCATTTCAAAATCTTCACCGTCGATCACAACGGAAACCGCACGATTGATTGCCGCGTTCATTCGATCACCGCCTTACGCCGCTGTGACGGACGGTTCCTGCACCTGCGTATACCAGCCCTTGATCGTCGTTGCATCCGCGTTTGCCGCGTCTTCGTCCATCTTGTACTGATGATAATGGTGACCGTCCGCCGCCTTTTTGACTTGATCAGAAAACGTACCCGTGACCGTCGGCGTGGTGTAGGTGATTGCATCGCCCTTCGTTTGCACGTTTTCACCGGGCGGCGCAAATACAACGCGCAGAAGCCATGTATATCGGTATTTTCCGTTTGCCTTCATGGCACGGAATCCGAGTGCAACAGGCTCCGGCAGTTTGTCGCCGGCAAAAGCGATACCGCCCTTGCTGTCCTTTACCGCTCCGAAGATATCGACCAATGCTTCGTCGGAGATGTCCGCAAGGTTGATCGTAATCGTGCCGTTGGAAAAAGATTTGTTTGCGTAATATGCGCGATTGTCAGCGGACAGCATTGCTTCCGCAATGTTCTTGGCGATGTCGACGGAAATTGCGCCGGACAGCTTTTTCGGCGTGTCGTAAACCTCGTCGGCATCGTCCTTGCTCGTGATCTTTGCATAGTACATTTCGTCAAGACCGATTGTTGCCATCATGTACCCCCTATTTGTTCATTTATCAGGCGTTCCACGGTTTCCCGCATCGCCTCTTGTGCTCTTTGTTTGTTTTTCTTCACCGCGTTTTCTGCAAATTTTGTTGCTTTGATTTCGCGGTTCTCTGACAGCTTTGCGCCCGAGTTGAGCGATCTCGCGATCAGCTGGAACGGTACCTGCCTATCTCCTACCGTCTGATAGCCGTCAAAGCCGAGATGTGCGGTATAATTAAAATTTCTGTCCTGTCTGTGCGGTGTGATACCAAATGCCGCAATCAGTGCATCGCGCCGTTTGTCTTTGATAACGCCGGTAAGCTCATCCTTCATTGCGTCCGCATAGATTTTTGCACCGACATATAATGCCTGACGCGCGATATCATCTGTCATGCCTGCGATTTTGTCAAGATGCTCGACAAAATCGTCAAGCGGCTTACGCATAAAGATTACAGCTGCCACAGCTCACCTCGAAATTGTACGTATACACCGTTTGCCCGGTCTCGTAGTCAAACCCGATTGCCGTCAGATTACAGACGATTCCGACACCGGCAAATGCGTTTGTGATCGCATCTGCCGTCGTGTCGTACTCCTCTCCCGTATAAAAAAGGATCTCCCCGGACACTGCCGCGTATTTGGTGCGGTTGTCAGCGTTGACACGCATATCAACACCTGTCTCACCCCATACGACATATTTGCCCGGCTTGCTTGCCGGTGCTTCGTAATGATAGACATCATCCAGCACCGACAGCAGGGTGTCTCTCACGTCAAGTACGTTCAAGTTTTTCACCAATCCTCTCAAGGGACAGATCAATGCAATCCTGTCCTGCGTCCTCGTCTCGGACATACTGCGCCTGCAGTATCCGATATCTCATTCCGTCACGGGAAAGCTCGCAAAGATGATCCGCATGGATCATCAGTTGCAGATTGTCCGGTCGAGCTATGCGGATGAGCATATCGACACGGTCGTTTGCCTGTTTTGCGGTGTAGTATCGGCTCATACCGACGGTACGTTCCGCATAAGGTGATCTGTAAATCTCCTCGGTGTGTTCCGGCGGTCTGTTACCTCGTTTCGGTTCATCCTCTGCCCGCCGCAGGATGACGGCGATGCCCATGTCAAGTAGCATTGCGTGCCTCCCACAGCCAACGCTCACGGATGGCAAGCCGTAACCATTCCGGCATACCGACCTGCTTGTCGCGTGCTCCGTACCGCCAGCAGACAAGGTCTACCAACAGCATCGTATCGTTCGGATCGTCTTCGCGCAGATGGATTCCTTTTCCTTCCAACTCTGCGCGTCCCGCATCGATACGGTCGAGCAGTTGATTGTCGATCAGGTTTGTATGTGAGCGGTCAAGCCGCGCCTTGCACATCAACAGGATTTTTTCATTGTCCACGGCCCAACCGCCCCTCTCTTACTGATTTGCGAGATCAGCCGCAAAATTGATGGACGTGGTCGGCGCGGTGCCGTGGATGCCCATGAGCACAAACGCTTCCTCGATGACCGGCATACCGTCCATGCGTGCCGTGCCCTTGAATACCGTCTGATCCTCGACGAAGCGGACGTGCTCGGAGGATTCGATTGCAGTGCCTGCGCGTTCTGCAAGCAGATACTTGGAACCGTATCCGAAGCCGATGTTGTTGTCCGGCATAAAGTCAAGAATTTCGATCTGACCGCCGACGACAGGCATCTGCATATTCATGCCGGAGACAATCGCGCCGGCAGAATTGAACGTGATCAGTTCTGCCATCAGGGAACCATAGGTCGCTTCGTTCATAACCCAGAACTTGCCGTTGCCGTTCTTTGCCTTTGCCGCGGATGCCGCCTTGACGATTGCCGCAAACAACTTGGAACCGGTAGCTTCGGGGACTGTCTGAATGTTGGTCGTAGACAGGTCTTTCCAC
>JAZQWK010000304.1:0-9976 GCA_045632325.1 Eubacteriales bacterium
TGATCTGCTTGCTCTGCCAAAAGCAGACCGCTTGTTTATACTGTTCCATTTGCGTTATACCTCCGTCTGCGCCTCAAACGCCGTCTTGCGGATAACCAGCTTTTTGATATGCTTGTACTGCGGCAGGTTTGCGTTGACGTCGCGGACGATATCGAGCAGCAGTGTCTTTGCGCGTGCGGTATCCTCCTCGGACAGTGCGGACAGCTCCTGACCGGAGGACAGCGAAAGCGCTTCGGAAAGACGTGCGAAATCGGGGTAAACCGCGATGCACAGCGCGATCTCGCCGTCCGTATCCTCTGCATAAACACGACAGTCGGATACCAGCGGATGCTTGCGCGCGTACGATTCAAGCTCTGCGGGAACGATCTTCTTTCCCGTCGGCAGGACGATGACGGGCTTTTGGGAGCCGGTGATGCGGATGGCGCACGATTCGGTCATCTGCGCAAGGTCACCCGTGGAAAGCCAGCCGTCCTGCAGAACCTCTGCCGTCGCTTCGTCGTCCTTGTAGTAGCCGAGCATGACCGTCGGACCCTTGATGCACAGCGCACCGATGCCGTTGTCGTCGGGATCGTCAATGCGCACCTCAAGCCCCGGAATCGGATAGCCGACGTCGTCGGATGCGCGGTACTTGTCATGATGCATCAGGGCGATCGGAGAGGCTTCCGTCAGTCCGTAGCCGGTATAGACGGCATAGCCGAACCGCTCGATCTGCTTGAACACGGCGGGCTTCAGCGGAGCCGCACCGACGATGACCGCGCGCAGTCTGCCGCCGAGAAACGAGTGAACGGTGGAAAAGATGCTGCGGCGGGACTTCTCTGCAGTGTGCTTGGACACCACGCCGAGTGCGTTTGAAACGATGCCCGTCGCCGTCTTCTGAACGCCGAGCAGCAGCTTTCCGCCGCGCGCCTCGGCATAGCCGCGTTCGATGAAGCGGGAGATGAACTCGACGACCGCGGGAACGGTGACCATGACGGTCGGACGGAAGAGCGCCATATCGGACGGCATACGGCGGACGGATTCGTTGAAGGCAATACTTGCGCCGGAATACAGCGCCGACACAGCCGATGTGATCTCGTAAAGCTGATGCGGCGGCAGATGGGACAGCATACGGTCGTCCTCGCGGATGCGGATGCGACTGCAGATCGCCGTGATATCCGCGCAGAGATTGCGCTGGGACAGCATGACGCCCTTGGCAATGCCGATCGGACCTGCGGTATAGGCAAGCACGCCGAGCGCGTCAGCATCGACGGTATGATGCTCATACGAGCGGCTTCCCGCCTCACGCAGCGCGTTGCCTTGCGCAAGATAGGTATCGATCATCGACAGCGGCATCTTCAGAAGACCGTCGATCTCCAGTTCCGAAAGCTTCGTCCGCATATCGTCCTCGTAGAGCACGGCGGCACATTCCGCATCGGTCAGAAACGCGGCAAGCGAATCGGCACTCCATTCACGGTCCAAGGGAACGGCGATGCCGCATCCGCTGACGACGGCGAGAAACGAGATTGCCCAGCGGTAGGAGTTTTTGCCGCAGACGGCGATCTTCGCGTGCTCCAGACCCATGGCGCACAGATACGCCGCGAGGCTTTTGACGTCGCGTATCATATCGGCATAGGTGCGCGCGGCAATGCCGTCTTCTGCCAGCGGATCGCGCCACAGGTAAGCCACGTTGTCGGCATACCGCTCCTCCATGCCGCCGAGCAGATCGCGGAAATCGCTGATTTCCCACGTGGGATATTCGGGTGTTTTATGTTTCATCGGCTGTTTCCTCCTGCGTTTTATTTCGTATATATAAGGATAGTATACCACAAAATTGTGACAGAATCATGAATTGTTGGGAATGTTTGCGGGGAAATTTGCGGGTTGGGGGTTGGTTTCGATTTCACTTTCCGGTAAGCGCTCCGTTGTACGGACAAATTCCCGAAATCCCTTGACAAACGCCGCGAACAGGTGTATAATATTCATTATTATTGATAATTTATGCACCAAAAGGAGAACTCTATGCATCCGCACATTCCGATCGTCGACTGTCACTGTCACATTTATCCCGAGAAGGTTGCCGCAAAGGCTGTGGCAGGCATCGGCGCGTTTTACGATATTACCATGCATGAAGATGGCACGAAGGCGACCCTGCAGAAAGAGGCTGCCGCCGCCGGCATCACCCATTCCATGATCTTTTCCGTCGCAACGAAGCCCGCACAGGTGGCATCGATCAACGAGTTTATCGCAGGCGAGGTCGCACAGAGCGGCGGCACGATGACGGGACTCGGCACGATGCATCCGCTGTCCGAGGATCCTGCGGGTGATATGCGGCATCTGCTGTCGCTCGATCTGCGCGGCGTCAAGCTTCATCCCGACGTACAGGGCTTCTGCATCGACGACGAACGCTGTCAGACCATCTACGCGCTGTGCGAGGAGGCGGGCATTCCCGTGCTTCTGCATACGGGCGACAAGCGCTACGATATGTCCAATCCCAACCGTCTGAAGCCGATGGTCGAAAAGTTCCCGAACCTCGTCTTCATCGGCGCGCATCTCGGCGGCTACTCCGTCTGGGAGGACGCGGTCAGAGAACTGCGCGGGTATGACAATCTCTACTTTGACTGCTCGTCCACCTTCGGATTCATGACGGCAGAACGCGCACGCGAGCTGATTCTGATGCTCGGTGCCGATCACGTCATTTTCGGCACGGACTACCCGATGTGGGTGCCCAAATCCGAGGTTGATACGTTCTTCTCGCTCGGACTGTCGGACGAAGACAACGAAAAGATTCTCTGGAAAAACGCCAAGCGTCTGTTCCGATTGGAATCGGTTGAATGAAATGAACAAAAATTGACACCGCACAGGGCAGAAACCGTCCTTGTGCGGTGTTGTTGCTTTGAGGATTTCTCCGAAAATCAACGGGGAATCATCACGATTCCGCCTTCAGATCCTCGATCGTCTTTTCTATGTTCTTCTGAACCGATTTCTCGATCTTTGCGTAGCGGGATGCATACTTGTAATTGGGATTGTTCGCAATCTCGGTGGTAAAGGTATTGATGCTGCTCCAGTTATAGAAGGAAGCGAGGTCGTAGATACGGTTGGCAAAGATGATATCGAGCATTTCCAATGACGCTTCGTCGCGCAGAGCCTTGGAGGAGATCGTCGTTTCCATGTAGGCGGGCGTGACGAGCTGCTGTCCCCAGTAACCGAGTGCTTCGACGACGTGACCCGTGATCTCATAATCGGTATTGGTGACGGGCATGATGAGGAACGTACCCCAATAGCCGTTGAACGGCGTGAGATATTTCTCCTGCGCTTCGTCGAGCTTGGGTGCGGGCAGAATACCGAAATCGGCTTCCATATCACGCAGATTCAGCGCAACGAGCAGCTGGTTGTTGTAGAACAGCGCGCGGTTTTCCGTGAACATCGGCAAAAACAGCTCGGTGAAGACACTGCCGTAGGAGCCTTTGACCTTGGTAGACATCAGATTGATATTGGCGTCGTTCATAAACGGCGCGTAAACGTCGGTCACAGCAGCGGCACGGTCTACGTCTACGTTCAGCACGGGGAGACCGTCTGCGTCCTTGTCGGTCAGCGATACGCCTGCGGCATGGACGGCGTAGGTCAGAGAGCTCGGCTCCGACAGCATACCGTAGCGGTCGTCGGTTTCCTTCATCGCACCGTCACCGTTGAGGTCTGCCGCCGTTTCCGTGCAAAGCTTCATCATGCTGTCGATCGTCCACTTGCCGTCGCGGACAAGCTGATACGGGTCGTCCAGTGCAAGCTCGGTCACGATCTTTTTGTTGAAGAAGTAGGTAATCGGCGCGTAGTTGAGGTACAGGCTGATATCACCCGTTACGGCGTACATCTTATCGAGGATCGTCAGCTCGGAGACGGCGTTCTGATCCCACCAGCTGTGCGAGAAGTCGACGTTCGGCAGGGAATAAAGATCGGTCAGACCGCCCGTACCGAGCAGACTGGGCAGACCGTTGGCATGGAGCAGCGAAATATCGACGACGTCCTCCCCACTCTGAATGAGCGTACGGATGGTACCCGAAGACGGACCGAAATCCTCGAGCGGATAACATTCGATGGTGACGTTCAGCGTTTCTGCAATTTTGCGGTTGCGCTGGTAAATGGCGTCGTTGAGCGGGTCGCCGTTTTCGCCTTCGCTGAAGATCTCACAGTAATTGACTGCACGCCAGTTGCTGACGACGCCGGACATGGCGGCAATCGTGAAGACCTCTCCGCCGTAATCGACCTCGGGGATCTCGTATTCGGCGGGCTGTGCATCGGTGACGGCTTCGGTTGTCACGGGCGCTGTGTCCTGTGCCGTTTCGGTCGGTGTCTGCGCGTCGGAGCCGCAGGAAATGACGGACGCGGCAAGGAGCAGGGATGCGAGGAGCAGGGATAGTTGTCTTTGCTTCATGATCGTGGGTTCCTTTCTGTTGATTTTTTTATGTTTGCGGTTGGTTTTGAGATTTTGTATCAGAACTACTGCCTTACTGTAGGGGCGATTCACGAATCGCCCGCAACATTTCAGCAAAATATCGATGGCAGAGAAAGCAAAAAAGTCCTATTCCATCGTTTTATGTTCAATTTCAAATACAAACGGCATCGAAACGCAGCGTATCGGGCGATTCGTGAATCGCCCCTACAACGGATAGAGATTTAAGTCGTGAAACCCTTACCACTCTCTCGGCACGTTTCTGAAGTTCAGCTGATCCGTTGTGGTGATATCCTGATCGCCCTCGTGGAGCATCGTGATACTGTGTCGGACGGCTCTTTGGTAGAGAGCACGGTTGTAGTCCTCGTACGCCTGCAGATAGCTCTGTGCCGCGTACTCGCGGATGGTGCGGATGTAGGATTTCTGCTCGTTGACGGGAATCTGTTTGCCGTCGGGATGATCGTCGTAGAAGTTGATGAGCAGCTGCTCGATGTTGTCGTACAGCACGTCCGTATTGCTGTTTGCGTACATCGCATACGAGTTGAGGAAGTCCAGCTGCAGCTTGATCTTGTCGATGCGCTCCGCCTGGTCCTCGTCAGCCACAGCAAGGGCGGCGTCAAACAGCTCGTATCCGCGGGTGATCAGCTCCGACGGCGCGTAGCTGCGGTAGTAGAGCAGATACGGTGTCCAGTCGGTCGTCTCGTAGTTCAGAATCATATCGAGCGTCAGCGTATCGGGCAGCTCGTCGCGGGAGCGCTTGGAAAGCGTCTGCTTATAAAGCTTCTCTGCGGCGCGGTCGTAGATACCGAAGTGCGTGTCCTTGACCAGCTCCTGCGCCAGATCGAGGTACGCGCGGATGTTCTTCCAGCCACGGCCGTACATACCGCGCAGGAAATCGTCGATGTGACCCCAGTATTCTTCCTCAGACATATAGGGATCCCACAGAATCTTTGCCATGATATAGGCACGCAGATCGGAGAAGTCGCCCGTATCGGAGAAATAGTTGCCTTCTTCATAAACGCCGATGACGCTGTGGTCGGCGAAGAATTTCACGTTGGGAAGCAGGGTATTGAAGTTCGGGAAGATCGTGACGGACTCGGAGTAGTTTGTGACGTAGTCCCAAACGTAGACGTTGTCGGTGATCTCGCCCCATGCCTTGATGTCGTCGGCGATCGTGTTGTCCGAGCCTGCCTTGCCGTAAACGTCGGGACAGGTACCGAGCGGATGCGAGAAGCAGCACTCGATCGTACACAGACGCACGATGACGTTGTCGGCGGGTGCGGTCTTACAGACGGAGCGGGAATAGCGGTACGCAAGCGTATCGAACTTCACGTTCGGATAATCCTTTGCAAATTCGTTTGCAATGGCGTTGACAAAGCGGATGATCGCACCCGAGTACGCACCCTCCTCGTCGTAGATGGCCTGACAGTTTTTGCACATACAGGGAAGCTGCTCGCCCGAGTCGTTCTGCGAAACGGAAATGATCTCGGCATTCGGATTTGCTTCCAGCAGTCGGCGCACGGAATCCGTCGCAATGGCAAGCACCTCGGGATTGGACAGACACAGCTGCCGTCCTCCCTCGTCCTGCGGAGAACCGTCGGCGTTCCTGCCCCAGTATTCGGGGTGGGAGGACTTGTAAAGATCGGGGGAAACGAGGCTGTTGAACGTGTGAACGAATCCGCCTGCGTAATCGACTCTGCCGCCGACCGAGGCATCGCCCGGTGCGTACATGCCGTTGAGCTTCAGCTTTACCTGATAATCCTCAACGCGCGAAATGACGAAGTCCACGTCGCGGTACTCAAAAACGGGAATCTGCGTATCGCGCTCGAAGGGCTGAACGACGAGCACGGGCTTCTTCGGGATGTATTCGTAGTCGGAGGAGTAGAAGCGCACGCCGAGGTATTCGTCAAGGAACGTATACACGCCGTACAGCGCGCCGTGCGTGTCACTGCCCGCAATGAAGATCTTCTTGCCGACCGTTTCGATGGCAAAGCCTTCGCTGCCGAGCGCTGCTTCGTCAAACTGACCGTCCTTCTGGCGGTTCGTATAGCCGACGACGATCTCGTGTTCGGTTTCCGGCTCGTCGTCCGTGACGATGCGGAGACGGCAGCCCGACATTTTGGCAATATAGCTGTGCAGATCGTACGCCGCCTTGATCTCGGCATCCGTGGAATCGGCGGAGCGGACGATGACGTATTCGGTCTCCTTATCTTTTGCAAGGACCAGGGTATCGTCGTTGATGACGATGACCTCCTCCGTGGTCTCTTCTTCGTAATCCGTATCCGTGCCGAGCGGATCATCTGCCGCAGGGGAGTCGCAGGCGGCAAACGAGAGGGCACAGAACAGTGCAAGCAAAAGCGCAAGTATGCGTGTTTTCATGGTGATTGTCCTTTCTTGTTATGAAGCCTCCCTCGCCGAGGGAGGTGTCACCGGAGGTGACGGAGGGAGTAAAGGGTTGTAGTGCAGGCGGTACGTAACAGCGAAAATCTTTCATTGCGGGCAATGCCGTCCAATTAAGCGCAGACGGCTGCAACGATTTCGTTTGATGACGGAAGTATTAGAAACAGACACAGAGAAGCGCCTGCGAAAACCATAGCCATCATCAAATCCTTAAGTCGACCGCATTGCCTCGACGAGAGAGGCTTACAGATATCCCATCTCCAAAAAATCCTTGACGTGCGGCGCGACGGCCTCTGCCATATAATGGAATCCCATGTCGTTGGGATGACAGCAGTCAACGGAGCAGTCGCGGACGAGTGCGGGCGGGAAAAACGTACCGCCGTCGATGAAGCGCACGAGACGGTCGCCCTGTGCAAGTGCGTTTTCGTAAGTTTTGCGGACGATCGGACGGCGTTCTGCCGCATCGTCACAGCCGAAATCGGGACGGGTCATCATGATGATGGGCAGATCGGGACGCGCTTCGCGGATCAGGCGGAAAAACGGCTCGTGCGTTTGCGCAAGCTCGGCAGGAGAGGGTGCGTTATGGTCGTAGTCGTAGACGAAAATCGACGGGTTGGATTTTAAGATGTATTCTGCAAAACGCAGATCGCCGCGTGCGTTGCCGGAGAAGCCGTAGTTGATGACGTCGATATTCAGGCGGTTTGACAGCAGGGAAACGTAGTTGCAGCCGACGCGGGTGGGACAGCCGCCCTCGGTGATGGACGAGCCGTAGAAGACGACGGGACGGGTGTTGCGGTACGGCGTGGGTTCTGCGATCTCGGCATCGTCGTCGATCTCGGCGGAAAACGCGGTGACCGTTTCGTTTCTCGGAAGCACGACCGTGATATCCTGCCATTCGCCGTCGAGGAAAAACGCGCGCTCTGCCGTTACGTTATCTTTTTCGCGCAATTCACCGGGCGGGCAGAGCAGACCGACGTACTTGGCGTTCGGTCGTGCACCGATGTAAACGTCGGCAGAGGAACAGCCGAAGGTGGAGATGCCGATATCGTAGCAGACGTGCGCCAGCGTCATGCGCAGGACGAGCTTTCTTGCGTTGGTGCGAAAGCAGATTCTGCCGCCGCAGCTGCGGGCACCCAGCCCTGCGATGCGCGGGATCTCGTCAAGGATCGAGCGGTGGCACTTGGAAAAGCCTTCGCCGTCGTAATAGGGCAGAAGTCCGAAGACGCGCATCGGGTTTTTGCGGTCGGGCGTACAGGAAAACGTTTTCATAATGGAAATCCTCTCCTTATTTTAAAGTCTGTTTATAATATAACCTGCAATTATGAAACAGGTTTTAATTTCGAGCAATCGGTGTCATAGCGGCGTTGACGGCAATGCCGAGCAGAAGCAGGTTGCCGCAGACGAACATCCACGTAAGAAACAGGATCATCGAGGCAAGCGAGCCGTAAACCAGCGCATATTTTGCGCTCCCGCGAAGGAACAGCGCAAACCAGGCGTTCACCGCACAGAGTCCGACCGTACAGAACAGTGCACCGGGTGCGGTCGGCGGACGCAGGCGGGAATGGGAAAAGCCGTCGGTGTTTTTGGCGCAGATATGCGGCGGCAGGATCCGCAGCAGTCCAAAGCACAGCGCGTAAAAGAGCAGAAACGGCAATAGATAGCGCGAGACCGACAAAAGCGCCGTGATCCCGTTTGCGGGAACGTGACGGGCGATCAGCGCGGTCAGCTCCTCCCAAAGCAGAAGCAGGAAAACTGCGGCATAGACGGCGACGAACAGCACGGCGGCAAACAGATACCCGACGACCGCATCGAGGATGCCCGAGAATCGTCGCGTTCGGCGGCTGTCCGTCGGAACGAGTGCACATGATTCCGCGATCTCTGCGGCGCCCAGTACAAGACAGCGGTAGGCACCCGCAGACGCGGACAGAAACAGCGCAAGTGCGGCGACGAACAGGAACGTGGGAGCAGTGTCACCGACGGCTTCTGCGGCAAAGACGAAACGCGAGATCATCTCACCGATCGGGGTCGCGGAACGTGCGGATGATCGATGCAGAAGCGCAGAACAGCAAACCGTCATCGGAAACAGCGCCAGCAGCAGATCGTACGCCGTCGCCGCTGCAGTGCGTGACAAATGGCAGACCGCGTATATGCGTACCACGCGGCGGAACAAATCCGCTGCCGCTGTGATGATTCTCCTCACGACAGATCGCCTCCCAAACGCGCATACTGTCATTCAGTGTTTCCGATGCCCGAAATTCTATGCAGTTATGTTGGGCAGCTCTGTCGGGCAGCGATGCCGGTTATACGGATACACAGGGAATCGCTTCCAAACATCCTAAAGATTAGAATAAATACAGATTTAATTCAATTTAACCGCATTGGAATCAAAGGGAATTCCGAAAATCACCGCTTGCCGTGAAATCGCATATCCTGTCAGCAGAATCACCGGCATCGGCAGGTGTCACAAGCTTTTTGACAGGAGGATTTTATAATATGCAATGGATGCTTTTGACGTTGTTTTGCTGTCTGTTTCCGTTTTTCATGACGGTGCTTGGGTCGGCGGCGGTATTTCTTTGTCCGCGCGGGATGCGGTCGGTATCCCGTCAGATCTTTCTCGGATTTGCCGCGGGCGTTATGCTGGCGGCGTCGGTATGGAGTCTGCTCAATCCTGCGATTGCGGCGGCAGAAGAAATCGGGCTTGCGGGATGGCTTCCCGCGTCGGTCGGCGTCGTGTGCGGCGTGCTGTTTTTGCTCGGCACCGATGCTGCGGCGGCACGTCTCCGTACGGGATCGCACGGGATCGGTGCGTCGGACGGCACCCAAAACGCAGACGGTTTTCTTTTACAATTGGCGATGACGGTGCACAACGTGCCGGAGGGTATGGCGGTCGGGTTGTCGGTCGCACTTGCGGCAGAAGCCGTCGTCGCATCGGGCGGCACATGGGAAACGGTACGTGCGATATCCGACCGTGCGGCGCTGTCGTCGGCATTGGCGCTGTCGCTGGGCATCGGGATTCAGAATTTCCCCGAGGGTGCGGCGGTATCGCTTCCGCTTCGGCAGGACGGCTTGTCCTCCTGGCGTGCGTTTCTGCGCGGGTGTCTGTCGGGTGCCGTAGAGCCGGTCTTCGGTATTGCGGCGGCGCTGTTTCTTTCG
>JAZQWK010000305.1:0-2991 GCA_045632325.1 Eubacteriales bacterium
GGCGATACGTTTGCAGACCGTGCGCTGATCGATGAATCGTTTCCCGATGAATTGCTTTCCGCCTATCAGTCACTCGGTGTGACCGGGGTCTGGACGCAGGCGGTGCTCTATACGCTGACACCGTACCCGTTTGCTCCCGCACTCTCGGAGGGCTGGGAGACCAGACAGGAGGGTATGCGGTATCTTGTGGAAAAGCTTGCAAAGTATGATCTGAAGCTGTTTCTTTACATGAACGAGCCGCGTGCGATGCCAAAGTCGTTCTTCGATGCCTATCCGCATCTGATGGGGCATATCGGACACGACGGCTATGCAAGCCTCTGTGTGTCCACGCCCGAGGTGCAGGCGTATCTGCGCGGTGCATCAAAGCAGCTCAACGAAGCGGTTCCCGGACTTGGCGGCTATCTGACGATCACGGCAAGTGAGAATCAGACCAACTGCTACAGCCATGCAAACAAGCAAACCTGTACTTGCCCTCGCTGCAAAGAAAAAGATCCGTCCGACGTCATCGCACTGACCAACCGCCTTCTCTATGAGGGAGCGGCGGAGGTCAATCCCGACTTCCGCGTGCTTGCATGGAGCTGGGCATGGAACGGCAGAGAACCCGATATGACGCACCACGTCATCGAAAAGATGCCGCGCGGTATTGCGGCGATGGGTGTCAGTGAGGAAGCTGTCAAAAAGGTGATCGGCGGCGTTGAGACGTCCGTTATCGATTACTCCATTTCTGTGGAAGGTCCCGGAGAATATGCACTGGATACCTGGCGTCACGCGCACAAGCACGGTCACGATGCGTATGCCAAGCTGCAGCTCGGTGCAACGTGGGAAATTTCCAGTATCCCGTGTGTTCCTGCGTATGAAAAGATCCGCCGTCATCTGACGGGGATTATCGAGCAGGGTGAGGTCAACGGTATCATGCTTGGCTGGACACTCGGCGGCTTCCCGTCCCCGACGCTGCGTCTTGCGCAGGCGTTTTATACGGAGAACGGCAGCCTGCCCGATGCGGAAACGCTGTACGGCATGATGTTCCCGACGGCTGACGTCAAAGCATTGACCGGAGCCTTCGTCAAATTGAGTGATGCGTACGACGCGTATCCGTTTAACATCGGCACGGCGTACCTCGGACCCCAGCAGGTCGGCTCGTCCAATCTTTTGTATCCGCAGAAGACGGGATATGCCGCAACGATGACGGGGATTCCGTACGACGATATCAACGGCTGGCGCTCGATCTTCCCGCAGGACGTCTACGTCTCGCAGATCAAGCAGCTGTCCGACGGCTGGCACGAGGGAACGCTGGCGCTCGAGTCGGCGGCACGCGGCACGGACGATGAGCATCTCGCGGCACTTGTCCGCTGGACGAATGCGATCGACTGTCACTTCCGCTCAATGTATAACCAATGCCGATTCGTCATCCGCCGTGATGAGGATGGCGTTGTCGATACCGAAATTGCAGCAGAGGAAGCGATGCTTGCCGCAAAGCTGCTGGAGCTTTCCTGCGAGGACCCGATGATCGGTTATGAATCCGCAAACCACTATTTCTATCACCGCAATCATCTGCTTGAAAAGCTGGTCAACTGTGATGATCTGATGAGAAAGTATCAATGAGAGGGAAAACGATATGAAGTATTTAGAAGATAAAATCCGTGCGGAGGGCACCGTTCTTCCGGGACACGTACTGAAGGTCGGACATTTTGCAAACCATCAGATCGATATCACGCTTCTGCGGGAGATGGCACGGGAGCTTGGTCGTTTGTATGCCGATGCGGGGGTCACCAAGGTTCTGACCATCGAAGCGTCGGGTATCGCCCTTGCTGCAGCGACGGCACTGGAAATGAACGTGCCGATGGTGTTTGCAAAGAAAAACGCAACCGCCAACGTCTCGGGCGAGGTCTACTGTGCCAAGGTTGCGTCCTTTACCCACAAAAAGGTCTACGACGTCATTGTGCCGAAGGACTACCTGTCCTCTGACGACTGCGTTCTGATCGTTGACGATTTCCTTGCACAGGGCAATGCGCTGAACGGTCTTGTTGCAATCGTCGAGGAGTCGGGTGCTTCGGTTGCCGGATGCGGCATTATCATCGAAAAGGGCTTCCAGGGCGGCGGCGACGCACTGCGCGAAAAGGGTTACCGCGTCGAATCGCTTGCGATCGTCGAATCGATGAACGATGTGACCGGTGAGATCACCTTCCGTGGGGAATAACAGAATTTTACATGAGAAAAGAGCGATCTCCGTTTGGATGCGGAAATCGCTCTTGATTTTTATATCAGATCAATGGATGGCGTTGTCGTCGGCAAATTCTGCGTAGATGGCGCGCATTGCCGTTTCAAAGCCCGACTCGGAGACACCGATGATGATGTTCTGCTCGGAGGATCCCTGGTCGATCATGCGGATGTTGACGTCAGCCATCGCGATTGCCTTGAAGACACGGCTCGCCGTACCCTTTGCCTTGACCATACCGCGTCCGACGACGGCGATCAGCGCAAGGTCTTCATCATAAGCGATGGAATCGGGTTCCACGGTCTGGCAGATTTCGTTGACGATCATGTCCTGAATACCTTCGAGATCGCGCTTGTTGAGGATGACGCACATCGTGTCGATGCCGGAGGGCAGATGCTCAAAGCAGACGTTGTGCTTTTCAAAGATTTCCAGAACGCGGCGGCCGAAACCGACTTCGTCGTTCATGCGGTCTTTTTCAAGGGTGATGGTGCAGAAGCCCTTCTTGCCGGCAATACCGGTGACGATTTCCTTGGTTTCATAGGACGGATGCTTGGAATCGGGAACGATCATCGTGCCGGGCGCATCAGGCTGGTTGGTATTGCGGATGTTGATCGGAATACCTGCGTAGCGGACGGGGAAGATCGCATCTTCATGAAGAACGCCGGCGCCCATGTAGGACAGCTCGCGCAGTTCATGATAGGTGATGACGTGAATCGGCTTGGGATTGGTGACGATACGGGGGTCTGCCATTAAGAAACCGGAAACGTCGGTCCAGT
>JAZQWK010000306.1:0-7168 GCA_045632325.1 Eubacteriales bacterium
CACGATGCGGAAGCCGCCCTCGCGGTAATTGCCGTTTTCATCGGGGTGCAGCTCCTCGTGGGCTGCGGGGACGTTGGTGACGGAAATTCCGTCGGTGGGGATCACGGTCTCGTCGTTGGAGAGTGCTGTGATGCGGTGTTCGGGAACGCCGATTGCGGCAAGCTTTGCGGCGACGGCGTGCGTGCCGATGAACCGTGCGTGCTCGTTGACCGATAAGATACCCGCAACCGTATCGGGATCGGTGTGATCCTCGTGGTCGTGCGTGCACAAAACGTAATCGACGAAATCGAGTTCCGTGGGGCTGATCGGTGCGGGATAACGGCGGCGCCACAGGACGGTATCCGTTGAGCAATGGCGGTCAACGTAATCGGATAAGTAACCGTCGATCAATACGGTTTTTTCGCGGTAACGGAGCAAAACGCCGACCTGTCCGAGATAGTACAGGACAAGCTGGGTGGGGTGTGTCTGCAAAGACAGGATGGTTTCTTTGGTAAGCATATGTCGGTCTCCTTGCTGAAAAAAAGACACACATCACCAAACGGTAGGGAAATCTTTTGAACTTGCCGCCGTTTGGGATGTGTGTCGTTGTTTTATTTCTGAATCTGATGATCCTTGTAAAGCTCCTTGAGCTTGCGGTAGTCGTGCTTGTGCAGACCGGTGTACAGCATTTCATCGATGAAGATGATATCGGAGGGTCTGCCGCGTTCCTCGCACTTTTCGTAGCAGAGCTGCATCAGCTCACGGCGCAATGCGTCCTTGTCCATGTCCTGTGCCGCTTCCTTGAGCGTGACGAGACCGATCGGGACTTCGCCTTGTGCGTGGTCGGGATCCTGAATACCGATGACCGCACATTCGCGGATCATATTGTGGGAGTTCAGAACGCCTTCGACGGAAACGGGGAATACCTTGTGACCGTCGAACTTGATGATGATCTGCTTGATTCTGCCGCGGATGAAGACGAAGCCGTCTTCGTCGATGACACCGATATCGCCCGTATGGATCCAGGTGGTTCCGTCGGCGTGCTTCTGCATGATCTCTGCGGTTTCCTCGGGCTTGTTGTAGTAACCGACCATCATGTTTCTGCCGGTGACGCAGACCTCACCCTCCTGGTTATAGCCGAGTTCTTCTCCCGTATCGGGGTCAAAGATACCGAGTGTGGTTGCCAGCAGCGGGATGCCGCAGGAGTCGTCCTTGTAAATTGCGCTGAAGCAGCAGGTTGCCGCGCCGCTCATTTCGGACAGACCGTAGCCCTGGGACAGCGGATACAGACCGCCGTGCTCCTTCATGAACTTATTGAAGCGCGCCTGCAGACCGGGGTTCATCGTGTCACCGCCGCAGCCTGTCGTTTTGAGGAAGGACAGGTCAACGTCCCAAAGTGCCTTGGAGTGCATGATCTGCTCGTAGAAGGACGGAACCGCCATCATGTGGTTGGGTTTGTACTTCTTGATCATGCCGCCGAGCTGGTCGGGTGTGAACTTCGGAATGACGATCAGCTCCAGACCGAAGGAGATCGGCATATGCACGCCGCATCCGATGCCGTAAGAGGCGAAGATCGGCATGATCTCAAGGAATCTGTCGTTGTTTTCGTGGTCAACACCGGAACGGCGGAAGCTTTCTGCCATCGTGTTCAGACCGTCGTTGGTCAGAAGAACGCCCTTCGGCGTACCGGTCGTACCGCCGGTATAGGTGATCGCCGCGATGGAGCCGTCCTTATATTCTGCCTTCGGTGTGGAGGAAATGTCTTTTCCTGCCGCAAGCAGATCGTTCCACGTCAGAACCTTATCGCCGTAGGGAATCTTCGGAAGCTTTGTCTTCAGTGCCATGACGAGCTTCGGGATCGCCTTGAGCGAGATGTACGGGGACATCGTGATGATCTTTTCGACGGTCAGCTGATCGAGGATCTTTGCGACCTTCGGCCACGCAATGTCGATGGTGACGAGCAGCTTGGAATGTACGCCCTCTGCCGCGTCGAGGATGCGGTTGACGTCCATTCTGGGGTCGATGAAGTTCGGGATCGCGCCGAGCTTATTCAGCGCATACAGGCAGTAGATCGCCTCGGGCGTGGTCGGGACGAGGAAGGAAACCATGTCGCCTTCTCTGACGCCGAGTCCGTAGAATGCAGCGGCAATCTCCTCAATTTTTGCCTTCATCTGCGTGTAATTGATGGAGGAGCCGTAGAAATAAATCGCTTTGTTTGTGGGGTATTCATCACAAACCTGGGACACGGTATCGTACAGCGTCTGAAACGCCATTTCCGTTTCCAGTTGTTCTTTCGGGAGATGCTTAAGCCAGATTTTTTCCTCTGAGGGTCTCCGTTGTGTCATGATGTTCTCCTTTGGGGTATATATTGAATATCACGAAAAGTGCGGTTCGTTGAAACATACAAAGCAGTAATACAATAATTGAAAAATGAAAAACAAAGAATGAATAAAGTTGAAATGAATCGTTTCGCACAATTTACGTGTTATTTTCGGGAAGGTGCGGGGATGCGGAATCAGTTCTGTTCGTTCTTCTTGGAGCGAACCAGGAACGCGTTCGGCATTTTTCTGCCGTATTCGGGGTTGGCGGAGGAGTTATCGTTGAGGATCTCATCCTTGTAGCCGAGCACGACGGAAGAACCGCCGTCACAGCCGCCTGCGGTAACTGCTCCGTACTTGACCATCATTTCGGCCATTTCCCAAATGGTACAGCCGAGACGGGACGATTCTACTCTGCCGTCGATGACGATCATGATGATGGCGCCGTCCTCTCGCTGTCCGATCGCGGATCGCGGGTGGAAGCCCCAGCCGCCGCCGGAAGCCTCGTCGATCAGATTCTTGCCTTTATCGACAAGAACGGGACCGAACTGCATGCCGTCGCGGATGTTGGTATATTTGGACCAATCGTTGAGCCAGCCGACGACCAGCTTGTCCTCCTTGGTCAGAACGACGCTTGCCATCGTATTGGTATACTGTCCCCAGAATTTGCCCTCGGAGAAGCACGCGCCGATGATATCACCGCCGGTGCCGCAGTCGTTGGGGTCGGAGAAGCCGCTCGCGTTGATACCCGCAACGACGTCGCCGTAGTAGTCCATCATTTCATTTAAGCGGTAACCGAGCACGTACGGCTTCGGGGTGGAGCCGACGAACACGCGGGACGGATCGTCGATGACCATGGCGTAGCCGTGATACTTTGCAGGAGCAGCCATATGGCTCGTCAGCGTGAATTCCGAGATGAAGAGTCCTTCTTCTTTGTCTGCGACGATGACCTTGTTGCCTGCATAGTCCGTGTCGCCGACCTTCAGCGTGTTCAGACCGAGAATATCGGGCTCGGAAGGCTGTATCGGCTCTGCCGTCTCTGTTTCCGTTTCGGTAATCGGGGTTGTATCGTCGGTCGCGGGTGCGGTGGTGTCGGTCGTGATCTCTGTTTCCGTACCTGCGGTCTCCAAAAGCTCGGAGTTATCGGGCGCATTCGGCGGTTTGACCGTGGGATCGGTCCAGGCGCGGTCAATGACCCAATCGGGGAACGGAATCGTTGCAAGCCATTGGTGGTCCGCCGTTGACATGGCGGTCTGAATATAGATATCGCGCAGATTGGCGATGGGACCTGTGGGAACGAAAATCACCAGAAGATATGCTAAAATCACAAACAGAACACAGCCTGCAGTGATCCACGGCCAGCGCGGACGTTTCTTTTGGGGTGCCTCGGGCGCTGTGTCGGTGGATGCGGAAGACGCATTGTTTTCCGCGACCGGTACGTCGGCGGGCTTTGTGTCCCCGACGGTGGTGATGCCGAAATTGCGGTTTGCCTTTTTGGACGGTCTGCCGTCAGCGGCATTTGTCTGCAGCTGCTCGATCTTTGCGATCGGAATAAAAACCTTACCTTCGGTCGTCTTTTCCGTGCGTACGGCGGTGTCGGTCTGTTCTGTTTTCGGAGAGGCGTTGGGTTGATTGTTGTTCACTTGCAGTTCTCCTGTTTCAATGGGACAAGGGATGGATGAACGTGTACGCTTACGTCGCTGATCGATTCATCAATTTTATGTATCATTTACAAAGATAACCGATTTTGATCAGACGCTATGTGGAATGTTGATGAATATTTTGCAAATTGACAGAATTCCACATTTACTTCTTCAGTATAACATAGAAATACAACATAAGCATGAAGAGATTGTGAAAATTCCATGAACAAAGCAAAAAAAGACGACTTTGAGTCGAAAAATCGCTCAAAATCGCCGTTTTGTTTTGATTCAGTTGGAGAGGGTCTGCAGCTGTGCGTTTGCATATTCCGCGAGCAGGGAAGCGTTGTACGCCGTGACGATGATCTCCAGTACCTCATTCAAGCGCGCTCTTGCACCGGGGAAGATCTCGGGATGATCGACGGTCATTTCCGCAATACAGCGGCGGAGCGCCTCTGCGTCAAATACGGTCGTTGCACTTGCGGCGTCCACGATCTTGCAGACGTAATCGTACAGCTTGGATTCGGGGATGATATCGTCGTCCTTGGAGTCGATATCGCCGTTGATGTAGTGGAGAATATAGTCGATCTTTTCCAGCTGCAGTGCCTGGCGCATCATATTGATGAGCAGGATGCGGGAAAGCTGATCCTTGGAGTATTTTTTGTTGATGGCGTTGCCCGTCCAGCCGCGCTTGACCCAGTTCTGCAGCGTAGAGCCGTCGATGCCGGAAATATCGCGGATCTGTGCAAGCATGATGCCCTGCTGGATATAGAAAATTTTATCAAGAAACGCAAGACCGGTCACGTTGCCCATGGCTTCTTTGTCCATCTGGGTACCGGGAATCATGCGGTTTTCAATTTTGATCATCATGGAAAGGCATCCTTTCTGTGTGGATTTGATCGCTCGAAACGAAATTTTTGCGCATATTGCGATCATCGGATAGATTATATCACACAATCAGCGGATTGTCAACATGGAAAAACCGAAAATATGTTACGGTCATGTGAATTTTCTGTAACGCCGTCAAATATACGGCTTTTCACCGGGAGACATCGGCTCGGAGCCCATGGCACGGAGCAGCGGAAGTCCGAGCTCCCGTGCGGCACGAACCGCGGAACGGACGGCGTCCGCTTCACCGGAAAAGGCGAGAATGACCTCGTTTGAGTGGCTGGTGCCGACGCTGGGCGTCATGTACGACACGATATCGACGGGAGATGCTTTGAGCGCACGGTCGGCAAGCACCAGACCGATGGCGGCAGGGGACGCGGCAAGGAATCCGAATGCGGCTCCCATCGGTGCACCGAACGCACGGTGAACGACCTCACCCGCACGTGCGGTAAACGCAAATTCGAGATGTCCCGCGTCGCTGATATAGACTTCACCTGCGTTTTTTTCAACGCCCTCGAGTGCCAGTGAGATCGCTTCGCGGACGTCGGACGGCGTCGTTCCGCCGAGGACGATATAACAGCCGTGACCGCCCCAGCCCTTGGTATCGCGCGGAAGCTCGACGGAGATCAGCGTGGTTGCGGTGGCTTTGACGGCATCGTCACAGGCGACGATCTGTCCTGCGGCTCCCGTACGGGAGGAGAGCAGACCGAGTGCGGAGCCTGTAAAATCGTCGGGGAAAGGGAGCTGTTTCTGCATCTGCTCCTTCAGCGCAGGGTCAATGCCCGCAATGGCGAGACCGATGGTATCAAGCAGGGTAGAGCCGACAAATTCGGGGATGGCGGCGCCTTCTATATTTGGAAGCATGGCAGAACACTCCTTTCAGCCAATATATAATATAGATATTATATCACAATCAAGTGATTTTGTCAACAGGAAAACAAGTTGCTTTCTTTTGGTGAAAGAGAAAATGGGCACAACGGTCTTCTTCCCATTGACAAATCCGCCGCTGCCGTGATATAATGTTGCAAAAAGGGAAAGGAATCAACTGTTATGCAGTGGAAAAACGGTTATTTTTACAATGACGACGGAAGCCGCTATTTCCCGTTTGGAATGTTCGGCTGTTATTTTAACGTCGATTACGTCGGCGAGGAGCTTGCCATGCCGTCTCAGCACGGACGGAACCTCGTGGAATTTCAGCGCTGCAACAAGAGCGTCTGGCGCAAATTCTTTGCATTTCTGAAGGAGGAGGGCTGTACCGCCATCCGTATGTTCCCGCGCGGAGACAGCAGCGGCTCGGCATGGGAAGGCTTGGACATCGGCGGCCGTGTCAACCGCTATCTCTTTGACCGCATCAAGGCGTATATGCAGACCGCCCGTGAATACGGCATCCGTCTGCACCTCTGCCTGTTCACGGAGCCGGAATGCAGCTTCTACTGCCAGCCGTATACCCGCGTTTATTGGGGAAAGCGGATGTGGGACGAGGACGATTACCGCAATGCGTCACCCGCGCAAAAGCGTTTTTTGGATCATCCCGACGATATCGTGTCCTACGACGATTTCTTTACGGACCCCGACGTGCGCGATTGCTGTCACCGATTCCTGGACGAGATTCTGCCGATGCTCGCGGAATTGGAGGACGATCTGTTCTCAATCGAGCTGTTCAACGAATCCGGCTGGGCAAGCCCGCACGCAAATCCCGCAAACACCTTCCGCTGGGAGGATACGCCCGGATATCTCGATTGGCACCGCGATCTGACGGAGCACGTTCACCGTGCCGCGCCGCAGATCCCTCTCTGCATCAGCAATCCCGGCGTCAGCATCCTCGGTCACGATACGATCCACTGGAGCCGTGAGATCAGACCCGACTTCTACTCCATTCACAATTACCCCGAAATCTGCGGCTCGCGTCCCGGTGTTGACTACGCCGCGATCAACGATATGCTCGTGCAGTACACGAGAGTCTGCGTACCGACGATGATGGGCGAATGGCGCGCGCTGAAGGTCAATTTTGCGGAAGACGTGGACGTTGAACGGATGCATACGCTCCTTTCCCGCGATACCGCATGGATGACGATGCTCTCGGGTGCTCCCGGATGCATTTCGTGGACGGCACGCGGATACGGAGAATATCATGCCGTTACCGAACTGTTCTCCCGTCTTGATAAGTATGCGCTGAATCCCTGTCCTCCGATCGTCATCGATATTTCTGCGGCGCAGGCATGGTTTGAATCGCTTTGGGAACACGGCGCGGACGCTTGCGTCGCTCCGAAGTGGAGATGGTGTCCCGACTGTGCCGCGACCGACGGCGGTCACCGCTTCTGCATCAAGTCCGAAAGTGACGCG
>JAZQWK010000307.1:0-10943 GCA_045632325.1 Eubacteriales bacterium
GTGACGGCGCGACGCATCACGGTATTTTCGACGTTGCGATGCTTGCACAGCTGCCGAACATCGAAATCTGTGAGCCGATCTCCTACGCGTCCCAGCGCCGTTTTCTCGAAGCCTCGTTTGACGCGGATTGTATCTACGCCATCCGCTATCCGAAAGGCGCACCCGACGATGCGCTGACCGAACGCTTCCTTGCATACTCGGCAGACGATGCACCGATGAAGTCCGATTTTCAGCCGACGCTTGACGAAAAGCAGGTTCTGATCGTCACCTACGGACGCATTGCCGCAGAAGCGGTCAAGGCGGAAGAAACGCTGTCGGTGCTCGGTATTTCCGCGGGTGTTCTCCTGATGGAACAGCTGACGCCGTTTGCAAAGCGTGCCGAGGAGATCGAGATGTACGTCACCGATGAAACGAAGATGATCGTCTATCTGGAAGAAGGCATTTACAACGGCGGCGCGGGTATGATTTTGTGTGATGCCATGCGTGACGTCTGTTGTGAACGCGGCATCCGTCAAAAAGTGCTTGCCATCCGTGATCCGTTTGCCAAGTCCGAGGTCGGACGGCGCATGATCGAGGTTGCGGGCATTGATGCGGGAAGTATCGTGTCTGCGGTTTTGGAAATTCTGCAATAAGTTCTACATAAATTGACAGCACCTTCGCCGGGATGGAAATTCCGGGCAGAGGTGCTGTTTTGTTATACGTGCCCAAACACCGATAATATCAGCAGTACACCGATGGCCGCCGAACCGACGGTTGCCAATGCCGCATAAGGACGCATTTCTCCGTTGTTGTATTTCGGGGAAAGCGAGCCGATACACCAAAGAACGGTGGAAAGGATGACGGGAATGAACGTGAAAAATATGAAATAGATGAAATCAGCCACAAAGACACAACGAATCAGAAAACAGAATACCATCCACAAAAAGGCACAGGCGACCGACGCTGCCGTGAGAATATCCCTTTTCGGGTGGACGCGTACCTCATCTGTCGAAGCCCCGTTAGAAGCACGCTCGTCCCCGTTCCGCGTTTTTTGTGTACGCGTCGGATGGAGCAGCAAATCAATGGCGGTCAGTGTACAGAACAGCAGTGAGAAAACAAATGGCAGGGTGATAAGGACAGATAAAACAAAATAGGTCAGTGATGTATCCCAGTCAATGCAAGACAGCAGCGTAATCAGTGCAGAGATCGTGAGTACGATCGAAAGCCAGACTCTGGTATCTTTTTTCATGATGTTCCCCTTCTTCAATGTCTTGTTTCCCATCTCATATCGTAATCATAGCAATTTTCAGGGAAGAAATAGATCCTCATCCGCTGACCGTCCCGCATTGGTACGCGATACGGCAGTCAGCATTACGAAAATCAAAAGTAAGATAACGAACAGTTATGAATGTTTCGATATCTTTTTGATAATTCCGATCATCCCTCTCGCAATGAGCAGCACTATCAGCTGCGTCAGCCATAGAAATACAGCGACAATGAACGGATCAAATTCATCAAACAGGCTGATAAATCCTCTTGCGGGATGTGCCAGATAGTAATGATTTCCGTGAGAACCGAATATCGCAGAGAGGATATACCAGGAAAGTACAAACAGCGGCAGGTTGATCCATGTATGCCTCGGACGTATCCAATAGGAAAGAATTACAGGAAGAAGCAAAAGTCCGCTCCAAAATACAATCTTTCCCGTAGGATCTTTGACGTGCACAGTATACTCGATCATTTCGCCCGATTCATCGTAGATGCATTCACCGAGTGTACCTGCAACACCGATCATACCGTCGCCGATAGCAAGACAAATGATTACAGTAAGTATACCAAGAAGGAATGCAAACAAATAACTTTTTGTCTTATTCATAACAGCTTCCTATCCTCATACGCTTTTTGCAGAAAGCACCTTCTCATTCTTATCTCAATTCCGTCGCTGCGCATCAATACACGCATCAATCACCAGCACCACCGCAAGTGCCGTGGCAAGATCGGCTTCATTTGCAATGTCAATGCAGTACGCATCCCCGAGCGTAAACCACTCTTTCTGCACCGTCGCAACGTTGTGTCCGTTTGCATCTGTCACGGAATAGTCATGGTCAAAGAAATCGCCGTGCACGTGCCAATCGAGTCCCTCCACCGTATATTCGGGATGGAAGAACGTAAACTCCTTGATGACCTCGGCGACCACAGTATCTCCGCGATAGATGACATACCGCGGCAGAAACGCAAACAGCTTCTGCTCGATATAGGCAAGCTCGCGGCTGCTTCCGTCGTAAAGATGCAGTTTTTTGCCAAATGAAAAGACCTCACCCTCGACGGTATACTGTGTCTCGCCGTTTGCATCGTAAACCGAGAATCGGTCACCCCATGAAAAGAGTTTCTGTCTGATATATAAACGCATAGTATGTCCTCCTTTGGTGTGTTCCGTTTTTTTCAGTATATCATACAAATATGAACAAATATAGGATGCACCACTTTTTTACAAACCGTTCATTTTTTCTTGCATTTCACGCATCCTTGTGTTATAATGATGAAAAACAATGATCGTACAATTGAGAGGACCACGACTATGACCACGATATCTTCTGTTTATTATCCCGAAATCAAACGCTTTGACCGACTTTCCGAGGTCTTTGTATGGCAGAGACAGACCTTTTCGGAGGACGGCAACTGGTATAACGGACCGACCGAAAACGGCATGATCGTTTCCCCGTATGTGAAAATGAAGCTGAACGGCTTGTTCGTTCCCGTTTATGCGGCAAGAGCGGCATTCTCAACCCATTCGTTTGCGTATGCGGAAGTGGAGGGAGAGGGCGATTTTTCCATTGCCGTGGAGCTGACCCTGTCGCAGAAGCGCAACCGCGTGGTCGTTCTGCCCGAAAGCACCGGTGTCAAAGCCGAGATCTGCGGCGACAATACGGTTCGTACCACGATCGACAAGACCGGTTCGTTCACCTTTGTCTTTGACCACGGCGTAGAAAGTGCCGTGACACTCGTTGTCCGCCGCAAAACGCCGCTGTGTATTCCCGAAGGTGCGGCAGTTCAAACGATTCTTCCCGGTCAGTATACTGCCGCTGAAATGAATTTCACCGAGGAAAACACCGTTTATTATTTTAAGCGCGGGATTTACTACCTGGATTGCATGACCCTTCCCTCGGATTCCACCGTGTTTTTTGAGGAAGGCACCGTCATCCGCGTCTACGGTGCGACGACCCGTTCCCTGTTCCGCGCACAGCCGGGAGCGAAGAACGTCACCGTCTGCGGACGTGCGGTCATTGATGCGTCGGCACTCGAAAGCGGCGCACAGCAGACGTTCAACTTCTGCGGCGTGGACGGTGTGACGGTTTCCGATATCACCGTCGTCAATTCCTGCTCCTGGACAGTTTGCTTTACCAACTGCCATCATGTCCATGTCCACGATCTTGTTCTGATTTCCCATCGCATTTTCTCCGACGGCGTGATGCTCTCCGACTGTACCGATTCCCTTGTTGAGGATTGCTTTATCCGCACGGGTGACGACGCGGCGGAATGTAAATCGACGGGCAACGGCTCGACGCGCACCGACAACGTCGTCTTCCGCAACATCGCCGCATGGGCTGACAAAGGTGCGTGCTACGGCATCGTGTTTGAGGAAAACTACGACACGCAAAACGTCGTTTTTGAAAACTGCTCTGTCGGCTTTTCCCTGCCCAACTGGTCTGATCACCTCGGATGCATCACCGTTTACTGCGGCAACAATCCGCGTGCGGTCGATCACCACATCTACTTCCGTGACATCGAAATTTACTGCACCTACTGCGCGTCTGCAGCGTTCGTTGCCTTTGAGGGCAATATGCGCGATATCTACGTTGACGGCATGAAAACGCGCTATAACTACCACGAAGCACCCGTCTTCCTGTGGGTACGCGACGCTGACAAAGCATCCATCGGTGATCTGTATCTGTCCGATATCACCGTCGGAAAAGAAACCCTTGTTTCCGTCGATCAGCACGACCTTGTGACCGTTCGTATCCCCGATTCGTCAGGATTTGTGCCCGAGGAGAAAATTCATATCAAGTAATTTATTTTGTAACATATAACACAGGAGGTTCCGCCATGAAACTGCATATCCGCACAACCCTGACGCTGCTCGCGGCACTGCTCGTCACAGCCTCTGCCGCATCGTGCGCCGACAGCACGACTGCACCCGCCACTGATACCACCGCTGCCATTGATGCCGAAACCACGACACCCGCAGAGGAGGTCACCGCCGATCTCTACGAGGGTTTGGAAGCAAAGGACTTCGGCGGTGAGGTCTTCCACATCGTCGGTCAGAACACCACCGCCCGTCAGAACTTCTGGTTTGAAGACTTGGAGGGCAACATCGTCAACGACGCGATTCACGAACGCGACCGTGCCGTGGAAGAACGACTCAATATCAAGCTGGAATTTACGTCTCATGAAGACCGTCAGCAGGCCGCGGCGATCATACAGCGCGCCGTGACCGCAGGGGATGAATCGTATGACCTTGTCATTACGGCACTCTCCGACGGTATCAACACGCTGACAACCGCGGAAATGCTGTACGATCTGCGTGAAATGCCGCATCTGACACTCGATTCCGTATACTGGAACAAGTCGATGTACAACAATATGAACTTCTTCGGCAAGCAGTATTTCACAACCGGTCCGCTCTCCGCACAGCTCTACATCACGCCGATCGTTATGATATATAACAAGCGTCTTGCGAACGATATCGATCTCGGTAATCTGTATCAGATCGTTCTGGACGGCAAATGGACGGTTGATAAGCTGTCGGAAATGACGAAGGACTATTCCACCGATCTCAACAGCGACGGCAAGATGGACGAAAACGACGTTTGGGGTTTGGTCATCGACGGTACGTTCGGCAATGCGCTGTACACCGGTGCGGGTCTTGACACCGTCACACGCACCGATGACGCCTATACCCTCGCCCTTGATTCCGCAGAATCGATTGCGCTGATTGACAAGTGCTCCGAGCTGTTCGGCGACCGCAACCGCGTTATCAATGACCTTGACGGCGGCAAGAATTATGCTAAGATTTTCCGTGACGGACGTGCGCTGTTCATGGACTATACGATTCTCGGCGTTACGGGCATGCGTGACATGGACGACGATTTCGGTATCATTCCCGCTCCGAAGTACGACGAAGCGCAGGACACCTATTATACTGCCTGCAACACCTGGCTGCCCTCCGGTATCGGCGTTCCGATGCTCTGCTCCGATCCCGAAGGAACCGGTCTGATTATGGAAACGATGGCGCGTGCATCGTATGATATCATGGTTCCCGCCATTTACGAACGCACACTGAACGGAAAGGTTGCGCGTGACGACGAATCGTCCCTGATGCTCGATATCATCTTTGAAAATGCATCGTTTGACTTCAATACGGTCTTTAACTTTGCCGATACCGCTGTGCTTCTGCGCAAAGCTGTCACGGGAGATGAGCAAAACTTTATGTCCAAGTATACTGCCAAGCAAAAAGCTGCACAGAAGGCTCTGGATAAGGTCGTTGCCTTTGCACTTGAAAACTGATCTTTTGGAGGATTCGTTACCATGTACGAAAACCATACGGGCGATACCGCCTATCTTCAGAATCTCATCAACGGCAGCGATACCGCTGTGATTCCCAAAACCAACCCGCTGACGGGCGACGACGTCTGGGTTATCTCGTCACCGCTGTTTCTGACAAGCGGAAAAACGGTCATCCTTGACGGCGCGCATCTGCGTCTTGCCGACGGTGTCTATTCCAATATCTTCGCAACGGAGGTTCCCGTCGGTGCACCGATGACGGCGGACGATCTGCTGCACGACATCCACATTCTCGGACAGAACGGTGCGACGCTTGACGGCGGTATTCACAACGGCTTGACCGAGAAGACCGCAAACAAGGACGGCAGACCGCACGTGCTCAACAACACGTTCGTTTATCTGCGCGGCGTATCGGGTTTTTCCGTCAAAAACCTGCGCATCGTCAATCCGCGCTATTGGGGTCTGACGTTTGTATTCTGCGACCACGGCGAGATTTCCGATATCGACTTCACCGCGGCAAACGACGCGCCCAACCAGGACGGCATCGATCTGCGCGTCGGCTGCCACGATATCGTCATCCGCAATATCACGGGCTCAACGGGCGACGATACGGTTGCACTGACGGGTCTGCTCGGCATTACGGGACAGAAGCAGTACGTCGAAGGGCTATCAAACGACATTCACGACGTCGTCATTGAAAACATTTCCGCCTATGTCACAGGCGGTCACGGCATCATTCGTCTGCTCTGTCACGACGGCGTTCAGCTGTACAACGTGCGGATGGAGCACATCCACGACCGCTCCATCGACTGTGACGGCGTACGCTGTCAGGCGGCGATCCGCATCGGTGACCGCAACTATTCGACCTTCCGTCACGCACTGCCCGAGGAAATGCACGACATCACCGTTGCCGACGTCGATACCAACGCAAAGATCGCCGTGAAGCTCTGCGGCGGACCTGCAAATCTGGTGCTCCGCGATATCCGCACGACCGATCCCGATGCAATTCAGTTGATCACCGTTTAATCACAAAAAAACTGCTGTCACGATTTTGAACTCGGACAGCAGTTATGTTATTTACAGATGCAATGTATCGTAGATCATATCGCGGATCACCGCATGGTCGGAGCCGATGCAGGACGGCCAGGAAAGGACGTGCATGGCAAAGAAGATAGACAGACGGTTGGTATCGTCGCACATAACGTAAGAGCCTGCCGCGCCGTCCCAGCCGAACTCGCCGATGGGGCTTCTCTGACCTTCGTTTTGGTCAAGACGCGTACGGACACCCAGCCCATAGCCGTATCCGGGTCCTGCCGCACAGGAGAACGTGCCGTCCATCGTGTAGGTGGGAAGCTGATCGGTGTGAAGCAGCTTTACCGTTTCGGGTTTCAGGAAGCGATAACCGTTAGCCGCCGTACCGCCGCACGCCATCGTATCGGCGAACAGCGCGTAGTCTGCGGCAGAACAGATCAGACCCGCACCGCCCGATTCATAGTTGTCGGTCAGACGGAAGGAGTTGCCCTGTCCCGCGCGGGTGACAACGCCGTTTCTGTCGGATGCATACTGTCCTGCAAGGCGGGAAGTCACGGATGCGGCGTCGTCAAACGTGCTGTCGTTCATGCCGATCGGATCAAAAATGACTGCCTTCAGATACTCGGCGAAGCGCATCCCCGACGCGGCCTCAATCACTGCCGCCAGAATATCGTGGCAGATCGAATACTGAAAGCGCGAGCCGGGCGTAAACAGAAGCGGCTTCTTTGCAAACGCATCGACGATCTCACGGGTCGTCGCGTGCGGGTTTGCGGCAATGACAGCTTTTACTTCATCGGTGCGCATATTGTAGTCAAATCCGCCGCTCATCGTAAAGAGATGACGGACGAGAAGCGGTGCTGCGGGTACGGTCAGCGTGCCGTCGACGTTTTGCTTGACGTCGGCAAATGCGGGCAGATACGCGGACACGGGTGCGTCCAGGTCAAGCTTTCCTTCCTCCCACAGGCGCATGGCCGCGGAAACGGTCAGCACCTTGGTGCAGGAGTACATATAATAGAGATGACGTTCCGTCAGCGGTGTCCGTGCCTCGCGGTCGGAGTAACCGCAGATATGACGGTATAGAAGCTCGTGATCGCGGTAAACGAGAATATCGCAGCCGGGAACACCGTGCTTTTCGCAGACGGTCTGTTCCATATATTGTGCGATCTTTGAAAAATCGGTCATCGGTTGATCCTCCAAACGCCTTATTTCTTTTCGTGTTTTGCAGCCGCTGCGGCGATCGCGCAGACAAGGGAGCCTGTGTCGTCCTCGTTGAACTCCCAGAACATGATGCCGCCGAGACCTGCTTCGTACACGTAATCGACCTTGTCGGCAAGTGCCTGCTCGTCGTCGTAGATCACGACCGTTTTGCCGTTATAAAGATACGGTGCACAGGCGGCTTCATCGCGGTACTTGACCCAGCCGTTTTCCTCGGTACATTCGCGGGTGATGCGGCTGTAGCGCAGATTCTTTGCGCGACTGAAGTTCTCCGTCTGACCGAGCGGGTGTTCACCCGTCACGTCGTAGCTGTGTCCGTAGAACGCACCGCCGAGCACGAGCTTGTTCCAATCGATGCCGCAGGCGTGATACGTTTCCGCCGATTGCTTCCCGCTCCAGCCGCCCTCGTATTCGCCCGACGGATAGAGATTGGAATGATGCGTGACGCGATCCCATTCCTTCATGTCGTAGGTCATCAGATTGACGTAATCGAGGATATCGTTGAGCTTATCAAGCTCGATGTCCTTGGTAAAGCCCGCTCCCGCACCGACGGCAATGGACAAAAGGTATTCCTCTCCCGTTTTCTCACTTTCCGCTTTAAGATGTGCGCGGAGCGTTTGCAGCAGAAGCGTGAAATTAACCTTGTCATCGGGGGAAGCCGTGATTTCGGCATCGTCTCTGCAGGGATATTCCCAGTCGACGTCAATGCCGCGGAATCCGTGACGGCGCATCAGATCCACTGCCGTTTTTGCAAACAGCTCTCTGCCCTCCGCCGTGGAAGCTGCCTCCGAAAATCCGCCTGCACCCCATCCGCCGACGGAAATGACGAACGTAAGCTCGGGATACTTCGCAATTGCTTCGTCCAGTTCCTTGCCGTGCGTCCAGTGCGCATCGGAAACCGCTCCGTCACGCAGAAGCGCAAAGGAGTAGTTGATATGCGTCAGGCTTTTTGCTGCCTCCTCCGAGATGCCGATCCAACCCCAATCGGAGAGATATCCGCAGATCATTTTCTTGTCTGTTTTCATGTTGGTATGTTTCCTTTCCTATGATTTTCTTTGAATTTCATTATAGCATATCCGTGCACCGATTGCAAGAAAAAACGGAAAATTCTTGACGATTTTTCAGTGATGTGATATAATGAATCCATGAAATGATTTTGTATACAACGAAAGGATTCCACGATGAAAAAACGCACGTTACGCACGTCGGCCGTACTGCTTCTGCTGGCAGGTACGCTTGCCGCTTGTGCCGCCGAAGCTCCCGCCGTAAAAGCCGAACCCGATACGACTGCCGACGCCGCATCCTCGGAAACAGCGGCATCGACGGATGAGGTCCGTTTGACCGTTACGCCCATGAATACCGACTACGACGGTCACGAATTCCGCATCATTTCCTTTGACAACGAACAGCAGCACGGATGGACGGGGATTCCCAGTGACATTGATACTGAGGAAGAAACGGGTGAGGTTCTCAACGACGCCGTCTATTACCGCAATCTTGCCGTTGAAGAAGCGCTGAATATTACGATTACCAACGAGCCGGAAACGGCAGATAAGGTATTGAGCAAGGTCACAAAGAGCGTCATGTCGAACTCCGGGGATTACGATCTCGTCGTCCCGCAGCTGCTTTCCTGGCAGAAGTTCTTATCGGGTCAGCTCCTTTACGATCTGAACACGCTCGAAGGTCTCGATCTTTCCAAGCCGTGGTGGGATCCGAACATGACCGAAACGCTGACCTTTCACGGTCGTCTGCTCGGTGCCGTATCCGACGTTACCTATATTGACAAGCTGTCCTGCTGGACCGTCTTTTTCAATAAGGAAATGGCGGAGCAGTACGATCTCGGCAATCTCTACGAGCTGGTTCGTGACGGCAAATGGACTTTCGATCAGCTTATGACGTTCTCGCAGAACGTCAGCGCCGACATCGACGGCAACGGCTCCTACGACGAAAAAGACCGCTACGGCATCGCATCGCAGACCGATATCATTTATCTGACGATGCATTCAGCGGGAACCAGCATCTGTGAAGGTGAAAACGATACCATCGTCTACAGCCTCGAAAACGAAAAAACGCTGAAAACGGCGGCGACGGCGATTGAGCTTCTGAAAAATAAGCAGCTGTTCTTTGACCGTATTCCGTACAACATGACGATCAACGACGCAATTTCCATGATGATCGACAACCGTGCGCTGTTCATGATCCGTCCTTTGCAGACCGTTATGAATCTGCGTTCGATGAAAGCGGACTTCGGTATCATTCCGATGCCGAAATACGAGGAGTCGCAGGATCGCTATTACACGCCGCTCAACGTCTGGTCGTCGACCGTCCTTACCGTGCCGCGCGATACGCAGGATACGGTGCGTACTACGGACGTTTTGAACCTGCTCGCCTGCGAGTCCTATTACACCGTCATTGAGCCGTTCTACGATCTGGTGCTTGATTCCAAGCTCGTCCGCGATGAGGAAACAGCTTCGATGCTCGATATTGCCTTTGACAGCCGTTTTTACGATATCGGTCTGATCTGCAATTTCGCATCGATCTGGGAAACCGTCAACAAGCAGGACAGCAACACGCTGGCATCCGCTGTAGAATCCAACCGCGCAAAGGTCATGAAAGAAGCGGAAAAATTCATCGCAAACATCCTCGACTACGAAGAATAAGCAAAGGAGCACGGTTTATGGAACGTACCATCGTTTTCTCAAAAACACTCACCGCCAAAAAGCATTACGACGTCATCGTTGCGGGCGGCGGTGTTGCAGGCGTTGCGGCGGCGGTTTCTGCGGCAAAATACGGCAGATCGGTACTGCTGCTCGAAAAATCGAACATTTTAGGCGGTCTTGCGACACTCGGTCTTGTCAACCTGTTCGTGCCGATGTGCAACGGACGCGGCAAGCAGATCATCTTCGGTCTTGCCGAGAAATGGCTGCGCGACTCTGCTCTCTACGGCTTTGACACGATTCCCGCGCAATGGAGAGACGGTGAGCCGAAGGAGCCGACGACCGCGCGTTATATTCAGCGGTATTCGCCGTACATCTTTGCTCTGCAGATGACGGAGGAGGTCAGGTGTGCGGGTGTCGATCTGCTTTTTGACTGCATTGCATCGTATCCCGACATGGAAGGCGGTCACTGCCGCGGCATCGTCACCGATTCCAAAT
>JAZQWK010000308.1:0-3072 GCA_045632325.1 Eubacteriales bacterium
AGGGTAATCTGATTGTCATATGTGAGAAAGCGTTTTTCTCGGTTTGTCATGCTTCTTACTTGAACAGCGGATACTTTTCGCAGAGCTTTGCGACTTCTGCACGGACGTAATCGCCGTTTGCGTCGATATCCTTTGCGGTCAGCGCCATCAGATGAGCGACGTGGCGCATATCGTCTTCCTTCAGACCACGGGTCGTAACGGCGGGTGCACCGACGCGAATACCGCTGGTCAGAGAGGGCTTCTGCGGGTCGTTGGGAATGGCGTTCTTATTGACGGTGATATGAACCTGGTCAAGGCGGGTTTCCATTTCCTTACCGGTGATGTTCATCGGACGGAGGTCAATGAGCGCCAGATGGTTATCGGTACCGCCGGATACGAGGTCAAAGCCTTCTTCCTTGAGAGCAGCAGCAAACGCCTTGGAATTGAGCACGACCTGGTGCTGATATTCCTTGAATTCGGGCTTGAGTGCCTCGCCGAAGCACACAGCCTTTGCAGCGATGATGTGAAGCAGCGGACCGCCCTGGATACCCGGGAAGATCGCCTTGTCAAGCTTCTTTGCAACTTCTTCGTTGTTGGAGAGGATCAAACCGCCTCTCGGACCGCGCAGGGTCTTGTGGGTCGTCGTGGTGACAACGTCTGCATACGGAACGGGAGAGGGATGCTCACCTGCCGCAACGAGACCTGCGATGTGCGCAATGTCAACCATCAGATACGCACCGACCTTATCGGCAATTTCACGCAGACGCGGGAAATCGATGATGCGCGGATATGCGGATGCGCCCGCAACGATCATCTTCGGCTGATGCTCGAGTGCCAGTGCCTCCAGCGCATCGTAATCGATAAAGCCTTCTTCATTCAGACCGTAGGGAACAAAGTTGTAATACTTACCGGACAAATTGACAGGGCTGCCATGCGTCAGGTGACCGCCGCAGGCAAGGCTCATACCGAGTACGGTATCGCCGGGCTGCAGCAGAGCGACGTAAGCGGCAGTATTTGCCTGCGAGCCGGAATGCGGCTGGACGTTGGCATACTGCGCACCGAACAGCTGTTTTGCGCGCTCGATGGCGATGGTTTCGACAACGTCAACCTTTTCGCATCCGCCGTAGTAACGCTTACCGGGATAACCCTCGGCGTATTTGTTGGTCAGAATGGTACCTGCCGCAAGCAGAACCGCTTCGGAAACGACGTTTTCGCTGGCAATCAGCTCAAGTCCGTCGCGCTGGCGGTTGTATTCCGCCTCAACGGCAGCACCGATTTCGGGGTCAAAGAGAGAAAGCTCTCGGATTTTGTCAAGAATCATGGTAATATCCTCCGTTTTTATACTGAATCTTTTGTATACAGATTGATTATTTTATGCGAATTTTTTATAATTATACCATGTTTTGGGATTTATTGCAATAGGTTTTCAAAATTTCATTCCAGACTTCTTTTTACCGAACGAAGTGCATCTTTCCGCTATTGTGAAAGAGGGTATTTTAACCAAGATTTCAATCGGTTTTATGCATACATTATATATTTTTTGAGATTTTTGGAAAAAACGTCAAAACCCCTTGACCAAACGGCGCTTGCGTAGTATAATCATTATGGCGGAAAATGTTGCTTGCAAAAATAACTTTTTCCATAAAACGATCGAAAAAATTTTTATTTCAATTATATTACCGGAAAGGAAGGTCATGCTTTATGATGAAACTCGGCATCATCTGCAGCAATCCGACGAAGGACGCCGTCGCTTATGTCAAGGGACTGGGTCTGTCCTGCGTGGAAATCTGCAACAACAACAATGAAGAAACGCTGAATTGTCACGCGAACATGGCAGATTACATTGCCAATGTCCGTGAAGCGGGTCTGTTCTTCAGCTCTGTCGGCCGCTGGAACTCCAACATGAATGCAGCTGGTCGTGTCAACGAGGAGGAATTTGCAATTGTGTCCAAAACGCTGGAGGATGCCATTGCGGCAGAAGCTCCGACGTTTGTCTGCGGATGCAATTACGACGATTCCGTCTCCCTGTACCGCAACTATTCTGCGGCGATTGAAATCTTCGGACGTCTTGCCGAAAAAGCAAAGGGCACGAAGACCTCCGTCGCGATCTACAACTGCGACTGGAACAACTTCGTCCATGATATTGAAACGTGGAAGGTCGTTCTCGGCGAGCTTCCCGATGTCAAGATCAAGTATGACGCTTCCCATTCGTATCACGCAGGTCGTGATTATATGCACGAGATCGCTGACTGGGCTGACCGCTTCTCTCACGTTCACGTCAAGGGTGCCGTTGTCAACCGCGGCAGATACATTGACGATCCGCCCGCAGGCATGGATGACCTGAAGTGGGGCTCCATCTTTGCCGGTCTGTACGCACGCGGCTATGACGGATGCCTGTCCATCGAACCGCACTCCGCCGCATGGATGCCCAATGAAGAGCGCGGCAAGGCCGGTATCCGCTACACCATCGATTACATTTCCAAGCTCATGATGTAATCATCCCAACCTCCGTATCAAATAATTCGTTCAAGCGAATATTTAGATATAAAAAAATAAAATAAGGAAGTGAAAGTATGTATCTCCCCACCGCTCTTCTGACGGAAACCGTCAATAACGGCTTCGTCGTCGCAATGGGTATCGGTACTGTTTTCATCGGTCTGGTCTGCATTATTCTGCTCATCAAGCTGATGTCTATGGTTACTGCACTGTTCACCGCAAACGCTCCCGCGTCTGCTCCTGCTGCAGCACCGACTCCCGCTCCCACCGCAGCTGCTGCACCCGCTGCATCCGCTGCCATCGAAAACCGCGCTGAAATCGTCGCCGCTGTCTGTGCAGCTGCAGCTGAGGAACTCGGCACCGATATCTCCGCACTCCGCGTCGTCTCCTTCAAGAAAATTTCCTAAACAACTCCCAAAACAAAAATTTAATCAACAAGAGAGGAATTTACGAAAATGAAAGCATATAAGGTAACCGTTAACGGTAATGTCTACGAAATCACCCTGGAAGTCATCGACAAGGCAGACATCAAGGCTGCTCCTGCTCCCGCTGCTGCACCTGCACCTGCCGCTGCTCCCGCTCCCGCTGCTGCTCCTG
>JAZQWK010000309.1:0-11831 GCA_045632325.1 Eubacteriales bacterium
TAAACCGCGTCGGACACCGTCAGCTGCCAGACGACGTCAAGCACCTTGCCGTGACGGGCATCGGTAAAGCTCGATGCGAACATCGGGATGTCAACGGATTCACCCGCACGGACAGTCTTCATCGGCGGATGGTCAGCGCCGAGGTAGTCCTGTGCATGCAGATCACGCAGGGACATACCGTAGAGATCATAGCCGAAATCCTTGTCGGAATTGTCGATCTTATAATATCCGTTGAACTCGTTGACAACGTCGTGGAATTCCGTGAAAACGAAGCCGCAGAGCTTGTCGTGCAGACGGAATTCGTTCATCATATATTTATACTGCCAGGAGATATCGGAGTCGCCTGCGTTGCCTTCAATGCCCCAGACGTTGCCGCATTCGCTGTTCATGCAGGGCACGTCTTCCATCGTGTAGCCGGACTTGAAGTTATACTGCGAGCCGACGTAAGCGCCGTTACAGAACGAATCGACGACATCCTTGACGCGTTCGTAGCCGTTGGAATAGAAGTGCCAGGTATTGACGTCGGTCTTGGTGTGGTCCCAGTTGCAGGGAGAGTTGTCCTCAACCAATCTCGTCGGGTCGAGCGCTTTGACCTTTTCCCAGCAGGAGACGACCCATTCTGCGGTCTCGGGCAGATATTCTCTTGCCTTCGTTCCGTCTTCCTTTTCGTAGTTGGTAAACAGACCCCATGTTTCGTTGAAGACGACCCAATAGAAGATCGACGGATGGTTGCGGTCACGCGTGATCTGCTCAACCATTTCTTTTTCATACTGTTCGCGGGTTGCTGCAATCGGATCAGCCCAGAAGCACGGCAGGTCTTCCATGATCAGAAGACCGAGCTTATCGGCATAATACAGCTTCAAGGGTTCCTCTGCCTTGATGTGAATACGCGCCATGTTGATACCGATGCGCTTCAGACGGAGGATCTCTTCCTTGCAATCGTCATCGGACGGAAGCGTGAAGAAGCCCTTGGGATTGAACGACTGGTCAAGGACACCGTTGATATAGTACGGCTTGCCGTTCAGCGTGATATAGCGATGACCGTGCTCACCGAAGACACCCGTTCCGATCTCGCGGATACCGACGTAGGTGGAGACGACGTCGCCGCCGAGCGTCAGCGTACCGTCGTAGAGATTCGGTTCCTCGGGCGTCCAGAGCTTGGGGTCTTCGATTTTGAACGAAAGGGATGCGCGGTTGTCTTTGACAGCGGCAGATGCGCAGACGTTGGCAAATGCAGCAGTAACGGTCATGCCGTCTTCCGCACCGACCGTTTCGACGTCGTAGGAGACGGTGCCGTCAAGTGCCGTCTTTGCAAAGAACGAGGAGATATACGCCGCCGCTCTTGCTTCCAGCCAAACGGTCTGCCAGATGCCGCGCGCGTCGCCGTAACCCTGCTTGCCGTAGGTCTGATTTCTGCCGGCATTGTCGGTTGCCGAGACTTCAATGACGTTTTCGCCGTCTCGATTCCAGACGTCGGTGACTTCACAATCAAAGCGTGCGTAGCCGCCGATATGTCCGCCGACCTGCGTGCCGTTGACCTTCACCGTGCAGGTATAGTCGACCGCACCGAAGCACAGGAAAATACGGGGAGCGGACGTGCTCCAGGTGACGGTTCTGCGGTAATAGCCGGTACCGTTGTCGCCGCAGGCAACGCCTGACATCGGAGAACCCCACGGGTACGGAACTTCAATTTTGCCGTCGTAGGCAGGCGTATCGAAGAACTGACCCTCGGGTGCAAAGGAAAAGTCCCACGTGCCGTTGAGATTGTACCACTCAGCGCGGGCAAAGTCCGGCTGGGGATATGCGGTTTTGAAGATCATAGGTAGTACCTCACAATCGTTTTTCTTTCATTGTACCATTCTCTGTCCGCGATGTCAAGAGTCACTGCTGAAATTCAGCGAAAAAACAGACGGGCAGAATCCAATCCGCCCGTCAATATGATTTATTCCGTTTTTCCTTTCACGACCCGCACCATCGCGTCATACCCGCCGTTGGCACTCAGGGCAACCACCGCCGCGTTGATGAACACCAGCACAAGATCCGCTGCCGCCGTTCTGCCGCCGAAGACCGCCGTGACCGTCATCACCACAAGTGCAACGAGGTAGCTGTACAGCTGTGTCGGAATTCTTTGAATGAAGGACAGCTCTTTTGTCAGCTGGGTCAGAATCAACACCATGCCGAGGGTTCCCGCATACGTTCCCAGCATTTCCCACGTCAGAAATTGTTCGCTCACATTGTACCTCCGTTGTTTTTCATCATCGCCTCATATAACTTCCGCAGAAGATCGTCACCCCAGCGATAGGCAGTCAGATACCGTACGGTTTCATCGGCAAGACCAGCCAGACGCTGTACCTCATCGGCATAATCCGGTGCCGTTTCGGTCTGTGAAAGCAGTCCCGAAATCCCCAGATTCGCGTCGGGCTTTCCCGTAATTCCCTTGACGGATTCCGTACCCCACTGCCAGATTTTCAGATTCGGATACTGCTTGAGATCCGGCAAAAGCGTCCTGTTCCGCCACAACGCCAGCCATAAGCCGTATTCCGTCAGATTCTCCATGCGGTTCTTCAGAAAATCGGGATTGGTATACACCGTCACGGGCATACCCGCTTCCCCAACCCGTCGGCAGAACGCACGGACGATCGCCGTCAGCTTCTTCTTATCTCTCGGCAGACGACTGTCCTCCACGTCCACCGCCGCACCGAGCAGTAATTTATTGCGGTACGGGGTAACGGCAGACAAGAATACCGCCGCCTCCTGTATCGCTTCCGCTTCGTTCTGTGCGGTCAGATAATGATACGCGCCGCACAGAATCCCATGCTCCGACGCACGGATGACGTTTTCGGTAAAACGGCTGTCCGTAAAATTGCGCAGATTCGCATCCGTCAGCGACCGTCCCTGTGTTGCCTTGAGCATAGCAAAGCGGATGCCGTCCGCAAATACGGCGCTCCAATCGATCCGTCCCTGATACGACGATACGTCCACGCCGCGAAGATTCGTGTCAATCATGTCTGCTGCCCTCTCCTCTCTCCCGTTCCAGATCGTGTACGCGCAGAACCAGATTCTGCAGTTCTTCCCGAATGACACCGAGGTCACGTCTCTGCTGCAACACCGTATCGTTGAGAGCGGATACGGTACAGCGGATTTCCGTCAGTGCGCGCGTGTTGTTGGTGATGGTTTTCGCAAGCCCCGCAAGTGCGGAAAGCAATGTCAGAAGTCCCATCAGAATTTCCCAGGTCATAGACACCTCCGTTCCAAAACTTTGTTCGTTTGCGTATATTATTATAGCACACAATCATGATTTTGTCAATAGCATTTCGCGCATTTGTTCTATGTTTAGGAATTTTCGTTCTTTTCAACAAAGGCGATATGGTTATTTTCAGTTCGTTTGTTCTGTTTTCGGACGATTTCCGCATCCATTTTCCGTCCTGTCCGCGCACGGTTTCTTCCATAAAAGATTTCGGAAAAATCGACACAGAATCTTGACAATTTCTGTCGAATATGATATACTGTAATCATCAAGAAATTGGGAAGAATATTCACTTCGTATCAAGGAGTCCGCATCCGCGGTGTTCTCTTTCCAAAGCAAGATACTTCGACCGCTCCCGGTACCCCAGAGCTGTACCGCACGCTGTACCGATCTGTCGGGAGCCAACGCCATACGGACAGCCGGTCGAATGCCGATTTTCCAGATCTGCGGCAACTTCTGTTGCTTTTTTATTGATTGCTCCGGGGAGATCCTCTCCGAGCGAGCATTTTATGAGTTGGTTACTTTATAACCGGGGTACATGGTCGGGTGACCGAGCATGCTGCCATTTTTGTGCGGCGGACCGCCGTCGGCGCAACAAACTTGTGAAAAGGTCAATAAGAGTAGTAAAAGTACACCCTTGCTTACCCGAGAGAACCGTGACTATATAGACTCTGATACCATCGTATGGATTTCAAGCGATTTCCGTGCCTGTGCACACGATAGAGCGGTACAATACCCAAACCGCGATCGCTTCCCTGTCTGCCATCCGAATACAAAAGCCTTTTTCCATCGGTGTTGTGCCGCGGACGACGCGTTCCGTATCTGCACAAGCACCGATTTTTTATTTTCCGGGAGGCAAGACCACCATGCAGAAGATCATTGAGCTTCACAACATCATCAAAGAATTTGACGGAGAACGCATTCTCGACAACATCGATCTCGATATATACGACAAGGAATTTATCACAATTCTCGGTCCGTCCGGCTGCGGTAAGACGACCACCCTGCGCATCATCGGCGGCTTTGAAACGCCTGACTCCGGCGAGTGCCTGTTCGACGGCAAGCGCATCAACGACATTCCCGCTTACCGCCGCAACGTCAATACGGTCTTCCAGAAATACGCCCTGTTCCCGCATCTTAACGTGTTTGAGAACATCGCGTTTGCTCTGCGTCTGAAGAAGGTTCCCGAGGATGAGATCATCCGCCGCGTCCGCGAGATGCTTGATATGGTCGCGCTGCGCGGCTTTGAGCACAAGAACGTCAACTATCTCTCCGGCGGTCAGCAGCAGCGCGTTGCCATCGCGCGTGCGCTCATCAGCCATCCGCGTGTCCTGCTCCTTGACGAACCGCTCGGCGCACTCGACTTAAAGCTCCGCAAGGATATGCAGAACGAACTGAAGAACATTCAGCAGCGCACCGGCATCACGTTCATCTACGTCACCCACGACCAGGAAGAAGCGCTGACCATGTCCGACACGGTCGTCGTCATGGCAGACGGTAAGATTCAGCAGGTCGGCACACCGATCGACATTTACAACGAACCGGTCAACGCGTTCGTCGCAGACTTCATCGGCGAATCCAACATCGTCGACGGCGTCATGCTTGAGGACGGCCGCGTCCGCTTCTCAGGCAAGGAATTCGTCTGTGTTGACGGCGGCTTCTCAAAGAACGAAGCGGTTGACGTCGTTGTCCGTCCCGAGGACGTAGACTTCGTCGCTCCCGAAAAGGGTATGCTCGTCGGTACGGTCACGTCCGTTACCTTCAAGGGTGTGCACTATGAATTCATCGTCGATATCGGCGGCTTCAAGTGGATGATCCAATCCACCGACTTTGTCGATCAGAACGAACGCGTCGGCATTTCCATCGATCCCGATGCGATCCACATCATGAAGAAGTCCGAATACTCCGGCAAGTACGGCGACTACTCGTCCTTCTCCGACGAGCTGGACAGCCTGTCCGATGCGGATACCGTCGAAGAGGAGTAAGCGCCCATGAAGAAAAAATCGTTTGGCGGTTCTCTCGTTGCCGTACCGCACGTCGTATGGAGTGCGCTGTTCATCATCGCGCCGCTGCTCTTCGTTCTGTATTATACGTTCACCTCACCCGAGGGCGGATTTACGCTTGACAACATTCTCGGTCTGTCCGAATACGCCGACATCTTCCGCACCTCGATCGAAATGTCGATCATCGCCACGTTCTGCTGTTTTCTGATCGGCTATCCGCTCGCGTACTTCATTTCCCGCTCCACAGAACGGCAGAAGAAGATCTTCATGATCCTTCTGATGCTCCCGATGTGGACGAATCTGCTCATCCGTACCTACTCGATGATGGCAATCCTCGACGACGGCGGATTTTTGAACTCCATTCTGCTCGCACTTGATTTGGCTCCCGTGCACATCGTCGGTACGAAGGGCGCCGTCATTTTCGGTATCGTCTACGACTTCTTCCCGTATATGGTGCTTCCGATCTACACCGCAATCGAGAAGATCGACCGCCGTCTTCTGGAAGCCGCAAGTGACCTCGGCTGCAGCAATGCGCAGGTCATGACACGCGTCATTCTTCCGCTGTCCAAATCCGGCATCGTTTCCGGCATCACGATGGTCTTCGTTCCGTCCATTTCGACCTTCTATATTTCCCAGAAGCTCGGCGGCGGTACGTTTGAGCTGATCGGTGATACCATTGAACGCCAGTTCCAGAGCTACTCCACCTACAACATCGGCGCGGCGATCTCGCTCGTCATGATGATTCTCATTCTCATCTCGCTCGCGATCATGAATCGCTTCTCCGACGGCAACGAAAGCACCGGCCGCCTGAAGCACTGATTCCCGCAGCGATCATCCCAACGAAAGGAACGACGCAATCGCTCATGAAATACTTTTCCAAAATCTATATTGCGGTGGTGTTCATGCTTCTGTACATCCCGATTCTGGTACTGATGCTGTTCTCCTTCAACAAGACCAGCAACACGGGTGCCTTTGACGGCTTCTCGCTGTACTGGTACAAGGAGCTGTTCAACAGCCCCGAAACGTTCACCGCCCTCAAAAACACGCTGATTCTTGCCGTCAGCACGGCTGTCATCGCCACCGTCATCGGCACTGCCGCCGCAGTCGGTATGGTCAAGATGAAAAGCAACGTCCTGCGTACCGCCATCACCAGCGTCACCAACATCCCGATGATGAACCCCGATATCGTCACGGGTATCTCAATGATGCTTCTGTTCGTTGCCATCGGTACCATCGTCGGTCTTGCAGACAAGCTGTCCTTCTGGACGATGCTGATCTCGCACGTCACCTTCTGCCTGCCGTACGTCATTCTCTCCGTTCTGCCGCGCGTCAAGGCAATGGACAAATCCATTCCCGAGGCGGCACAGGACCTCGGCTGTACGCCCGTGCAGTCCTTCTTCAAGGTCGAGCTGCCGATGATCATGCCCGGTATCTTCTCCGGCGCGATTTTGGCGTTTACGATGTCGCTGGACGACTTCGTCATCAGTTATTTCACCAACGGCAACGACTTCCAGACGCTCCCTCTGCTCATCTATTCGATGACCAAGAAGGAAGTCAAGCCTGACATCTACGCGCTGTCCACGCTGATGATCATCGCAATCACCGTACTTCTCATCCTCTCCAACTTCTCCGGCAACAAGGATGACATCGACCGCCGCCGTCACGAAAAAATGATCGCCAAGGCTTCTGCAAAGAAGAACGCGGCAAAGAAGAACTGAAAGGGGTACGATGCTCATGAAATACGCAATCCTGCTCCTCACGGTTCTGTTATCCGTTTTTCTGCTTTGTTCCTGCGGCGAGGACGGCGGTACCGTCACGCTGAACGTCTACAACTGGGGTCAGTATATTTCCGATGGTTCCGAGGGCTGTGTTGACGTCAACGCAATGTTCGAGGAATACTTTGAAGAAAACTTCGCCGACGAATACGGCTTCTCCGTAGAAGTCAATTACACGACGTATGCCTCCAACGAGGATATGTACAACAAGCTTCGTTCGGGCGCGGCTTCGTACGACGTCATCTTCCCCTCGGACTATATGATCCAGCGTCTGATCAGCGAAGATCTGCTTCTGCCGCTGAACTTTGAGAACATTCCCAATTATCAGTATATCGACGAAACCTATAAGAACCTTTACTATGACCCCGACAATGCGTACTCCGTTCCGTATATGTTCGGTATGGTCGGCGTCATCTACAACTCCGGCATTGTCGCCGAGGAAGACATCGGTTCGTGGGATCTGATGTGGAATGAGAAGTATAAAGGAAAGATTCTGCAGTTCAACAACCCGCGCGATGCATTCGGTACAGCCATGTACTGGCAGGGCATCGATGTCAACACCGAAGACACCGCCCTGTGGGAAGCGGCACTTGCCAAGCTGCAGGAGCAAAAGCCGCTTGTTCAGAGCTACGTCATGGACGAAATCTTTAATAAGATGAAGAACGGTTCCGCAGCGGTTGCCGCGTATTATGCGGGTGACTTCTTAACCATGTACGAATCCAACGATATGCTCGGCTTCTATTACCCTGTCGAGGGCACCAACGAGTACGTTGACGCGATGTGTATTCCCACCTGTGCACGCAATCCCGAACTTGCAGAGCTGTATATCGACTTTATGTGCTCCGAGGATGCGGCCGTTGCCAATGCGGAATATACGTATTACGGCTCCCCGCATCTTCTGGTTCGTGAAAACGAGGAATACATTGAAGTCCTCTCCGAGGTACATCCCGACGCAATCGCGCTGATGTATCCCGCAGAAGAAGACACCGTTCCCGCAACGTATTATCATACGCTGAACGATACGATGTTGCAGGTTCAGAACGAGCTTTGGTCTCAGCTGAAAATTGAAAGCACGCAGAGCACCTGGATTCCTATCACCGCATGGACGATTGCCGGTGTACTGATTTTGTATCTTGGCGTAGATACGGTACGCAAGAAAATCCGCGAAAGTAAATATTGATTCAAAAAAGGACTGCCTGACAAACAACGTCAAGCAGTCCTGCTTTTATACGGTTTTCTTATAGATTCGACGGTACGGTATCATCAGAAGCACGCCAACAACCATCAGCGCAAGCCAGACAAGAATCAGATTGCCCCAACCGATGACCAATGCCGCATTGGCAAAGATCAGATTTGCCGCTGCAGCCGCCATATAGCTCAAAAAATCGAGGAATCCCGTTGCCGAGGATACCATACCCGTATCACGCAGACTCGGGCAATAACGGCTCCACAGCATCGATGCGGATGCGTTGGAGGACATGATCGCCGCGATCATAAAGATGATATTGAACACGGGATGCTTGACAAAGTAAGTCAAACCAAAGAAAATCGCAGCAGAGGTAAACATAATGAGGATCGTTTTGTGCATATTGCGGTTGAGCCGCTCGTAGACAAAGACCGCCAAAAATGCCGTCATCGAGATGACCAGCGTTGCCGCCGTAAAGATGCCTGCCGAGGTCTGTGCGGAAAAGCCGAGATACTGTGCAATGTAGGTTGGCAGCCAAAAGACGACCGAGGTACGCACGACGCCCGTGATGATCGAAATAACGGAGAATCGAATGATCTCGTGTTCAATCAGCACGCGGATATTGCCGCTTCCTTTTTCTTTGGGTTTGTACTGTCCGTACTGCACGATCTTTTTGCGCTCAAACGCGGTAAAGAAGCAGAAGCCCGTGACCGACATCAGCACCAACACACCGCTGCTAACCGCAAAAACCGCTTCCCACGCAAGAAACGATGCGAGAAGTCCCGCCGTGGGTGAACCGAAGAAGGACGCAAACGTATAGCCGAGACTGCACCGCGTCGCGTGATGCGGTTCGGTATTTTCCGATACCACCTTGGTCATCGGACCGTAGATCATCGACAAAAAGAAGCCTGTAAGACCGTAGATGATCATTGCCGTCGTCGGATAGATCGTTACGCGAGAGAAAACAAAGTTCGTCAGAGCCGCTCCTAAAAGCCCTGTGGAGATCATCCATTTTGCTTTGATCTTGTCGCCGATCGAACCGTTGATGAGCTGTCCGACCGCATAGAAAACAAAATACAACGAAGAAATACTGCCGATGTATTCCTCGGTATAGCCCAGCTCCACCATCTGCGGCGTGACGGCACTTAAAATGTTGCGGGCAATGTATACCGCAAAATAGGAGATCGAGCAGAGTGAGCCGATCATGATCGCATTTTTTGCGTTTTTTGATAACGTCATTTTACTATTCACCTCGGAAAGACAAGAATGTTAGTGTAATGCAGAGGAGATCGAGTAAAGCCCATCAGGATTCACCCCGGTTTCCGAACGTCCGAACGGGAACCACCACGTTCGCATATGCAGTGTATGTTCATCCGCGTAGGTTATCTCATTGATGACAGCGAGAAACGGAACTTTTGCTGACCAAAAACCTTTTTCCGCAGGAAGATGCCTGTTAGCAAGACTGTCTTCCCAATGCTCGCTGACGGTTATCTGATAGGATTCGGGACAGTAAACAATCGGTTTGAAATACAACACAACACCACTCAGAAGGATAACAGCAAGAAGCGTCCCTGCACATCCAAGCGCATACCGACGGGACTTCTCCGCCCCGTATCGAAGCGCGGCAAACAATAGCAGCGGCAGAAACAGAACGCATCCGATTACAGTCAGATAGCAGACGACTGTCAATATCAGTTCCATTGGGTCTCCTTTCTGATAACACAGTTAGAAACATGGTGCAGCAGACAAAAAGCAAGTCTGTTGGAGAGAACGAACGCATCAAATCGCAATACGCTTTGATGCAGCAAATTGTTACTGCGTAGAATCGCGATAAAAAAAGAAAGAGCAGACGCTCTTTCTTTTTTTATGGTGACCCGTGGGAGAATCGAACTCCCGATGTCGCCGTGAGAGGGCGAAGTCTTAACCTCTTGACCAACGGGCCTTATCTTTGGAACATATATATTATACCACATCTCACGGAAAAAAGCAAGAGGTTTTCCGAAAAAAGTTGATAATTTTACGGATTTTTCTGAAGTTTATCTTTCTTTCAGAAAATTCACAAAATCTGTTTACAACACCGCGAAGATATGTTATAATGTAGGTAAATTCTGTTGTCATACACAACAGCAAATTCCGTTTATTTTCAGGAGGAACTTTTATTATGGCAAATGTTGCAATGCTCGGCAAGTGGCACGTTCACGCACCCGGATACGCACGCGAAGCGGTCAAGTTTGGTGCAAATCTCAAGGCTGTTTGGGATCCTGATTACGAAGTCGCAAAGGCTTGGGCGGCTGAACTCGGCTGTGAAGCAATCGAATGTCTGGATTGCCTGCTCGCACGCGAAGATATCGATTCCGTCATCGTCGGCAACCCCACCTCTCAGCACCATGAAGTCATCATGAAGGCCGCAAAGGCAAAGAAGCACATCTTCACCGAAAAGACGCTCGCTCCGACCGTTGCTGAATGTGAAGAAATCAAGGCAGCGATCGAAGAAGCTGGCGTTCTGTTTGAGATCTCCTACCCGCACCGTACCTGGCCGGCAGTTCTCTACGCAAAGCAGGTTCTCGAATCCGGTGTCCTCGGTGAAGTCTCCATCGGTCGTTTCCGCAATGCACACGGCGGAGCATGCTACAACTGGCTGCCCGAATACTGGTACGAAAAGAAGGATGCCTGCGGCGGCGCAATGATGGACCTCGGCTGCCATCCGATGTACATCTCCGCTTACCTGTTCGGCAAGCCTGTCCGTATCAGCTCCATGTACAACTCCCTCACCAACCGTGCGGTTGACGACAACGCGGTCAACACCATCGAATTTGAAAACAAGGCGATCGCCATCGTCGAAACCTCTTTCGTTACCCCGTTCTCTCCGTGGGCATTTGAACTGCACGGCACCGAAGGCTATCTGCAGTGCACCGATCACAAGGTTCTGATCACCACGCCCGAAACCAGAAAGTACACCGACGAGCTCGTGGAAGTTCCGGAGAACAAGCTGCCCAAGCGCCGCGACAACCAGCTCAAGAACTTCATCGACGCAGTTGACGGCAAGGCTGAAATCTACTTCGGCATCGACGACGCCATCGATCTGGCAAGACTGCTCGAAAACGCTTACATCTCCGACGAAAAGGGTATCACTGTCGAGATCAAGGACTGATCTTAACATCCTTTCGTATTTTGAATGATAGTTGGGTGTTTCTATGTTATATATACTCGCGATCGTTGTTGTCGTGGTTACGATATTTACTGAAAACGTCAAACATCATTAACCCATATTCCAACCAAAGCAGAAAACCGAGGTCCGCAAAAGACCTCGGTTCTTTTTCACTTTTTCAGCAATGCTGCAAGTTTCTTATACAGCACAAACGTAATCGCGCCGCACAGCACACCCTTGATGAGATTACACGGCACCACGCACAAAAGGATCATTTCCCACAGCGTATCAATTGATGGGAAGATAGCTGCCGCCATACCGAGGACCGTTTCCATCGGCATATAGAGTTTGGCGTACAGCGGAACCATGACAAAATAATTCATCAGAGCACCGACCGCCGCAAGGCTGAGGGCACTTGCAATCAGACCGATCAGCGCATACTTTCTCGTGCGGTTACACTTATAAACGATTG
>JAZQWK010000310.1:0-5000 GCA_045632325.1 Eubacteriales bacterium
GATGACGGTCAATGCTCTCTGCGGATGGTCAAAAAATGCGTCCGACAGATAAGGAAGGGATGCGCGGGTATCGTCACAGACAATGACCAGCGCGTCGGCGGGCAGATCCAGCGGGTGTTCCGCAAAGAAGATGCGGCATCCCGCCTCATACACAGCGGCGGCGAAATCATGTCCGTCCACGCGTACACCCGGCAGACAGACAAATGCCGTGTCGGCGGATGCGCGGCGCGAATCGTAGACAAGGGCGGATAAGTCCATGCCGTCCCACGCGGTCAGATCGTCGTGCGACGCGGTGCAGGCAATGCCCGATTCTCGGAGCAGCGTCGTGATATTCATGCGTCACACTCCTTTGGATCGAGCGAAAAGTCAAAGCCGACGGTCGTTTTGCCGCACGCTTCGATCGTGGATGCGGCAAGCACGTCGAGCGAGTCGATGTAGTGACGCGGCAGGGCGTACTGCTTTTTAATCAGCGAAAGCTCGGTACAGCCCAGAATCAGCGCGTCGGCACCTGCGCGGAGCAAACGGTCGGATACCGCCAAAAACGCGTCAACGTCGGGCGTTTTGCCGTTTTTGATCTCGTCGTAGATGATGCGCATGATGCTCTTCTGATCGTCTGCGGTCGGACGGATGCAGTCGATGCCGTGTGCGGACAGAAAGCGGTCGTAGGTGCCCGAGTAGACCGTGCCGTCGGTGGCGAGGATCCCCGCGCGCTTGACGCCGAGGGAGGACAGACACGCCGCCGTCTCCTCCATGATGTTGAGGATGGGCAGGTCGGTTGAGGCTTTTAATTTGTCGTAGAAATAGTGGGCGGTATTGCAGGGAATGGCGACAAGGTCCGCACCGTACGTCTTCATGCGGTGGATGTCGTCCACCATGACGGCAAGCGGATCCTCGTCCGAGCGTCCCGTGATGAACGCCGAGCGGTCGGGCGTTGTTGCGTGGCTGTTGATGATGATGTCGATGTGATCCTGATCACAGGCGGCTTCGGTGTGACTGGTCAGAAGCTCATAGAAGTACACCGTTGCCATCGGTCCGAGCCCGCCCAGAATACCGAGCACGGGAGATTTTTGTTCGTTCATTATTTGTAATCCTTGCAATAGGTACGGTATTTTTCAAAGTGACGGTACTGTGCCGCCGCGACATAAAAGAGGCGTTTGATGTTGCCGGCAATGTCAGGCTTGTACCAGACGGAGGTGTGTGCCTTGCCTGCCTTGACGAGTGCCTTTGCCTTTGCAATCAGCGCGTCGTTGTGGGTGTACTTGAAGACGATGCGGCGGGGAATGGAGCACCACAGCACTTCGTTGTCGCAGACGTGGCAGCCCTCTCCGAGATCGTCCAGAACATAGTCACGGACGATATAACGCGCGATGTTCTCGCCTGCCGCCGTGACATAGTAGTTGGAGCGTCCCTGTCGGAGATTGACCTCAAAGGCACGGTAGGAGCCGTCACGCGGGTCATACTTGATATCGAAATTCGCGTATCCGACATAGCCGATGTCCTCCAAGAACTTGCGGATCGGTTCGGTCAGCGCGGGATTGTATTCGGTGATGATCGCCGCATGGTTGCCGCGACCCTTGGGCGTGTGTTCCTCGAGCAGTACATGACCGAGGGTGATCATTTTGACCTTCGTATGCTTGTCGCAGTACGCCGTCAGCACGTACATGCCGGAATCGTTGCCGGGAATCATGTCCTGCAAAACGATCGAATCGTCGTAACCCGATGCAAAAATCGTATCGATGATCTCCTTTGTCCGTGCGGGCGATTCGGAGACATAGACCTTATGCATGCCGTCGAAGGGATGCTTCCAGTAAACGCCGGAGTTGGACGGCTTGACGATGATCGGATAGGAAAAGCCGAGGGATTCCTCGGTATAGCTGTTTTCCTCGGTCGGCACACCGTGGTGCGCAATGACGGTCTTCGGATACGCAATGCCGAACTTGTCACAGCACTGATAAAACCGCTCCTTGGACTGGAATTCGTCCATCAGAGCAAGCGGGTTGTAGGGAATGACAAAGCGGTCACCGAGTATGTCGCGGCTGCGCGTGATCAGATATGCATAGTCATCGGTACAGCCGATGAGGATCTTTTTCGCGTCGGGATGCGCATCGGCAAACGCGTTCATTTCAGAGAGGAACACCTCGTCGGAATCGAGGTTCGGCCCACAGTGAAAGTGAATGATTTTGGAGCCGAGCGTCGCGGAGGTTTCATACCGTCCGAACGCCTCGGAAATCACGCCGTATTCCTCATGGAATGCGCGCGCGACATGATAACAGTTGAGATCCGCGCCGATGATGACGGGGATGATGTTGGGAGTGGTTGACATATAGATTACCTCGAAATTGTGGTTTTGGATGTTGAAACAAACGGATATGGAATACAATGGGGCAGTAAGATGACGGGGCACCCGTTCCAAGCCTTCCCTAGTGAGGGAAGGTGTCAAATTCCCATGGGGAATTTGACGGATGAGTTGTTTTTTTGTTACTTTTCTGTATAGATGATGCTATGGATTTCAACCGTAAACGAGACATGCTTCATATTGCGTAATGCTGCACAGCATTGTCACCGTCCTGACGACTCATCCGTCTTTTCTGCATTTTCGCCGGGGCGAAAATACAGAAAATCCACCTTCTCTTACCAGAGAAGGCTTGGACGCGGAGCGCGCGCCACGGACATAGTTGATACCCATAATCGTCTTCTTTGAAAATCACTTCTCCATCACAAAAAACCGTTCATACCAGACAAGGAACGTAAACACGGTCCAGATCTTGCGTCCGTTATTGGCTTTGCCCGTATAATGGTCATCGAGCAGTGTGTGCAGCGCGGCGGTGTCAAAGAACTGTTCCGCCCACGGCGCATCAAAATACCGCTTGACGTGGTTGTAAAACCGTTCTTCCTTCAGCCACGCGCGGACGGGTGTCGGGAAGCCTGCCTTTTTGCGGTTTGCCCATGCGTCGGGGAGCGTTTTGTTCGCCGCCTGGCGCAGGACGTATTTCGTATCGATCTCGTTGACCTTGAATTCAGCGGGAATCCGCTCCGCCTGCTCCATGACGACTTTGTCAAGGAACGGCACGCGCAGCTCAAGCGAATGTGCCATGCTCATCTTGTCGGCTTTGAGGAGAATATCGCCCGGCAGCCACAGATGCATATCAAGGAACTGCTTCTTCGTCAACTCGTCGCGGTCGGAGACAAGTGCGTACACGTCGCGCACGATCTCGTCCGCCGTTTTGCCGTTTCTGTAATCGGGCTTGAGCAGGGAGGTCGCTTCGTCTGCGGAGAAGACGAGTGCCTGACCCATGAAGTAGTCCTCGGGTCTGCCCGATGCGCGGAGTAAGAACGACCGTCCCTTGAAGGCGGGAAGCGGTTTGACAAGCGATGCAAGCGCACGGCGAATCGGCGCGGGAACGAGTTTTTTGAATTTGCGCACCTCGCGGGTGTCGTTGTACCAGTCGTAGCCTGCAAACAGCTCGTCCGCACCCTCACCCGACAATACGACCGTGACGTGCTCACGCGCTAATTTTGCCAAAAAGTACAGCGGCACGGAGGAGGGATTGGACTGCGGCTCGTCCATGTGGTACTGGATATCGGAAAACGCCGCAAAACATTCGTCGGGCGTGAGGATCTTCTTGTAATTCTGAATACCGAGCAGGTCGGAGAGTTCTTTTGCAAAGTCCGTTTCGTCAAAGAACTTGCTGCCCTCCGCATCAAAGCCGACGGAGAACGTCTCGTCGGGCATCAGGGACGCTGTGATATAGCTGGAATCGACGCCGCCCGACAAAAACGCACCGACGCGGACGTCGGAGATGCGGTGTGCCGCAACGGACTCGTTGATCGTGCGGTCAACGTCCTCGACAAATTCGTCAAAGGTTTTGTTCTCGCGGGAAAAGACGGTGTCCCAATACGCGTGGGTGGAAAGCTGACCGTCTTTGTAAACGTAATAGTGCGCGGGTGCAAGCTTTTTGACACCTGCAAAGAACGTATCCTCGCCCGAGGAATACTGGAATGTCAGATACGCACGGAGCGCGTCTGCATTGACCGCCTTTGCAAACGACGGATGGTCGAGAAAGCTCTTGATCTCCGAGCCGAACAGAAACGTGCCGTCTGCGTTCTCGGTGTAGTAATGCGGCTTGATGCCGAAGATGTCGCGCGCACCGAACAGCAAATCCTTCTTGGTGTCGCGGATGACGAATGCAAACATACCGCGCAGACGGGAGAGGACGTCAAAGCCGTATTCCTCGTAGCCGTGCACGAGCACCTCGGTGTCGGTGTGCGAGCGGAAGGTGTGACCCTTTGCAAGCAGCTCTTCACGCAGTTCTTCAAAGTTGTAAATTTCGCCGTTGAAGACGAGGGCAACCGAGCCGTCTTCGTTTGTCATCGGCTGTCTGCCCGCCTCCGACAGGTCAATGATCGAGAGTCTGCGAAAGCCGAGGGCGGTTGTATCGTCGAGCCACTGTCCCTCCATATCGGGTCCGCGGTGGACGATGCGGTCGGTCATGCGGCGAAGAATCGCTTCCCGCTCCTGTTTTGTATGAATCTTATCTGAAAATCCGGCAAAGCCGCACATAATGATTTCTCCTGTGTCATATAAAAATATACATATCATTATTATACCATATTCCGTTGACAATATCAAGATTTTGGAAGAAAAATTCGGGAAAATGGCAATTGTAATGCACGAACCTGTCTGACTTTGTAGGGGAGGGACGCCACCGTCATTCATAACCTCCAACCTCCCTGCAAATTTCCTCAAAAAGCACCCCAAAACCACTGGACAAATCCCCATCTTTGCGGTATAATGAATAAAAATCCAATGATGAGGAGAACGCCGATCATGAAAAAACTGTACGAAAAAATCACGTCCGAGCTGCTCTCGGGTCTTGTCCTGACCGTGGGGGAGAAAACCGTCACCGACCGCGCCCAGATGTTTGCCGACGACGGCGCGCACTGTACGTATCTCGGCATAGACGGGGTGACCGTCGCCCTTGATATCCACTTTGCGGACG
>JAZQWK010000311.1:0-13263 GCA_045632325.1 Eubacteriales bacterium
ATCTTCCGTTACGCGCAAAATCAGACGAGCACCTTTGGAATAAAACGCATCTTCCGTCATGGAGACAAGAAAGCTGTTGCCGGATTCTTCGATGGTTTCAATTTTGGCATAGCAGGAAAAGTCAATTTCGGTGGGAGTGACCGCAGTAGTATCGGCAGCGATTGTTTCTGAATATGTAAGTTCTGCTGTGGTGGTGATGGCTGCTGTCTCTGTATCATCTGCGGCAGCGACGGAAGTTGTCGGATTTGGTTCACCGCCGGTGGTATGGGAATCGGTCACTTCCGACGGCACGGCACAGGAGAAGAGAAGCAATCCGCTTAATAGCAGCGATACGATGATGTGAATCTTTGGATATTTCATGGTGACCTCCTGTTGATGAATTTTCTGTTGTATTGATTCTAACAAATCATTATGACACGCGAATGATAAAAATATGACTTGTTTGTTAAAAATAGCAAACAAGTCATATCATATATGATTTCAGATTATTTTACAACAATATTGATGATCTTGCCGGGAACGAAGATTTCCTTGACAACAGTCTTACCCTCGGTGAACTGAATGACCTTGGGCTCCTGCTTTGCTGCGGCAATGGCACTGTCCTTGTCCATATCCTTGGGCAGATCGAGCGTTGCGCGGAGCTTACCGTTGACCTGAACGGCATAAGTAACCGTTGCGTCAACCGTCTTTGCTTCATCCCATTCCGGCCACTCAGCGGCGGATGCAAATTCATCGTGACCGAGCAGTTCCCAGATTTCCTCACAGATGTGCGGTGCAAACGGGCAGAGGATGCGGACGAAGATACCGAGCTCATCGCGGGTCAGCGTACCTGCATCGTAGATATCGTTGATGAGGGACATCATTGCGGCGATTGCCGTGTTGAACTTCATATCCTCAATATCCTGGGAGACCTTTTTAACAGTCTTGTGGAATGCGGATTCGAGCTTCGGTGTGACACCTTCACCCTGTGCCATGTCGGTCAGACCTGCAACACGGTCGAGGAAACGCTTGACACCGCGGACGGAGGAATCGTTCCAGGGCGTTGCGGAGCCGTATTCGCCCATGAACAGGACGTAGACACGCAGAACGTCAGCACCGTATTCGTCAACGACGTCGTTGGGGTTGACGACGTTGCCCTTGGACTTGGACATCTTGTCGCCGTCCGGACCGAGGATCAGACCCTGTGCTGTACGCTTTGCATACGGTTCCTTGGTCGGAACAGCGCCGATATCGTACAGGAAGTGATGCCAGAAGCGGGAGTAGATCATGTGACGGGTGACGTGCTCCATACCGCCGTTGTACCAGTCGACAGGCAGCCAGTATTCGAGTGCTTCCTTGGACGCGAGCATATTTTCGTTGTGCGGGTCACAGTAGCGCAGGAAGTACCAGGAGGAGCCTGCCCACTGCGGCATCGTATCGGTTTCACGCTTTGCCGCACCGCCGCACTTCGGGCAGGTGCAGTTGACAAAGGATTCGACCTTGGCAAGCGGAGATTCGCCGCCTTCACCGGGTTCAAACTGATCCATGTTCGGCAGTCTGAGCGGCAGTTCTTCGTAGGGAACGCCTACCATACCGCAGGTCGGGCAGTGAACGATCGGAATCGGTTCGCCCCAGTAACGCTGGCGGTTGAACGCCCAGTCCTTCATCTTGTACTGAACGCCCTTTTCGCCGACACCCTTTCCTGCGAGGAATTCGAGCATCTTTGCAATCGCTTCCTTCTTGGTCTCGATGCCATTGAGGAATTCGGAGTTGACCATTTCGCCATCACCTGTGTAAGCAGCTTCTTCGATGTTGCCGCCCTTGATGACTTCGATGATGTCGATGCCGAACTTCTTTGCAAAGTCGTAGTCGCGTTCATCATGTGCGGGAACTGCCATGATCGCGCCGGTACCGTAACCCATCATGACGTAGTCGGAGATGAAGATCGGAATTTCCTTGCCGTTTGCAGGGTTGATCGCGGTCAGACCTTCGATGCGGACACCGGTCTTGTCCTTGACAAGCTGGGTACGTTCAAATTCGGTCTTCTTTGCACATTCTTCCTTGTATGCGTTCAGCGCGTCAATGTTGACGATCTTGTCAGCATACTTTTCAATGATCGGATGCTCTGGCGCGATGACCATGAAGGTAACGCCGAACATCGTGTCGGGACGGGTGGTATAGATACGCAGAGAATCATCGGTGCCCTTGATTGCGAAGTTTGCAAACGCACCCTCGGAGCGTCCGATCCAGTTTTCCTGCTGGAGCTTGACGTTGGGCAGATAGTCGACGTCGTCGAGACCGAACAGCAGCTTGTCCGCATATTCGGTGATGCGCAGATACCAAACGTCCTTGGACTTCTGAACGATATCGGAGTGACAGATATCGCACTTACCGCCCTGGGAGTCCTCGTTGGACAGAACGACCTTACAGGACGGGCAGTAGTTGACGAGCGTCGTTGCACGGAAGACCAGACCTTCGTCAAACATCTTGCGGAAGATCCACTGCGTCCACTTGTAGTAGCCCTCTTCTGTGGTATCGACAACGCGGGTCCAATCAAACGCAAAACCGACGCGCTTCAGCTGGGACGTGAAGTTTGCAATGTTGGTGTCGGTGACCACACGCGGATGGGTGTTGGTCTTGATCGCGTAGTTTTCCGTCGGCAGACCGTATGCGTCGAAGCCGATGGGGAAGAGGACGTTGTAGCCCTGCATACGGCGCTTACGGGAAACGACTTCCAGACCGGAGTACGCCTTGATGTGGCCGACGTGCATGCCGGCACCCGACGGGTAGGGGAATTCTACCAGACCGTAGAACTTCTTCTTGGAATGATCCTCGGACGCGTGGAAGATGCCTTTGTCTTCCCACTTATCCTGCCACTTTTTCTCAATGTTGATAAAATCGTGTTTCATGGTGCTTTATGCCTTTCGTAATTATTTCAGAAGTGCGGAAATGTCAATGTCCTTGGAATCGGACCAAAGCTTTTCAAGGTTATAGAAATCACGGGTTTCGCGCTGGAAGATGTGGACGAGAACGGATCCGTAGTCGATGATGACCCAGGTACCTTCGTTGTAGCCTTCCATACGCAGATAGTAGACCTTGGCAAGTCCCATCTTGTATTCCAGTTCACCAGCAAGCGCCTTGACCTGCGTGTTCGACGTACCGGTGCAGAGGACAAAATAATCGGCGACGATCGTCTGATCAAAGACTTCCAGAACCTTGATGTCCTGTGCCTTGTGTGTGTCGAGCAGAGCAACGATCGCGTCTGCCCAATCCTTGGGTTCAGCGGCGGAAAGATCGGGCATCTTGGTCTCGCCGTTTTCGGTTTCGATGATGTTGATATTTTCCATATTCGGTTCCTTTCGATATCGTTTGTGATGGTGGATTTTCGGGAAACAAAAAGCACCTTCATCTGTTTGTTACCCGCAAAAAATCCTGATAACAAAGAGACGAAAGCGCAAAAACGCATCCGCGGTACCACTCTTTTTCATTCCAATCGAAGCGTGATCGGAATGCACTTGTTTTCATGACAGATTCTGCTCCGCGGCGAGTTCAACGCTTATCCCTGTGTCTTGCACCGACCGACACTTCTCTGCAAGGGAATCGGACGCTTATTGCTCCGCATCATCGCATTTGAAATGATATACAATTATTATATCATGCATCTGTGTTTTTGTCAAGGAAATTTTCAGGATTTGTTGGTATAAACGCTTGATTTTTGGGTGTTTTTCTTAATGCTCTGCGGTCAGCGCAATCGGAATACCGCGCTCCTCAATGCCTTCCGCAGTTGAGGGTTTTGCGGTCAGATACGTTTTATAGTAGGACAGCAGTGTGGGGCTTTTCGGGTTCGTCAGACGGTAGTCACGGTCAAAGAGCCTGTCGTCCACCGACGTCTGATAAACGTTGAGATGTGTGTTAACGGTCTCCCAAACACCCTGGCGGGAGAGGACGTAATACCATGCGCCGCTGTCGCCGTATTCTCTGCAATCCGTACCGGGGAGCGTCAGAAACGAGACGTTCGACATATCAAGCTTCTGCGCACTTTTGGCAAAATACAGAAGATCGGACAGGGAGAGATCGGTGGACAGATGTGCTGCCGCGGTTTTCAAAAGCGCGGGCAGACGGAGCACGGAAATCTCTTTGGCTTTGGCAAGAAGTGCGGAGAGAAACAGCTTCTGTGCGTCAACGCGTCCGAGGTCGCCCCGTACGTAATCGGAGCGGAAGCGTACCAGACCTTCCGCCTGTGCACCGTTCAAAAGCTGTGTTCCTGCAGAGAGATGAATGGACAGATTCTGCGCGGGATCGTCGTAATGCATATCGCACGGCACGTCGACCGTCACACCGCCGAGTGCATCGACCGTTTCACGGAGTGCCTGCAAATTGCACAGCACCCAATGGTCGATGCGGATACAGAGCGTTTCTTGGAGTGTCCTGCACAGCATGTCCATCGCATCGGCATCTACGGAAGCGGAACCGTTTTTCTTGGCAGTATTGCGTTTTTTTGCCCAAAGGGCATTGATTTTTCCGCCATCGAGATACGTGTCTCGCGGAATTTGCACAACGGATGCACTGCCGTTTTTCGTATCAAAGGAGACCAGCATCAACACGTCGGTGTTGTATGCTGCCTCATCCCGTCCTGCGCAGAGGATGTTGTACACGCCTTCTCGCCGGGAATAAAGATTGGTCTTCTCGGAAACCGAGGATGTGGTATTGGATTCTGCACAGACGGTTGACGACGTTGTCTGTGGTATCTGCGTTTCGGTTACGGCTGCTTCTTCCGTCACGCGCTGTGTGATCGCTTCCGTCGCGGCTTCTGTCGCGGCTTCTGTCGTCGGTATTGTGTCAGAGGGCAGAAACGGCGGGATTTCCTCGCGCGGGAGAGACGGAATATAGAAAACGCCGTAAAGATAAGTCATCCAGACGCAGAACAGGAGCACGACCGACAGAAACAGCCATGGAAAATGACGGCGGACGGGCGTTTGATTTTTCTTGCTCATCGGTGCGGAATCTCGGGCGTGCTTGTCTGAATATCGCCTGCGGTGACGGTACCGTTGTCGTTGATTTCAGACAAGAAGACGGCGGAGATATACGACGCGGTATTGGTGAAGTTCTTGGCGTTTGACAGGAAGACCTCGCGTTTGATCTCGCGTTCATAGACGTTGAACTGTGCATTGACGATCTTTCGTACGTTTTCCGCGTACATGACGTAATACGATGCGCCCGTATCGGGATTGATGACGCCGCCGCCGGGCAGGGTCGTAAAGGTCACCTTTTCCAGATCGACTGAGAACGCGTTTTTCGCAAAATAGCCGATTTCTGCAACGGAAAGATCGGTCGTGACGTACTGCAGGGCAGTTTTTGCAATGCTGACGGCGGAAGACAGATCCAGCTTGGTCTTGACCTGATTGGCAAGGGCGGTCAAAAACAGCCGCTGTGCCGAAATGCGTCCGATATCGCCTTCCAGATAGCCCGAGCGGAAGCGGACGAACTGTTCAGCCTTTTCGCCGTTGAGATGCTGATAGCCTGCTTTGAGGTGGATATACAGATCCTGTTCGGGGTCCTCGTAATCCATATCAAAGGGCACCTCCATGTCAACGCCGCCGATGGCATCGATGATCTCGCGGAAGCCGGCGGTGTCCATGCAGACATAGCGGTCGAGGCGAATGCATAGTCCGTTTTCGATAAACGAAGCCATTGCTTCGATCGCATCGCGGTAGCGTTCAGCACCGCGGGATGCAGAGCGGTTATAGGATGCGGAGAAATAAGCGTTGAGCTTGTGATAGCTGGAGCCGACGTTGATATAGGTATCACGCGGCAGGGAGAGCACGTGAATGTTCTGCTCTGCGACGTCGTAGCTGACGACCATGATCACGTCGGACAGATTTGCCGCACGGTCAACACCGAGGACAAGAAAGTTGTAGACGTTTTCTCGCCGTGCATAACTGTCGGTGATGATCGGGGCCGGAAGATCCGTATCGAGTCCGATATTGTCGGGAGTAGTGTCCGTTCCGTTCTGCATCGGGTTGTTTCCAACGTCATCGGTCCAGAATGAGGGCGGTTCGTCGTCAATGGTCGGCTCATACAGACAGAGATATGCGGTCAGACCGCCGATCAACACGAGCAGCACCGCAAAAACCGAGATGATGGAGATCAGCAAATGGCGCTGTTTTCTGCGTCTGTGCACCAGATCGCGATAAATGGCGATGGTCTGTTCGTCCATGTCGTCGGTGGACAGCGGACGGGTATCATATTCCGTGTCGATGATTCGCGTGGGCGCATCGTCACCGGTATACGTGCTCATAGACGGGTCGTAATCGACACCGTTTTTCGGTGCGTCGCCGAGATGCTCAAAGCAGGAGGGATCCGGCAAAATGACGAGATCATCGTCGGATGCTTGCATTTCCTCTGCCGTTGATTGGCTGAACGCCGTTTCGGCTTCGTTGGCTTTTTTGAGAATGGCTGCGTGAATCTCGGCATCCGGTTGTGTCGGTGCCGATGCGGTTGTGGATTCAGCCGTTTTCTGCGCAGCGCGTTTTTGCTGTTTCAGTGCGGTCAGACGCTCGATGAGCGTGTTGACCTGTTCGTCCGTCAGCTGATCGAGCGGAACGGACGTCAGCGGCTGCAGGGATTGCAGGAGTTGTTCTTTGGTTTGTTGGGATGGGGTTGCATTTGGGGTTTTATTTTCCAAAATCATTCACGCCTTTCTTTTGAAAAAGGGCAGATGGGTTTATGCGCGGATGGAGGAGAAGAGGAGTGCATTGCGTGCTGCCGTTGTGTTTGCATCAATCGGCGCGCGGCTTTCCAGCAGATCACGGATCGTCATATCGAAGGAAAGCAGCAGAACGCTGTCGAGATGCCGCATCAGGGACGCTGCATCATCGCGGCAGGTGTCGACGGTATCGTAAAATGCATGACGAAGCGTAACGCAATCCTCAAAAGTACGGGTTTCTTCAATATAATCGGCAAGATAAAGCAGCTTACCGATCAGACTCATTTGTGCAGCACCCGTGGTATGCGTGCGGATGGCATCGCAGATCGCGTCGTCCACGATACAGCATCCGTATTTCGGATTGATGGTCTCCCGTGCCAGCGACGGTGCCGTTTTGGAATGAAGCACCTTGGGAGCGCTTTTTTCAAGGTCGGACAGCGGGATGCGATACTGCGCGGCAAGTGCGGCATGCTCCTCAACCGATTTTTCTTTGGTGACGTCGTGCAGAAGTGCGGCGATGCGCAGCTTGTACACGTCTTCCTCCGACATCAGCGTCGGATGCGCGGAAAACAGCGCACCGAGGACGCGGCATTCGCGCTCGACGGCGTAGGTGTGATTGAGCCGTTTGCCCGAGATAAACTGCGGAATCTCGCTTGCAACAGCTTCGATGGTGGTTTCGTTGTAGATGGTCACGGTTTTTATCCTCTCATGCACGGTATAAGCCGTGCGTGTCGATATATCTGCGGACGGAAGCGGGCAGAACGTCATCTGTTGGCTGTCCTGCGGCTATGCGCGCCCGAATCTCCGTGGAGGAGATGACGAGCGGTGAAAACGGCGGCAGGATGATCTCTGTTCCGTAGGCATTACGGTAACGTGCGGCTGTTTTTCGGATTTCTTCCATTGCAGACGGGTTATCGTCACGGCAAAGACAGCAGATATCTGCCATGCGCAGAATGTCCTCGCCGCGGTACCATTTTTCCAGCGTCAGAAACATATCGGTTCCGCACAGCATCGTGATGTCATGCGATTCTTTTGCAAAATGCTCCAGCGTCAGAATCGTGTAGCTTTTTCCGCCGCGTTTCTGCTCGTAATCGGAGACGACGATGCGGTCATCGGCGTATTCCTGCTCGGAAAACGCGAGTTTGAGCATTTGCAGACGGTTCGCGGGCGTATCCTTGTCAGATGCTGCCTTGTGCGGCGGAATTGCCGTCGGCAGGATATACAGCCGATCGAGCCTGCCGGCATCTAAAAAAGCGTGTGCGGCGCGGATGTGACCGAGATGTACGGGACCGAAGGTTCCGCCGTAAATACCGAGCTTCATCTTACTTGATTGCGGACAGGTCGATCTTGCGGTTCTTTTCCTTGGAGGAAACGCGGAACAGGACGAACTTGGTGCCGATAACGGTTACAACCTCGGCACCGATGGCGTCGGCGATTTCCTCGGCAGCTTCGCGCGGCAGATATTCTGCGTTGTCGAGTACGCGGAGCTTGATGAGCTCGCGAGCTTCAAGGGCATTGGAAATCTGATTGCACATTTCCTCGGAGATGCCGCCCTTGCCGATCTGGAAAATGGTGTCGATCTGGGAGGCGAGAGAACGGAGATAGGCTCTTTGTTTGCTTGTCATATATACCTCAATGATTACAGTGTGTGAACGATTTCTTTGAATTTTTCGATAAACAGTGCCATTGCGTTGGCGCGGTGCGAGATCTGATTCTTTTCTTCGGGAATCATTTCCGCATACGTCTTATCAAACGGCGCGTAGTAGAACAGCGGATCGTATCCGAAGCCGCCGTTTCCGCGATACGCGTGGAGAATCGTACCGGGACATTCGCCGCGGCAGACGATCGGCTCGTGTGTGTCATTCGGGAATGCACAGGCGATGACCGAAACGAACTGTGCCGTACGCTTTTCATCGGGAACGTTCTTCATGTTCTCGAGCAGCAGCATATTGTTTTTGTGGTCGTCGCCGTGCTCACCGGAGTAGCGTGCGGAATAAACACCGGGTGCACCGTTAAGCGCATCAACGGCAAGTCCGGAGTCGTCGGCAATGCCGATATATCCCATTTTGGCAACGGCTTTTGCCTTGATGAGTGCATTTTCTTCAAACGTGGTGCCGTCCTCCTCAATGTCACCGACAAAGCCGATGTCGTCAAGGGACAGAATTTCAATGGACGGATCAATGGGGGAAATGAACGCGTAAAGCTCTTTGATCTTATGGGCGTTTCTGGATGCAAGTACGATTTTCATGTGCAGTGTCCCCTCTTACTCTTCAAACATAGCCTTTACGAACTCATCTGCACGGAAGACCTGCAGATCATCCATCTGCTCGCCGACACCGATGAACTTGACGGGGATGTCGAGCTCGCGCTTGATGGAGAAGACAATACCGCCCTTGGCAGTACCGTCGAGCTTGGTCAGGACAAGACCCGTGATATCGGCGGTATTCTTGAATTCGGATGCCTGAATGACGGCGTTCTGACCGGTGGTCGCATCGAGAATCAGAAGGGTCTCACGCGCCGCATCGGGCAGCTCGCGGCTGATAACGCGATTGATCTTGGCAAGCTCGTCCATCAGATTTTTCTTGTTGTGCAGACGTCCTGCGGTATCGACGATCAGTACGTCGGCGTGACGGCTCTTTGCGGCGCTGATCGCGTCGTAAACGACGGATGCGGGATCGGAGCCTTCGTCATGACGGACGAGATCGACGCCGACACGATCGGCCCAGACCGCGATCTGGTCGATTGCTGCGGCACGGAAGGTATCTGCAGCGGCGAGAACGACCTTTTTGCCGTCCTTTTTGAGCAGATTTGCGATCTTGGCAATGGAAGTGGTCTTACCGACACCGTTGACACCGATGACGAGAACAACGGCAGGGGCGGTGGAGAGATTCAACGGTTCACCTTCACCGATCATTTCGGCGAGGATCTTCATCAGCGCAAGACGCGCATCCTCCGGCTCCGTGATCTTGTCGCGGCGGACAGCCTCCTGCAGCGATTCGAGAATCTGCTCGGTCGTACCGACACCGACGTCGGACGTGATCAGAATTTCCTCCAGCTCCTCGTACAGATCGTCATCGATGACGGTATAGCGGGAAAACAGGGAAGTGACCTGCTTGAAGACGGCTTCTTTGGTCTTTTTCAGACCTTCTTTCAATTTTTCAAAAAATCCCATAGGTAGTTCCTTTATATGTTGTCAATTTTTACTTTAAGTTATCCTGAAATTTTGCGACCTCGTTGGCACCGATGGACAGTACGGTGGAAATACCGCGCTCGACCATCGTGACACCGTACAGGCGGTCGGCAACCTCCATCGTACCGCGTCTGTGCGTGATGACGATGTACTGTGTCTGATCGGCGTTCTTGTGCAGATAGTCGGCAAAACGGTCGACGTTCACTTCGTCAAGTGCCGCTTCGATCTCGTCCAGAATACAGAACGGTGACGGATTGACCTTCAGAAGTGCAAAGTAGAGTGCGATTGCGACGAATGCCTGCTCACCGCCGGAGAGGAGCATCAGATTCTTGATGATCTTGCCGGGCGGTGCGACGTTGATCTCAATGCCGGATTCGAGAATGTTATCCGGCTCCGACAGAATCAGCTCCGCATGACCGCCGCCGAACAGTTCGCGGAAGACGATCTGGAAATGATGGTTGATCTGGCGCATTGCCTCGGAGAAGCGTGTACGCATTTCACCCTCCAGCCCGAAGATGATCTCTGCAAGGTCGGTTTTGGATTTGGTGAGATCCTCCACCTGCGCGGTCATGAAGTCGTAACGCTCCTTGACCTGCGTGTATTCCTCGATCGAGGCGACGTTGACGGAGCCGAGAGCCTTGATCTTGGACTTCAAGCCGGACAGACGGGATGCGGTCTGCGTGCGGGTATCCTCGGTCACGGCGGGATAGCCGAGCAGCGCGGCGGCGGAATAGGTCAGCTCGTATTCATCCCAAAGGGCGGATACCTTCTTGTCCTGTTCGTTCTGCGCCTGACCGAGCTTGTTTTCGGCTTTGGTATACTGACGGAGCAAAAGTTCCTTTGTATGGGTCTGCTCCTTGATCTGTGCACGGAGTGCCGCCGTCTTCTGCTCACAGTCGAGCGTCATGGAGCGGTACTGGCGGATCGCTTCTTCAGCTTTTGCCGCCTCTGCTTCCTGCTGTTCGATGGTTTCTCGATTTTCCCTGATCTGTGTTTCGTAGGCAGTACGGCGTTCCGTCAGCGTTACGTTTTCTTGACCGAAGGCTTCCGTACGGGCATTGATTGCGGCAATGGTAGCTTCATCTGCCGAAACGGCACCTTCTGCCGCTGCGATATCGCGTGCGGTTTCCGCAAGCTTGATCTGATGACGGGACAGCGTTCTTTGTGCTTCGTTCAGCGCGCGGCCGGCGTTTTCGCGTTCTGCTTCCAGAGAAGCGCGTTCTTCCTTTAACTGCTGTTCACGGATAAGCGTATCGTCATACTGCTTCTGCAGACGGTCGTGCTCCTCACGGAACGCATCTCCCGCGCGCGACAGCTTTTCTTCGTCTTCGTCAAGCGATGCAAGCATGGCACGGTCGGAGGCAAGCTGTGCTTCAATGACCTGCTGCTGGGTGGCTTCTGCTTGGGAAAGCGTTGTGATCATCGAGGCATTGACGCGGATCGTCTCGATCTTATCGCTGTGAACCTTGGCTTCTTTATCCAGTGCGGAAAGCTCGGATTTGATCGCTTCGATCTCGCCAGACAGCACGCGGCAATCCTCGCGCAGACGGTCGATCTCAACGGTACGCGTCAGCATACCGCTGTCGTGCTTGACCGAGCCGCCGGTGAAAGAGCCGCCCGCATTGACCTGCTGACCGTCGAGTGTGACGACGCGGTAACGGTAGTTGTACGCGCGCGCAAGCTCGGCAGCATGGTCGATGTTGTCGCAAATCATGATGCGTGCAAGAAGGGAACGGATGACGACGCGGAATTTTTCCTCGCAGGTCACAAGCGTATCGGCAAGCCCGACGAATCCGCGCTGGGACTTGGCACGGTCGAGACTTTCGTTAAAGTCGGATGCGCGCATCGTGGTGATCGGATAGAACGTCGCGCGACCCGCGTTGTTCTTTTTCAGATGGTTGATCGCCGCCTTTGCGGACGCTTCGTCTTCTACGGCAATGTTCTGAATCGCGGAACTGAGCGCGGTTTCGATCGCGGTCGCATATTTGGGGTCAACGGAGATCAGTTTCGACAGCGGTCCGTGCAGAACAGCACCCGGAATTTTGCCTTTTTCGTAATCGCTCATGATGAAGCGGACGGAACGGCTGTAGCCTTCAAACAGCTCCTCCATACGGGAGAGGGCGTCGATACGGTTCTTTTTTGCAGTATAGTCAAGATAGACCGCGTTCTGTTTTTCACCGAGCGTTTTTTTCTTTGCGGCGATGTCGGCAAGTGCCTGTTTTGCCGATGCTGTCTGCTGTTCGTATTCGTCCGATTTTTCCTTGTACTTTGCCGCGCTTTCCCGTGCACGTGCGGAACGTTCCTCGAGCAGAGCGATGTTTTCCTGATACTTTTCGCGGCTTTCGCGGATTTCCTCGCGTTTTGCCGATTCGGCATTCTTGGTGGAATTGAGCGCGGACAGCTCTGCCTTGAGGTCACCTGCCGCACGCGCTGCCGCCGCGATCTCCTCGCCGATGGCAGACAGACGGTTGTAAGCCTCGTCAAGCGCACGGTCGGCGTTTTCCATGACGGCACGGTCTTCTTCGCATACCGCTTCCGCTGCTGCCTGTCGTGCACGAGCGTCTTCCAGTGCGGATTGCGTCAGAGCGAGACGCGCCTTTGCTTCGTCGAGCTGCTTTGACTGCAGCTGTTCGGCATCGGCGTTTTCATCCAACCGTGCATTGATATGGCGGATCTCGTTTTCTGCGACCTTGCAGGCGCTTTCGAGCTGCATCCGTTCTTCCGTGATGGCGGCGGACTTTGTGCGGAGCTCGTCCGTTTTTGCCTGATATTCCTGTGCCAGCGTATATAGACGTTCGCTCTGTCCTTCCAGATCGTCAAGGAACTCGCTTGCGCGTTCAAAATCGTTTCTGGAAAGTTTGAGCGCGTCCTCCAGCTCGGAGATTTCCGCCTTCAATGCCTGCATATCGTAAAGCCACAGGGAAATGTCGGCTTCCTTTTTCTGCTCGTAAAGCTCTAAATACGCGCGAGCCTTGGCGCTTTCCTTTTCCAGCGGACCGACGCGTGCTTCCAGTTCTCCGACGATGTCGGCGACACGAAGCAGATTGTCTTCCACCGCGAGCAGTTTTTTCTGCGCTTCTTCTTTTTTGTATTTGTACTTTGCGATGCCTGCCGCTTCTTCGAAAATAGCGCGGCGTTCGTCGCTCTTGCGGGAAATGATCTCGGCGATCTTGCCCTGACCGATGATCGAGTAACCCTCGCGTCCGATACCGGTGTTCATGAACAGCTCGTGGATATCACGCAGGCGCACGGGTTTGGCATTGATGAAGTATTCACTTTCACCCGTACGGTAGTAACGGCGCGTGACGGTGACCTCATCGTAGTCCGTGGCAAGTCTTGCACCCGACGTATCGGTATTGTCAAACGTGACGGAAACCTCGGCAAAGCC
>JAZQWK010000312.1:0-3754 GCA_045632325.1 Eubacteriales bacterium
ATTCGCTCCGTATGGTTCTCGCCTGTTACGTCTCCGCAACGGAAGGCCGCCGTGTCAGACTTGACGACCCTGCAATTGATGCCGTCATCTGAGCGTTCCGTTAAATTGGATCCTCTCATAGAATCCTTGTCAAAGAAAGCCACATCCGATCACTTTCACGTCGGATGTGGCTTTTTGTATTTCGTTTCGTGATTTACGAATAAAGCGGGAAATAGATATAAAGCGGCGTGCATCTGCCGTTCACAAAGATTTCGAGAACCATTCTGTTTTCCGCCTCGACCGTTTCGCCTGCTCGGATGATAAAGTCGGCAGACCCCTTGCCGCTGGTATGAGGATTGAACGCCTTGGTCATCAGCGTTCTCTTGCCTTCCGCGGAAAATCCGTCGGGAAGAAGCCAGCGAAGCTGTACGGTGCGGGGCTCATCTTCAAAGAACTGCTTGGACTGAAGCTCAAGGTGAACGCCGATCTCGCCGCCTGCCTGAATTTCCGGTGCGCGATCAAGGGTAAGATTTGCGTACATCATCACGTTTTCCGCATAAATCGTATAAGGCTTCAGACTCTTTGCAACCTCTCCTGCCTTCTTCGCCAGTGTTAAAAGCTGCTCGTAAACGCCATTTGTGTCGGTAATATCACCGAATTCCACCGTGTAGCCGGGCAGCTGTTCTCCCGAATACATCCAGTTGGAATGACGGATGGAATGTGCACCAACGACGGTGGGTGCCAGCTTGACGACGCGTTCGGTCAGCTCGGTGCAGGTCTTGGGGATGTTCTTGCCGTTATTGCCCTTTGCGATGGAAACGGTAACAATCTCGTCTCCGATGTATTCGCTCCAATCCTTTGGTACGCGTTCGGTGCCCCAAAGAATTCCCATCGTCGCGCCGACGGTAGCACCGGTACAGTCGGTATCGTCGCCGCAATTGATGGCGGTAATCATGGATTTTTTGAAGTCGCCCTCACCCCAAAGCAGACCGATGACCGCATAGGTCACGTTGGAAGGCGCTTCAAACCAACCGTCACCGATATCCGCGTTCAATTTCTGTACGGCGTTTCTGGCATCCGACCATGCCATTCCTTTTTCATAACAGTCAAGCACAAATTGAATACTTTGCGCCATGCGGGAGTCATCGGGAATTGCCGCAAGACCGATCTCGATACACTGCTTCAGATCGCTGACGGCGAATGCCGCCGACTGCATTGCCGCAACGAACGCCGCCGCAAAGGTGCCCTCGCCTGATCCGTGATCGACCATGGCATCCTCCATGGCGTACTTGGCTGCCACGTGGGGCATCGCAGGACAAACGGTTGCCCAGATCTCGCTTCGGATCCACGCGCCGTTGGAGTGCTGCCAGTCGTTGTCATAGTCACCCGACATAGGAGGCGGAAGACCGCGCTTCATGTTCGCTTTGCAAATACCGTATTCATTCCAATGGGGGACGATGAATGAGATCCAATGCTCGCCGAGCGTCGAGGAATTGACGTTGAAGGCGCCGCAGTTTTCCAGTGCATAAAGCCAGATCAGCTGCAGATCGAGATCGTCATTGGGAAGCACTTCATTCGGTTTTGTTACGAATCCTTGAATATCAAGCAGCTCACGCTTGCCCTCATACGGCGTTCCCATCGTTCCGCCGATGTTCTTTCCGATCCAACAGGCATATACCTTGTCCTTATAGCTTTCGTAATTCAGCTTCATAGTTTATGACCGAACCTTTCCGTAAATATATTCATATATGATTTGTTTTCCGTGGTATATGGGTATTGTATCATATTCTGACGGATTTTGCAACACGTTTGCCAAAAAACGTATGAATGTTACGGCTTTATTCTGTTGAGCATTTGCACATGGTTTGCGTGACGTCCGAACGGCACGTTTACACATCATTTTTATTCTGCTCTTGATTTTCACATCATAGTATGGTATAATTCTATTGGACAAAAACCGTCAATGAAAATAAAACTGATCGATCATCCTGTGTTTGCAGTTTGTAAACCACATCACGAAGCAATAATTCCGAAAGGACACTCCATGAAAGAAATCAACATTGTTCTGCACGAGCCGGAAATCCCGCAGAATACCGGCAATATCGCGCGTACCTGTGCCGCTACCGGCGCTGCTCTGCACATCATCAAGCCAATGGGTTTTACCATCGACGACCGAAAGCTCAAACGTGCGGGACTTGACTACTGGCATCAGCTCGATATTACGTATTACGAAAATCTGGAGGATTTCTTTAACCAAAACCCCGGATGCAATTTTTACTGCTTCTCCACGAAAGCACCGCGATGCTATACGGACGTTGTCTATGAAACTCCCGTATTCCTCTTTTTCGGCAAAGAGACCCGCGGTCTTCCCGAGGATTTTCTCCGCGAAAATTTGGAGCGCTGTGTGCGTATTCCGATGCGCGAAAGCCTGCGCAGCCTCAATCTTTCCAACTCTGCCGCCATCGGCGTTTACGAAGTCCTGCGCCAATCCGGATTCCGCGGTCAGCAGGAAGAAAGCGATTATCTCGCTGAATCATAAAGTAAGGTTCTTCTTATCTCCTCACAAAGGTGGAGTAAGAAGAACCTTTTTCGTTGACACAGAGGATTTGCGATATCCTCTCTGACATTCGTTCTTGTCTTATTGTGACATACCGGGCAATGTACTCAATATAAGGTTGGATATATTTTTTCGTATCGATCCTTTCATTCTTTGATGCACTGCGTCTGGCTTGATTGAATTTTGAGAGATTGAAAATTTATCATTCGTTGAGATAGATCCATACCCGCGACTGAATGATCTTCGCGATCTCCTCAGGCGTTTTTACGCCATTCTGCCAATAGGACAACTCCTCGTTGATGATGGACATAACGGTCTGATCCGCCATACCCTGCATCTCCGTTTCATAGAACAGTGAGCGAATGTGTGCCGTCTCCTCCTCGGTGAAGTACTCGATGACATACTTATCCGGCTCTGCGGTAAACTGCGCAAGCGCGGGATCATCCGGATGGAAACTGCCGATGCAGCTGCGGTAATAGACGGGGATACCCGAGGAATCCTTTTCGGAGAGATAACCTCTTGTGTCATAGACATGCACCGATTTCGCAAGTGCCGTTTCCAGATGCTCCGTGATCGGGGACATACCGTAATTAGACAGACCTGCTGCGGACTGTACTTCCTCGGTGAACAGGTACTGTAAAAATGCAAGCGCGCCGTCGTAGTTTTCGGTATCGGCGGTGATCATCATATTGCCCATACCGGTCAGATACGAGCGCATTCCATCGTCCGACGGATAGCCGCAGAACGAGAACGGAACGTCACGGAAGGTCTCCGTCAGACCGTACAGGATATCCGCCTTTGTCACGGACAGATAGAGATAGCGCAGATGACCACGGGCAAAATTCGTCACAATGTCGGGCGAACCGGCATACGCAATGGTACCGCCCGCCATACCGCCCTCATAGACATAACCAAGCTCGGTATTATTGTACTGCTCCAGCGCATCGTAGAAGCGGAGAAATTCGATAAATGCTTCGCTGTCAAAATTACAGCTGCCGCTCTCACGGTCCATAAAGCTTTCCAGACCAACCGTCAGCACACGGTTGAGCTGATACGCATACGGCATGGAATACAGAGCCTCACCCTCGTCGAGTGCCGCTGCCGCCGCGTAGACCGAATCGAGATCGGCACCCTCGGTATCGGCGGCGGTGACAAAGGTATCGACGATAAACCGCATCGGAACAGCATACATACCGTACGCTGTCTGATAGGCATCTC
>JAZQWK010000313.1:0-1305 GCA_045632325.1 Eubacteriales bacterium
GTACCCAATTCGGGTACCATTTTTTCACCCCCATATCCTTGACAAATTCTTCCATTCATGCCATAATAGACACGGTACTATTGTACCGCTTGTGATTTGGAGGCATATATGAACAAGTGGGATCCCGAAAGAGCGGAAACGATCCGCCGATTTATAGACGAATATTTTATGGAGAACCATAAATCACCGACCGTACGCGACATTGCGGCGGGAACGGGAATCTCCAAAACGGCAGTACAGCGATATCTCACCGACATGAAAGAACACGGAGAGATCGAATACAACGGCAGACGCAGCATCGGTACAAATTTATCGCGAAATATGTTTGAAACAACGCCTGCAATCCGATATGATTCCACGGTATCGTGCGGACTGCCGAGTGAACCGAATGTGGAGGAAGCGGACATCATTCCTCTGCCAACAGCACTTGTCGGAGAAGGCAAGTTTTTCATTCTGACAGCAAAAGGCGACTCCATGACGGGAATCGGTGTGGATGACGGTGACCTTGTGATCGTGCGGGAACAAAGCAGCTGCAGCGATGGCGACTACGCCGTAGTACTGGTAAACGAAAGCGAAACGCTGCTGAAAACCGTGACATGGCTTCCCGATCAGAAAGCGTACCTGCTTCATGCGGAGAATCCCGATTATGAGGACAGAATCGAGCATCATGTGCGGATACAGGGTGTTGCAACACAGGTCATCAAAAATCTTCGATGATATCGCCTGCAACAGGAATTGAGGAGGTGTTTTCCTTGAATCTGAAAGATATAAAACATAAAATCATATTCCTGCTCACGGATGAGCACTCTGCGTATTGTTATCTTGCACTTCCTGTGATCAATGCTACAGAACTGCGTCAAAGACTGATTGCGATTCTTACGGATATGCACGGAGGATGGGAGATTCCGAAGGAAGAACTGGAAGCAATCGCAGATGTGTTGCTGCCGGGCATTATCAAGTTCTTTTCGACCGAAGAAGGTCGGGCTGAATTTGAAGCATGGAAGCGCGAGCAGGAAGCATTGAAACAAACGGAAAAGGAAAGTATTTTGCATCACAGCGGAAAGGAGCAGTCATGATCGGTGTCATTTATGCACGTTATTCCTCGGACAATCAGCGTGAGGAATCCATTGACGGTCAGCTTCGCGAGTGCCGCGTATTTGCGGAAAAGAATGATATCACGCTGCTCGAGCCGTATATTGACCGTGCGCTGTCTGCCAAGACCGACAACCGTCCAAACTTTCAAAAGATGATCAAGGACAGCGCGTCGAAAAAATTTGACGTTATAATTGTATGGAAGCTCGACCG
>JAZQWK010000314.1:0-3724 GCA_045632325.1 Eubacteriales bacterium
AGACCGAAAGCCGCATATGTCAGAGTGTCATCCTGCCCACGGGCAAATACTATCTGTCGGCGCAGGTGCTGACGACCGATATGACCACTGCCACCGCTACGGTCAGCGTATATGCCAATGGCTCGACGCTGATCGAAGAGGAGATCCCGGTCAATCGAAACGCCGCAACCGCAGGCTATACCGAGGTCGGTATGGAGATCGATACGGCGGCGCTTGGCCTCTCGGCGGGAACAGCCGTGCTGATCATTTTCGCGGTAAAGGGCGGAACCTCCGCGGAAGAGCTTCGCATCGATAACGTCATGCTGTCAAGGACCATCGGTGCGGCAAGCTACGACATGATCACGATGGGACACTTTGAAAGCACGCATCCTGCATTAACCCTTGCGAATGCTTGGGATAGCAGTGTCGACGAGGCGACGGTCTACGCCGAAGGCTCGCACTTCGGGAACGTACTGAAGGTCGAGAACGATATCGGCACGCCCGGATTCGTTTCGCAGGTGGTCTACCGTGCTTCGGAGGAAGAAAAGGCGGCATATTCGGAGGGCTCGGTCAACACCGATCCTGTGCTCTATACCGTTTCGGGATGGGGCAAGGGAACTGCCCAGTGCTACGCGATCAGCAGTCAATTCGGCATTTACGTCGAGGTGAAATACTATCAATCGGAAAGTAGATCCTACACGGAGGATTTCTACTTCGACTTCTGTAAGGACTCCACCGATTGGCAGTTCCTCAGCGGCGGCTTTGCTACCAATCCGAACCGCGGTATGGTCGAAGAAATCACGGTGAAGCTTGCCTATATCCACAACGTCGGCGTTGCCTATTTCGACGAGATTTCCCTTGTGGGAGACAGCTCCGCGACCGCAGTGTACGACTACAACGCGGCGGGATATACGACATCGTATTACAGCGGCAAGAACGGCGCGTATTATTTCTATGATGCAATGAACCGTGTGGTCGGGATGGTAACGACCGACGGCAAGAGCGTAGAGTATACGTACGATGTGAATGGCAATCCCGGGGGTGAGCTTCACAGTATCAACGGTGTCGCGAAGACTCGCTACGACTACATTTACAACACCTACGGATTATGCGAGTTTACGCAAATGACCGACATGGAGTCGGAGACACTGCAGCAATACGTGACCACCTCGGAGTATGTGACCGACAGCGGCTCGCATATTTTCGGAGCACTCAAGAGCGAGACCGATGCCCTTGCGCAGGTGACCGAATATTTCTACGACGAAAACAACGGCAGACTCAAGGCGGTGATCTACCCCGCAGGGAATGGAACGGCGTACGTTTATGACGCGATCGGAAATCTCGTGAGCGTCACACCCGCGAGCGGAACGGACAGCGGCTACGAGGCAGACCAAAACAGCGCGTCGGTGGGTTACACCTACGACAGCACGACCCACCGTCTCACGACGATCTCGACCGAAAGCTCGACCTACAATTTCGTCTACGACAATTTCGGCAATACGACCGCAATTCGTGTTGGCGGAAACACCTTGGCAAGCTATACTTATGCGTCGCACAACGGAAAACTGCAAAAGCTGACCTATGGAAACGGTTTTGCGGTCAAATACGTTTACGATGCTCTTGACAGGATTTCGGAAATACAGTATAATGTAGGTAGCGACGGTGCATTTGAAACGGTCTACCGCTACACCTACGACAGCTACGGCAGACTGCGGAGCGTCAGCGACGTGCGGAAGGGTCAGACGACCTACTACGAGTACGACGCGGCAGGGAAGCTGCGGCAGAGCGTGTTGGTCGATGGGTCGGGCAGCAATGCAACGAATCTTCTCGGCACGAGCTACGGCTACGACGAGAAATCGCGGCTGACCGATGCCTTCTACGGCTTCGATTATTATGCGCCCGGCGGCTACAAGGCAGAGGATTTGTACTATCATTATCAGTATCACGATGATGATAAACTGCAGTCGATGCGCTTTGAAACCACCGACCGCCGCGTGACCGGAAATATCGTGCCGACGTATGACAACCTCGGCAGAACGGCGAGCCGCGTGAGCTTCTTCCTCGTGAACAGCGCGAATGCGTTCTACCGCGAGGAGGGCTTCAGCTACAACACGTATTACGATGCCGAATATGGATTGGTTTGCCAATCCGCGCAGGTTTCGGAATACACCTCCGGCATTGCGGTGTCGGGAACGGCGACGCAGGACGTAACCACATACGGGTTTACCTACGACGAAAACGGTAACATCACGGAGATCTGTGACAGCGAAGGATCCGTCCAGCGCAAGTATTACTACGACGACCTCGGGCAGCTGATCCGGGAAGATAACAGATCGCTGAACAAGACCTACGTCTGGACGTATGACAACGCCGGAAACATTAAGTCGAAGAAGACTTACGCCTTCACGACCGGTGCGCTTGGCGCGGTGCAGAGCACGCAGAATTATACCTACGGCAACAGCGCGTGGAAGGATTTGCTGACGAAGGTCGGAGACTGCGAAATTGCATATGATGCCATTGGAAATCCTACAGAGATGCAGTTCAACTATGACAATGATGAGTATGATGCATATGAACTGACATGGGAGGACGGCAGAACACTTGCCGAGATTGATTTCTACGAGAAGTATAACGAAGGAAGCTTCGAGCTTTCCTTTGAGTATAATGCCGACGGCATCCGCATGAGCAAGACCTATTACAACGACTACGGTATGGATTGGTACCGTATTGACTATGTTGTAAGCGGTTCGTGCATCATTTCCGAAACCCGCTATGATAACGATTGGGAAGACTCTTGGAACGAAGTATATACGATTATATATATCTACGGAACAACTGCTTCCCCGATCGGGATGATGTACCGCACGCCGAGCTACGCGCAGGGTGTATACGATTGCTTTTTCTTCGACAAGAATCTCCAAGGCGATATCGTCGCGGTCTACAATGCAAGCGGAACGAAGGTTGTAAGCTACGCCTACGACGCGTGGGGCAACTGTACCGAGAGCTATCCGGCAGGATATTCTGCGGCATCGGCGGCAATGCGGAATCCCTTCAGATACCGTGGGTACTACTATGATACCGAGACCAAGTGGTACTATCTGCAGACGAGATACTATAACCCTGTTTGGGGAAGGTTCATTAATGCGGATGGGTATGTAAATGGTAATGGAGACATCATAGGGTTCAATATGTTCGCGTATTGTTCCAATAATCCTATGATGTATAAAGATCCATGCGGAAAATGTATTCATCGGTGGGACTTTTGGCATGATTGCGATTCGTGTGGAGGAGAAACCTTTGAAGAAAAATTCTCTCAAGCACTGGTTGAGGTGGGAAAGGTTGTAGTTGGCTTGGTGATCGACGCTTGGAATTACGACGAGGATAATACCGATCCTGAAAAGGTATACGCATCTAATTATTTCTCATCTTACAATGGAACTTTGGTAATCCGGCATTCCAGTGAGCATTTAACATCCTGGGCTCTGTTTGATGTGATTTGGTTGAATCACGATTTGGATCCTAACGAGGAAGACCCATTCAATCAGGATCATATAAATACACTCAATCATGAACATGGTCATATTCTTCAAGAAAAAGAGTTTGGAACAAAAAAATATATTGGCGTTGTTTTTGTTCCTTCCGCGACCTATAATTTGCTATCAAGATATAGTGATTCATTGCGTGGTAATTATTACAATATGCCTTGGGAATATGACGCGGACATGAGGGGTGGTGTTAATCGAGG
>JAZQWK010000315.1:0-4403 GCA_045632325.1 Eubacteriales bacterium
GGCGTTGGAAACGGAGTTGTTCAGATACGGCATAACCACGTCGTAGGTATCTTCGCCCGACATCACGGCATTATACGCCGTCTGATGCGCACCCGACAGACGTTCCTCCGTGATGCGCACGTCAAACCGTTCTTCGATCACCATGTTTCGGTTGTACACCGTATCGTTGATCAGAGAGCCGTCTGCACCTGCAGAATAAATTTCGATACTGCTGTACTGGTTATTTTCCTCCGTCAGAAAATGCATTGCTTCGCCGCCAAAGGAAACCTCGGGAAACGCGGGACCTGCTTCCGTGACGGGTGCGGTCGTCTCGGGCGCCGCGTCTGCCGTTGTCTCCGCCCCCGTCGCAGCGGTGCCTCCGCAGGCACTCAAAAGCGACAGTAAAAGTGCAGATGCGATTGTTTGTACTGCGATTTGTTTCATCATTTTTCGATCTTCCTTTCGTGTTAATCAACGTTCTTTTTTGATCATGATGGGGAATTTGCAGTAGTGTCTCATTTATGTCTAACCCAAATCGGTGATGTCCAAGCCATTCTGCCGTCGCGCAGCATCACGCGCAGATAATAACAGTCAGCGTCCGTTTCCTGTTTATAATCATAAAACAGCTGCTCACGCTTGTTTTTCAGAATCAGATAATCGCGGCAGTTTTTGACAACGGTGACCGTCGCCACGGGTGTTTCGGATTCGATGCGGTAGTAAATCGACGGATCGTCCGTCACCGTGATCTCCTCACCCATATAATGACCGTCGATGCGGAAATCCACGGTAATACGCTCGGGCCCCATAAAGCCCCAGCAGCGGCGCGCCTTCAACGCATCGAAGATCGCCTCGCGCGTGTTCTCCTCTGCCCACACACCCGTGATACCCGGACAGCCTGCGGGAAATTCTCCTGTCATCAAGCCGCCCATGCCGCCGTGATCGTCGGAGCAGGCAATGCATCCCATTCTTGCGCCGCGCGCCAGTGCATCCTGCCAGTGTCCACCCTCGCAGTCGTCACCGAGCATATACGGATTGCCCATGTACTCGACGCAGCTGCTGGCGCGACCCCAGATCTGAATGATCGGCACCATATCGCAAACGTCCATCGCAAGGAAATCCGCACCCGACGACAGCACGTTCGTGTCGTGCGGTACCAAAAGGAGGTCTTCGCGCGCAAGCCAGCGATGCAGTTCTTCTCTCGTCATCTCGCCGTCGCGCACACCGCGCAGCATTTCGCCCTCGTCTCCGCGATAGTATACAACAAGGTTGTTATACCACGGATACGAATCACGCTCATAGGCAAGAAACGTCGTGAATTTACCGGGCTCGTAGTATTCGCGGACCTTTTTCTGTGTCAGCTCCCATTTCCCCGCATTCCACAGCTCGGGCTTGCCGACGCCGCCGTGATCGTGATCGGAAAGTGCACCGAAATCGAGTCCTGCACACTCACGAAGATTCTTGTAATACGTATCGATATCGGGACCGCCGTCGGAGAGGTTCGAGTGTCCGTGCAGTTCACCGAAATAGACGTTGTATGCAGGCGGTGCCGGAAGGCGTGACTTTTGATCGGCGTAGATCTTATCCCACGATCCCTGTTCACCGGAGTAGACGATATCGGTAAACGCCGCTGCACGTCCGGGCATATCATAGCGTTTTGCCAGTTTTCTGTCGGGGTGGTTCATATATTTGCCCTCATCATTCTGTAACAAATTCAATTTTTCTGATATCATTCCACATCTGCTGTGCAGACTCCGATACCGTTTTCCGAATGTCGGATGTATCCTCAAACAGAGCCGCGGAACATTTGCGGTTTTTGTATTTCCATCTGCCGACCACGCGTCCGTCAACAAGAACGGCAGGCATGACGATCCCCGCAAGATTGAAAATCCCGCGCAGATACGCCAGCGGCAAAAACAGGCTTTCCTTTTTCTCGTATCCGAGCATCAGTGCATCAAATCCCGCAAGGAAGATACACTTCGGCAGTTCCCCGCCCGTACTCTGACCGTCACCGATCCAATAATACGTTTTCCCGTCACAGACCGCATCCTTCACCGGCAGCTGTGCAAGCCAATGCTTTACCTGCTTTGCCGTGCTATGAAAGAAATACTGACAGTCGCGTATCGTCGCGGGACCGTAATGCGTAAAATAGCGTCTTGCCAGCTCCAGCTGTGCCGCATCATCATCCATCGGGGTGTAGCACGGTGTAAGACAGAAGGTTTTTTCCTCTGTGACAGTGTAATGCATAAAGCCGCGCTCACACAGCTCACGGATACCGCCGCCCCATTGATCGAACATACTGCTCTCTTCGCCTTCATCCATGCCGTGCGCACGGCAGCGGTCTTTAAGCGCTTCCCGCGTCATAGCACCGTCCTGCAGTGCGTCGAGTATTACCTCCGAAAAATACCGCTGGCGGTCGGGTGTCAGCGACCAAACATCGCGCTGATTCCAAAAGGTATAACCACGAAAGTCCAAAGATCGATATAAGCTGCCATTCCCCGCTCGAACAAACAACCCGAGGTCATCTTCAGAAAAGATATGTACCGTACCGCGGATTGTCCAGTTTTTGCACAGCCCTGCGAATATTTCGTTTTCCTGATAATCGGAACAGCGCAGACGCAAGGAGTGCAAAGCATTTGAGAGAAACTGCGCTTGAAAGCCGCACAGGTCGCGGATTGCGGTCTGCGTATCGGTTTTCTTTGTCAGATACTGGTTATAAATACGGCAAAGACGGATTTCCTCTGTGTTCATCCTATTACTTTTTCTTTACAACAGATACTTTTTTCTGCCGCTTCTTCATAATGACCTTCACCGTTACAAGATAAATAACCAGACCGACAAGACCGAGTCCGACAATGACGAAAAAGACGATCCAACCGATATTCGCTCCTGCAAAGAACCCGCCGCCCGCGTCATACTCGGGCGTATAAACATATCCTGTCAATGCATCGGCATCCGTTTCGGACTGTACCACCAGCAGATAATCGTGCGCTTCGGTCAGCGTCAAAGCCAGCGCACCGTCCGCACCGAGCGAAAGTCCGCGTGCGATCGGACGTACCGATGCGGCTTTGCCTGCAGTTTCCTCCGATGCAATCAAACCGGGGACGTATTCGTACAGCGCATAAACCGCCGACGGGTCAAGAACGCCGTCACAGCTGACCGTCACCGATGCCGTACCCGGATAGAAATCTCCGTCACGGAAATCGACAAAATAGGCAGTTTCCCCCGTCAGTGCACCCGCAATTTCCGCAGAAACAGCGGCTCCCGCTTCCGTCAGCGGCAGAACGCCGACAGCGGAAGAAAAACTGCGCCATTTCTCGGTGGATCGGAAAATATTCTCGTAAAAGAAATGAAACGAAGCGCGCACGCCTTCAATACGAATATCGCACACGTCCTCGTATACGGAGAGAAAGATGTTTTCCGTATCGACCTCGGGCGCATCTTCGGTATAAGTATAGGTCAGAACCTCGGGTGTATCGGACGCAGTGCAGACCGTGCCGAGCATCAGTATGCACAGAAGCAAAAGCGACAGAATTTTCGGGAATGTTTTCATGGTATTTTCCTTTCCTTTGGGGCATAATTGATACTTTATTTTATCACATTTGCGTCCCGATTGCAATAGGCTTGGACAGATTCGCGCAAAACGAATATTTTTCCACGGCGATACGAATATTTTTTCATTTTTCGGATTTATTTTTCAAAATACCCCTTGACAGATTGCGATTTTTTTTGTATAATAGAAATATATTTTTGATTTTTCACCCATTGATATAAACAAGGAGTTCACACGATTATGGACATCAAGGTAGTAAAATTCGGCGGCAGCTCGCTTGCGGACGCAAAGCAGTTTGAAAAGGTTGCCGCGATCATCAAAGCCGATCCCGCACGCCGCTACGTGGTTCCCTCCGCGCCCGGCAAGCGTTTTTCCGGCGACGATAAAGTCACCGATCTTCTGTACCAGTGCTACGATCACGCATCCAAGGGCGAGAACATCGACGCGGAATTTGAAAAGATCGTCGACCGCTACAACGACATCATCCGCGACCTCGGTCTCGACTTTTCGCTTGATGCGGAATTCGAACAGATCAAGAACGCATTCCTGTTCCACGCAGGACGCGACTATGCGGCATCCCGCGGCGAATATCTGAACGGTAAAATTCTTGCAGAATATCTCGGCTTCCCGTTCATTGATGCTGCCGGTGTCATCTTCTTCAACGAAGACGGCTCCTTCAACGCCAAGCTGACCAATACCATTCTGTCCGCAAAGCTCCGCACGGTACACAACGCGGTCATCCCCGGCTTCTACGGTGCGATGCCCAACGACACCATCCGTACGTTCTCCCGCGGCGGCTCCGACATCACCGGTTCCATCGTCGCTCGTGCGGCGGATGCGGATCTGTACGAAAACTGGACCGACGTTTCCGGTA
>JAZQWK010000316.1:0-2189 GCA_045632325.1 Eubacteriales bacterium
CTTGTTTATCAGGACTTCTCTCTGTACGGCGGTATGCAGCTGCATAAAATGGACCGCGAACCGCTGACCGCGGCAGACGTCAAGGCGGTCGTTGACCATGTCAGACCGTATAAGCATACGATCGGGTATTACGTTTGGGACGAGCCGTTTTTGGACGATCAGCTTTATGAAGCACGCCGTCAGGTGGATATGTTCCAGCGGGAAGATCCCTCGCGCTGTCCGTTTACCGTTGCCATTCCCAGCTATAACGGCAAGATGGAATGGGATAACGGCGGGTTCGCAGGCTATCTGGACAGATACTGCTCGATCATTGATCCGCCGATGCTGTCGCTGGACTACTATCCGATCGGTCTTCGCTGGTATACCGACGAAAAGCAGCTTGACGACTCTTATATGTGGCTCGACGTCGGACTCATGCGTGTGCTCGGCAGAAAGTATCAGATGCCGATCTGGTTCTATTACCACGGCATGAACTATCAGAAGTATAAGAGATTTACGTTCCCGATGGTTCGCATGAATATGTATTCTGCGGCTCTGTACGGCGCCAAGGGTCTGCAGCAGTTTACTGCAATCGGTTCCACCGTTACCACGGACGGTAAGCCCGACATCTTCTTTGACGAACAGAAGAAGATCCACCGTGAATTCAAGATGCTCGGCAGCACGCTGATGGCACTGGAAAACGTCAACGTCATTCACTCCGACGATCTTCTGCCGGGATGTGAACACATGAAGGGTCTTGCAGAAACGATGGCAGACAGCCGTCACCTCGTCGGTACGCTTCCGACGCGCGTTTCCGTCGGTGAATTTGAGGACGCGTACGGCAATCAGTATCTGATGGTGCTCAACCGCGACTACGAAACCGATGCGGCGATCACGCTTGATCTCAAGGACAACAGCCGCGTTTACGAGGTCAGCCGCGTTACCGGTCAGCAGAACGTCATCTGGGACGAAACCAAGCAGATCAACGTCACGCTCGAAAAGGGTGACGCGATCCTGTATCGCATCCAGCCTGCGGCAGAGGAAGCGTTCACGATCGAATACCGCCTCGAAAAGTAAATCATATTTTGAGAAAACCGTCATTTTCGGCGGTTTTCTTTTTTGCGTTCATGCATCTGACATAAATTTGTGATATACTGAATCCATCAAAACAAGGGAGATGCGCAAATGGCGAAAAAATATCAAAGCGGGGTATTCCTCGGTGAAACACGCAGACAGCGGACGGCACGGATGCGGAATCTGTGTATCATTTTGGTGCTGATTTTTCTGACGGTATTTGGATCGGTGTTCTTCGTATCGTGGCTGCTTGACCGAGCAGATTCCGTGCAGACGGGGAACGATTTGCCGCCCGTTACGGAACAGACCGACGGGGCGGCGGATACGGAACGGGATGTTTCCCCGACGGAAACCGCGGCACCGCAGGAGACGGTATCGGCATCAAGTCCCGATGCGCCGAATGAGGTCGAGGTCGTTGCGGTAACGGGAACGCCGTATAAGCCGTTATCCTATACCCGTACCTGGTCGGTCATGATCGATCCGGGTCACGGCTTTGACGATATCGGAACGTCCTCTGCCTTGCTCGGTGACGTCAACGAGGCGACGATCAATCTCGACATTGCACTGCGTGTCAGAGAGCTTCTGTCGGAACACAAGGAAATTGCAATATTGATGACGCACGACGATAACGCCGTTGACGGTCGTATCAGTGCAGCCGACGGAGGAGAACCGCCGCTCAACAATCTGGTGCTTTTAACCCCCGAGGATCGTGCGGTGCTTGCCAACGGACAGGACATTGACCTGTTTGTGTCCCTGCACTGTGACAGCATCCCCGACAAGCCCGAAATCTCCGGTATGCGTACGTATTATTATGACAGTGGTGATACGGTAGGTGCTCGCGATGCGGGAGCCGAGGCGCTGGCGACGAACATTGCCAATCAGTTCGGCTTGAAAATGGGCGACGACGCACCGGTTCCGATGGTCAAAACAATGACCGACGACAACGCGTTTTACGTCATCAAAAACATTGATGTACCGTCGGTGCTATGTGAGGTCGGATTTGTGACCAACAAAACGGATGCGAAGCAGATGCTGGACGAGAGCTGGCGTCAGGCGGCAGCAGAGGCAATTGCGAATGGAATTTTGGAATATATCCGCCGCGCGGTGCATTGAGAGGAGTGACGGTGATGCGCAAT
>JAZQWK010000317.1:0-1583 GCA_045632325.1 Eubacteriales bacterium
CGATGCGCCCCAGATCGTCTATTCTACGAACTATTCCCGTTGCTTTCATATATAAATTTCTCCTTGATTTACAAATTGTGGTGTTATTATCTGTATTTTGAGGAGATTTATACGCTATAGGATATTTTTAAGGCAAAGTCACGAAGTATAGGCAAAAACTGTCGCCGGAGTCTGCGAAATATTTTGAACAGTGCAAGCTCGACGTGACATAAAATAATTTTTCTATTTTTGAAACGCATCAACTGCGGTTCTTCCGATACTTGGATGGAGCAGCGCCGTAATACCGTTCAAACACTCTGGTAAAGGACGACGCATCAGAAAATCCGACTGCGGCACCGATTTGAGCAACACTGAGGGAAGATTCCGTAAGCATCTGCTTCGCGTGGGTCAGACGGCACAGTAAAAGATATTCATGCGGTGCTATTCCCGTAACACGGCGGAACAACTTTGAAAAATAAGGTCGGGATAAAAAGCACTGTTGTGCCAACTGATCTACATTGAGCGGTTCACGATAATGCGTCTTGATGTAGGTAATACTGTTTCCTATCAACTGCCGTGACAATTCCGAAACAGTATCACAGCAATCCTCGTCACCAAGCAGTGCGACCAAAATGGCATAGATCTCACCTGACAAAAGCGCACCTACACCGAGTTGTGGCTGCTCCATCATAGCAAGAATCCGATCGGTATGCTCAATCACATTTAAGAACGTCGGGGATGTAGGTATCATCATAGGTCCACTTTTCTTTTGCAGATGTGAGGTGTACTGCTCGCGCATTGCACCGCCCCAATGGATATATTTGAACGCCCAGCCCTCCTCCAAAGAATAGTAACTGTGCGGCGTTTCGGCATCCAATATAGCAACCGTTCCTGCCGTCAGAAGGTAGGTTTTTTCGCGATAAAGCAGTTCCCCGCGACCCGACAGCGTCATCAGAAGCAGTGTATCGCCGCAGACCCGTTGTCTAATCGCATAGCTTTTTTTGGTAACATAGTGCCCTGCATAGTGCGGCGTAAAAAACAGCTTCTCATGTTCATCCGATGCAATATAGATGTGCCGCAGAGTATATATAGAGTTTTCTGTTTCCGCAACCGGAATTCGATCATTTATCATACAAGTCGGCAAATTTATCCCTCCAAGATTACAAAACGTAAAGAAATGGATACATTTTATCATTGTAAACCCTTTATTTGTGTATTATAACTAAAAACGACCATGTTGGCATTATATTACATTGATGACATTTTGTAAAGAATGCAAGGAGGCAAATATGAACACGTTCCAAAAATCACCCAATAATCCTATCTATGGCAGTAAGAGCACCGGTACTCTTTTTGATGTTCTGGTACAGAAAGAGGACGGCAGATTCCGCATGGACTTCTCCTGGCGTTCGAAGAAAGCGCTGGCTGTCGCGTTTTCTGATGATGGTAGTCATTGGAGTGACCCTCAGATCACACTGCATTGCGATCCGAACACCGGCTGGGAGGATAACAACAACCGCAACTGTGTCGTGCGTATCGGAGACACCTGGCATATGTGGTATACAGGACAGGCTCGCGGCTATAGCTTTATCGGCTATGCAAAA
>JAZQWK010000318.1:0-10055 GCA_045632325.1 Eubacteriales bacterium
ATGTCCGATCAGCGCGGGAAGGGCATCGGCACCGAGCACTTCATGGTCGGGCTGACCGTTGCAAAGATCGTGAAACCATGCGGCGACGGTCAGAACGTCTGGGTTGACCGTGGGATCATCGGGGCAGATTGCCGTGCGCAGGCGTTCTGCCAGCTTTGCGGTGCGGATTCCGTGACCGAATTTGTTGCCCGGCTCTTTCCAGCTGTGGCTGGATTTTGCTGCAAGCTGTTCCTCACAAATGGCGCGGAGTTCGTCGAGATGGTGCTTGATTCCCTTTATCATGATGTTTGCATCCTTTATATTTACAGTTTTCCTTATTATACCACGGTTTGCGCGTTTTTGCAAGGGAGAGTTTTGCTGCAGGGAAGAATAACCGTCGGACGGTGTCAATATCCCGCGTTCTGACAGCACCGAGCAGATACAGAAAGAACCCGTAGAAGATAAGGCAGACGAGCAGATGCACGGTCAGCGTTGTCAGCGAAAACCGATAGGTGATGCCCGTCACACGGAAGAACAGCAGCGTCACACCCATCGCACCGATGACCGACAGAATCGGTTTTCCAACCCAGCCGACGAGTGGGATCCGCAGATTGATCAGAGAAATCAGCTTGCCAAGGCTCAGCGCGAGATTGAACAGCTCCGATGCGTACAGAAGCAGGATATAACCGGCAATGCCGAGACCGGGGAGCAGAAGATACGCCATGACCACACTGAACGCCGCGTCCATCAAATTATAACGCATGGAATCGAGCTGCGCATCGAGACTTTTCAAAAACGTATCGACCATCGTATCAAGGTACATCACGGGAATCAGCGCGGCGAGCATACGCAGATACCGACCGCTTGCGGCTCCGTCACCGAACAGATTGCCGAGCAGATCGGAATAGCAGATGATACTGCCGCTGACGAAGATGGCAAAGCACAGCGTGATGCGCAGAACGCGCGATGCCGTGCGGCATACGGTTTCATGCCTGCCAAGTGCACGAAACTCCGATACCTCGGGAATCAGAAGTCCTGAAAACGACGACAGCAAAGCGGCAGGGAAGAGCAGGATCGGCAGAACGACGCCGTGAACGCTTCCGTAGGCGGCCATTGCGGCATCTGCGGCTTCTCCCGATTTTTGAAGTCCCATCGGGATGAGCAGATGCTCTAATGTGATCAGTCCGGAGCGGATGCAGGAGGTCAGGAGGATGGGCAGTGCAATGTGCAGAACGTACCGCGGAACGTCACGCGTCGGCTTTTGTGTGATCAGACGGCATTTGACACAGCGCCGTCGATAATCGGGAATAAAGAGCAGGAGGGACGATAAAAAGCCGACGATCTCCGACGCAAGCGTACCGATGACAAGTGCATAACACGGCCAAACGGCACTGTGCGCACCCCACGACCGCAGCAGAAACGCGACGCATCCGATCCGCACACCCTGACACAGAACCCCGATGACCGCGCTTTTGTATGCCTGCCGCACGCCGACGAAGTAGCCGCCGATCGTGGTGGACATGGACAAAAGCGGCAAGGTCAGCGCAAGCAGGCGCAGTGCGGGAACTGCTTCTGCAAAACCAAGCCAACGATCTCCGATGAAAGGCGCCGATAGCAGCAGAATGACGGCAGAGGACAATCCAAAGGTCATACTGCACAGAAATCCTGTACGCACGGCGCGGCGTACCGCGGAGGTGTTCTCGCATCCGCACGATTCCGAAACGACGCGCGTGACGGCAAGATGGATCCCTGCGGATGCGAATGTCACGGCAAAGCCGTATACAGACATCATCAAAGAAAACTGACCGAGTCCCGTCGTGCCGATACGGATCGTCAGAAAGCGGTTGAACAGCACACCGATTCCGCGCATACCGAGGTTGGTCAGCGTCAGCAGCATCGCGTTATAGAGGAAGCGTTGAAATCTTGTCAAGGCAAATAGCAATCCTTTCCGTATTTTCCAATCTTTTTGATAAAATTAAGAAAAATACAAGACAAATCAGAAAATCTATGATATAATATATCAATAGAATACGATTTTGAAGGTATTTTTATGCCATCGGCGGAATCAACAAAAGGGAAGCACTGCTTTTGTGAAATCCGCCGAAAACAAAGGATATCTCTCGGAATACGACGGAACGAATTGACATCCGTTGTTTCTTGTGTTATAATATAGACAAGCAAACGGTCGCATGACCGCGAAATATCATAACAAAAAAACAAATCGAAATCAAAAGAAAATGAAAGTGAGTGAAATCCGTATGCATGCACAAGCCATTCAATCCCTTGCTGCCGCAATCAATCAGAATATCTCCCGCGTCATCTACGGCAAAAAAGACAAGATCGATCTGATTCTCTGCGCACTGCTCTGTTCGGGTCACGTTCTGCTCGACGATATCCCCGGTACGGGCAAAACGTCCCTTGCCAAAGCGCTTGCCCGCAGTATTTCCTCCGATGAGGATGCGTTCCGTCGTATTCAGTTCACGCCCGATCTGCTTCCGTCCGACATCACGGGTATTCACTATTATAATCAGAAGGAAAACGAGTTCATCTTCCGCCGCGGCCCGCTGTTTGCAAACGTCATCATTGCAGACGAGATCAACCGCACCACGCCGCGCACACAATCGGCACTGCTGGAATGTATGGAAGAAGGACAGACGACGATCGACGGAGAGACGTTCACTCTGCCCAAGCCCTTCTTCATCATTGCTACGCAAAACCCGATCGAGTCGCAGGGTACGTTCCCGCTGCCCGAAGCGCAGGTTGACCGATTCTTCATCCGTATGTCGCTTGGCTATCCGTCGGCAAAGGAAGAAATGGCGATTCTCGACCGCCATATCGAAGAAACGCCGCTTTCCTCACTGACACCTGTTTGCTCCGCACAGGATCTGATCGCCGCACAGACGGCTGTCCGCAAGATTCATCTGTCCGATGCGGTCAAGGATTACATCGTTCGTATCGCGGATGCAACCCGACATTCCGAGCGTCTGCGCATCGGTGTTTCTCCGCGCGGTTCACTGGCGCTTGCCCATGCTGCACAGGCACACGCGGCGCTCGACGGTCGTGACTACGTGCTTCCCGATGACGTCAAGGCAATGGCGGTTCCCGTACTGTCTCACCGCGTCATCTCCAAATCCCAGAACTCCGTGCGTTTGGCGCAATCGACCGAAACGATCATCGACTATCTGCTGTCGACCGTTGCCGCTCCGATCGAATAACCGATGCTATGATTTATTTAGCCATTCTGCTGGCCGCAGTACTGGTGTATCTGGTACAAATGCGGCTGTATGCAAAGAAAACACGGGTGGGGTTGTCGTATACCGTGCGGCTCGGCGCAGAGGAGGTCTTCGAGGACGAGGACATCTTCTACTATGATGAACTGGTCAACGACAAGCTGCTGCCGCTGCCGTTTCTGAAAGTCAACTCCGATCTGCCGCAGGGACTCTATTTTCACTTTTTAGACCCTGTTGCGGGATCCGATACCTTGAAGGAATCGCACGAGGCACAGGTGCAGTCGATCTACGTTCTGCAATCGCATCAAAAGATCAGCCGCCGCTGGCGCGTGACCTGCAAAAAGCGCGGCGTCTATACGGTCGGCGATGCGGTGCTCGTCACCAACGACCTGTTTGGTATGAACTCCTCGTCGTTTTCCGCCTCTGCTCTGCCGGGATACGTTGAAACGAAGTTGACCGTTCTGCCGAAGTCCATCGACCTCGACGCCAATTTCGTTGCTGCCGACGGTCTGACGGGTGACATCGTGACCAATCACAGCCTTCTGACCGATCCCTTGATCCGTGCGGGAACGCGAGAGTACCGCCCGGGTGATGCCATGCGGCAGATCAACTGGAAATCGACCGCGAGCCACGGACGTCTGATGGTCAACGTCGAGGAGCATTTCCGCCGCTTTGTGTTTAACATCGTCATCAATATGCAATCACGCGATATTGAAAAGCATCCCGAGGTGCCGAGTGCCCCTTATGAAATTGAACGATGCATCAGCGTTGCGGCGACCCTGCTTGACCGTGCCTCTGACGATAACGTTCCGACGCGCGTGATTCTGAACACGCCCTATAAGTCGATCAAGATCGACGACGAGCAGGCGGTCAACTGCATTGATCTCGGTGACCCCGTCGGTCGGAAGATTGCAATTTCGCGCAGCTATACGGGACGGCTGGAAACGCTCGATGCGCTGCGGCTGCTTGCCGGTATTCCGATGGAGATTTCCGTCCCCGAGGAGCAGCTGCTCGACCACATCATCGCCAATCCCGCGCTGTACACCGAGGCAGCCGATCATACGGGCTCTGCCAATCTGATCGTCGTCTCGTCGTATATCTCCGAGCGTATGCTTCATTTCCACCGCGCGATGGAGCAGATGGGGATCCGCGTCATTTACTACATTACGTCGGCGAACCGCAATGCGCTCGTACTTCCCGAAGACGTCGAAATTTACTTCTCGGTCGGATCTCTGGAAGATCGCGACTATACAAGATAAGGGGGATGTGTATGTTCAAAAAAGCCAAATCCCCGAACGCGGAGCATCAAGTGCGCAATTCCAATACCGACTATTCGCGCTTCTATCAGATGGGCGCTGTCGCTGTCTATATCCTTGTTGCACTTCCGTTCTGCGCCAAATTTACCATGCCGTACTTTGGGCAGTGGTATCTGCAATGGATGATGCTGCTGCTGTTCATCGGCTGTGCGCTGGCGGGTTACGGTTTGCAGATACTCGGTGCGCGCATCTTCCGTCTGCACCGCAAGGAAATGGTCTATACCTATGAGGACACCACGCGCCGTTACCGCTTTGAGCAGGCGATCGTCGTTCATCTCGGTACGATCGTCGTCTTCTTTCTGACGATGCGGCTCGGTTGGACCTTGCTCTATTATTTCGGCAATTACTACGATGAATACTCGATCGTTCCGTATTCCATCGCACTGTTCTGTGCGGTCATGGTGGAGCTTGGCGGATATTTGTGGTTTATCCCGTACAACACGCTGATCTCCATGCGCCGCATCGGTACGATCGGGATTCTCCTGTTCATCAATTTCATCGTCACGGGCGGCGGTCAGCATACGCTGTTCGGATTCATCAATCTGTTTGCGCTCTGTACGACGATTGCGCTGTTTGTGCTTCTGCTCAATCAGGCGTTTATCACGCGTCCGTACGGCGGCAAGATCGCTCGCGGCATCAACGACGAGGCAAAGCGGTATTCCGCACGGATCGTCGGGATCGCACTTGCCTGTATCGCCGGCTTTTCGATCGTCACGATGTCGTTCATCACGTCGGTCGTTTCTCTGTGGTACGCATTTCTGAAGTTCTGTCTTGCGGGTATTGCCAAGAACAACAACGCCGATGAGCGCGAGATACGGGAAATTTACGAACAGGATCTGGCGGGTGAGGTATTGAAGCTGCCGCGCGGAGAAGCCGATTATTGGATTTTCGTGTTCGGTGCGCTGTGTGTCATCAGCGTCGTACTGTTGGTTATTTTGTTTACGCCCGGCCTGAAAGACAAGATCCACGCGTGGATCGCATACTTAAAAGAAGTTCTCGATTTCTTCTTCCTGCCGCACAGCGAGCGCCGCAAGCTCCGCGCACGACAGGAATACCTCAACTTCGTTGATACCGTTGAGCAGACGAATACGGGCGGAAGCATGGTTCGTCCTGCTGAACACATCAAAACGTATACGGATTTCAAGCGTCTGCTCGACGCCATTCCCGACAACGACGACAAAATCCGTTACGCCTATGCCGTTGCGGCAGCGCAGCTTCGCCATCAACGCTGCGGCGTCGGGCTGTCCGATACCCCGCGTGAGATTGCCCGCAAGGTTGCAGATCGCGGTCTGATCGAGGATATCGACCGTCTGACCGCAGATTTTGAGCGGATCCAATATGAAAACGCACCGCTCGACCATTCGGGCACGGTTACGCTGGAACGGCTTTGTACACTCATCCGCGGCTATTTATAAAGCAATTCGTTTGAAAGCATAAGAAAGGTTTTTACAGTTATGATTTTACCCCATCGCATTATGGACAACGTCAAGTCCCATCTCATGTACACGCTTGCACTGCTGATTATCATCATCGTCGGTCTGCCGATGTTCCAGACGCTGTTTTTCGTGCTCTGGGATGGCAACGTCATTCTGTCCGCCATCGTCGTGTTTCTTGCCATCGGCTTCTTCTACGCACTGCCCGAAAAGATTCATCTCGACCGTGACGGTGAGAAAATGCGTCAGTTCCGCCGCGACGTTCCCGACGGCACGTACGACATGAAGAAGGATGCGATTGCATTTCTGAAGTCTCCCGAATTTTTCTCCGACTGCATCGCGATTCTGTGTCTTGTCATTGCGGCGATCGTTATCATTGCGGCGATGATCATGCTTCATATTATCACGCCTCCCGCATTGGTCATCATTCTGGAAAAGCCTGCACTTCTTTTGCTGATTCCGCCTGCCTCCGTGATTTTGGCTCTGACCTACGGTCTGTTCCATCTGATCTTTACCGTTCAGGTGCACAGGGATTGGGATGAGACCCGTCTGCATCTGGCAAACGAAAAGAAAATGGAGTATACCGAGAAAAAGAAGTAATTCTGCGTTATCCGCTTTGTGATTGAAAATAAGCTTTGGGTGAAACGATGTTTAAGAATATTTTTATTATGGGTTCCGGCAGAGCAGGGAAAACCACACTGTCAAAAATGATTCACAGAAAATTTGGATACAGCATCGTCAGCATCGATGACATTGTAACGTCATTGGCAGCTTTCCCGGATCTGAACATTGCATGGGACGGCGATCACGAAAAAATCGCGGAGCAAATGTCGCATTTTCTGACGGTGTATCTGAAAGAATTATCGGAAGGAACCAAGTTTTATGACGGCTGCAAAACGGTCATCGAAGGTACCGACGTTGATTTTGAACGGCTGATTCCGCAAATCGACAGAAGCAAATATCTGTTGATCGGTCTGACCTATAATCATATCTCAAAAGAGGATTTGTTTGACGCGGTCAGACAGCATGATACGGAGGATGATTGGACCTATTATTTATCAGATGATGCCCTCAAAGACTATTGTGCCCGTTTTGTGGAAAAGAACAAGTTCTTCCAAAAGAAGTTCTCGGAATATCAAATTCTGACATATGATACGTCTGAAAATCGTGAGCAGGTTTTGCGCGATATTGTCGAGCATCTGGAAGACAAGTGCAGATGGGAGAAAACGGAAGCCTGATGCGTATGTATTTTTTCCGTGAACAATGAAAACAAAAAAGCGTATCCGTCGGGGATGACGGATACGCTGATTTTTTTGAAAATTAAGAACGGCGGGAACGCTTGAGGATCTTCATGATGTCGTCAAAGTCGGAGTCGGAGATGACGCCGTCGGTGACGGGATCTACGGGAGCGTTGCGCTCTGCTTCTTCAGCCTTCGCCTTTGCTTCTGCTTCAGCCTTTGCCTTCGCTTCTGCTTCAGCACGTTCTGCTTCTTCCTTTGCCTTCTGTTCAGCAGCAATGCGTGCTTCTTCTTCTGCGATTTCCTCAGGGGTCAGCTTCTTGAGCTTCTTATCGGCATCAAGACCGGTTGCAATGACGGTGACCTGGATCTCATCTTCCAGTGCTTCGTTGAACGCAATACCCCAAATGATGGTTGCTTCGGGATCTGCCTGGTCGGTGATGAGCTGGGATGCGATGGACGCTTCGTCCAGACCCATATCGGGAGAACCGGTGACGTTGATCAAGAGACCCTTTGCACCGGAAATGGAGGTTTCCAGAAGCGGAGAGGTGATTGCCATCTGTGCAGCCTTTTCAGCCTTGTCCTTACCGGTAGCCTGACCGGTACCCATATGTGCAAGACCTGCGTCAGCCATGATGTTGGTAACGTCTGCGAAGTCGAGGTTGATCAGACCGGGGACGTTGATCAGTTCGGAGATGGACTGAACACCGCGGCGGAGAACGTCGTCTGCGATGGAGAACGCATTCATCAGCGTCAGCTTGGTTTCGGATGCTTCCTTGAGTCGGTCGTTGGGGATGATCAGCAGGGAGTCTACGTTTTCACGCAGGCGGATGATGCCGGCTTCTGCCTGATCCATTCTGCGCTTGCCTTCAAAGGAGAAGGGCTTAGTGACGATTGCAACCGTCAGAATACCCATTTCGCGTGCGATCTTTGCAACGACGGGAGCAGCACCTGTACCGGTACCGCCGCCCATACCCGTGGTGATAAAGACCATGTCAGCACCTTCGAGTGCGCGGACGATCTCTTCACGGCTGTCTTCTGCTGCATGTGCGCCGACTTCGGGATGTGCACCTGCACCCTTACCCTTGGTGACCTTATCACCGATGTTGATCTTGATGGGGGCGTTGGACTTTGCGAGTGCCTGAATATCCGTATTGATGGCGATGAACGTAACACCCTTGACGTTGCTCTCGATCATGCGGTTGACCGCGTTGTTACCGCCGCCGCCGACACCGACTACCTTTATATTGACTACGCTGGTTTCGCCTGCGTCAAATTCGAAATTTGCCATGACTGAATCCTCCTGTTTATGTAATGAATGATCTTCTGTTTCTGATTTTAAATAGCTTTTATAAATTTGCAGTGAATGTGAATCCGCAGCTGTGCGCCGGATTCCGCTGCAAACGGATTTCTTATATAATATAATACCTTTTTTTTGCCCTTTTTTCAAGATGCTGCGGAAAAGTTCACGAAATGTTTACAGATTTTCCGCCAAAAAACGGGAAATTTGGAAACAAAAGGGGGAATTGCATTTCTAAACGCTGCATAAAAATAAATGTGTTCCGTGATACCCGACGGAGAACGGTCAACCGTTTTCACGCGCTTCGGGCGAGAAGATCGCCTGCTTGTTGTCGATGATATGGAGCGTACCGCGATCGTCGTTTTCCAGTGCATTGATGGTGCTGTGGACAAAGAGCAGACGCGTCTCCAGATTTTCGACGTCGCCAAGCTCGATCTTCAATCGATCCTGATAATTCAGAACGATATCAAAGCGATTGGAAAGGTCCATGGAGGCAACGCCGCGGTAAACTTCGGATTGCTCCATCGTATCCAGAAAGGACGACAAAAACGACAGGTACGACGCATCAAAGAAGCGTAGGGGATGTCCTACGACGGCGTAAGAAACCGGCGGCAGGGTGATCTCCCGCAGACCTGCGTCAAGCTCGTCCGCGCTGTTGTAACGCGCCAAAACGCGCATCGATTCGGAAATGACGAAATATTCGTCGTAAATATGCGTGTAGAATCGTGCACTGTCCTCGGTGAAGATCAGATGCGCCGTGTCGGGTAGGGTGAGTTCAACTTCAACGTCTTGTATGTATGGGAACCGTGCACGCAGCTGCCGTTCGATCTCATCGTCGCGGATGGTGAAAATAAACTGGTTCTTGCGTACGTCGATGGCTCGGAAGACGTCCTCTGCAGGATATCCGCGCAGGTCGTCAAAGGTCAGATGCTGCAGACGGAAGAAGTACAGCACGAATCCGACGACGAAAACGAGGACTAAAACGCACGGCAGCAGACGGCGCAGGAAAATTTCCTTGAGCTTTGCCGTATGCTTGTAATATTTAATGGAAGAAAGCGTCGTTTCGTTGTCCGATTCGTCTTCTTTCTTGGGTCTGCGCTTGGTACGGGTGTGAGCGAGATCGTCCTCGGCGGCATGGCGGAAGGCGTAATCCTCACCGCCGTCCCGATCTTCGTCTTCGTCGATCGGAGCGGTTTTCTTTTTGGACGCTTTCTTTTTGGTCTTCTTTTGACGCTTCTTGGACTTTGGCGGCTGTTCTTCGTCGGAGAGAAGCGGGGACGGCTCGTCCGATTCGTCTTCGTCCTCATCAAAGGACGCGGGATCGCTGTCGCCGTCGTAATCAAATCCGGGCCATTTGATAAAGATACCGTCGTCCGTATCCTCGGATGCGGGAGCCATCGGAAGAATCGACGGGTTCTCGCTGAAAGCGGTTGAAATATCAAAATCATCGTTGCGGTCTTGCGGCACTTCTCTCACCACCTTTCGTTCGGTTATCGGTCATTGTGTCAGATTACGTTGCGTTGTGTGTATCCACCAAGCGGCGGCACTCCTCATAAATG
>JAZQWK010000319.1:0-2911 GCA_045632325.1 Eubacteriales bacterium
CAGGATCAAACTCTCGAATGTTGGTATCAAAAACCCCGAAGGGTATTCAATCAATATCCGAGCTATGATGTAGCTCTCTTACTTGTTTAGAGTGAATAGTTTAAGCTATTCTTTCAAAAAAAGGAATTGTCGAGATTCCAAGGATAATTTCTTATCCCTAAAATAATTCGTACAATCTTTCGTCTGTTGTTCAATTTTCAAGGATCATCGGCCGTCTTTTTTCGTTGACAGCTTATATATTATATCACATTCAAAACGACTTGTCAAGAGGTTTTTCAAACTTTTTTGAAATTTTCTTGAGTTTTTCGTTTCGGAAGAACCGTTTTTTCGATCCCTCGCTTGCGACTCTCATATTATACCACCCTTTCCTCTTTTTGTCAATACCTTTTGCAATATTTTTCGATTTTTTTGATTTATTTCGGGCAAATCCTTCGTTTTTCTTGAATTTCAAAGAATTTGCCCGATCAAAACCACCCGGGAATCCTACCTGTGATACGTCAATCTTCTCATTCTGTGCACGACCGCAATGATATCCTGTTTCCGCGGCAGATCAAAAAACCGACCACACGATGTAAAATAGGACGAATAGACCGAATCAAGTCCTTCACGCTCCAATCCCGCCAACAGCGCATCCAGATGACCGGAAAGAGAAAACACGTCCTCCTTCTCATGAATCATCAAATAGCGCAGCAAAAATCCAACCGCTTGCTTCTGACCGTCTGTCATCAGCTGCTGCAAGCCTCGAAGATCTATCATTTCATCACCGATGACAAGACACCCCATTTCCGACACTTCCATACGCTCCGAGCCGCTGTTTTGCGGATACGAAGAAAAATGTTCTTTTAAAATCAAACGCTCTGCTGACCAATCCGCCGCATCCGGCTGTTCATGAACAATTCCATATTCGGCAGAAAACCGCTTTGCTTGCTCCGTCACATCATACATTTCATAAACATCCATCATATAGACCGCATCCGCTGCCGCAAGATATTCACCACTGCCGCCGATGACGAGAATCGTGGATACGCCGCGCGCAGCCAATTCCCGTACACGGTCGGTAAACGGCGTGATCGGCTCACGCTGAATCAGCGCTTTCATCAGCTTGTCCCGAATCATGAAGTTCGTCGCACTTCGATCCTCGTCGATCAAAAGAAGTCTTGCGCCGCTGTCAACCGCCTCCATGATGTTCGCCGCCTGCGACGTAGAACCCGACGCGTGTGCTGTCGAAAAGTTTGCTGGGTTCCCTGTCGGAAGCCATTTGATAAACGGAGAGATATTCAGATTTTTCACACACCGACCATCCTCCGCCGCAATCGACACTGCGGTATCATCGGTGATGCATAATTCTCTGCCATCTCCGAGAACGTGATTGTATACGCCCTCTGCGATTGCGTCAAGCACTGTCGACTTTCCGGAATACCCTCCGCCTGTGATGACAGTGACACCGCGGCGGATGCCCATACCGGCAACACCTGCTATTGTGATCCGACTGCCTTCAGGAGATTGGAACGGAATCGCATCTTTCATTGCGCCGCCGCTTTGGTTGTCACGCGGCAATATCGCGCCGTCCGCAATAAACGCGCAGTACGGACTTTCACGAAGCGCCGTGCGAATCGCCGTCTGTGTATTCGCAAGTTCTACCGCATCACAGCATCCCTGCCGATCAAATTCGCGGATAAATTCCTCCACCGCACGCGGCAGGTCGCGGCAAAGCATACGCATCGCTTTTTCATGCTTTTTCTGCGGCAGCTGTACCTGTAACGTCAGACACAAACATAATATCGGTTTGAATTTTTCCTGATCTCCATCTCGGACATAAACCGTTATTCCACTTCCGTTTTCGTAATATTTCGGAGTACACATCGCAAAATATGCGCCATTCCGAACGAGCACCTCACCGCCGGGCTTGGGGAAATAATACGCGCCGTTTTCTTTATCGGGGCGACTGCGGTTATAAAGCTCCGCATTCAGCTCTGCCACTTTTTTGCCGAATGCCCGCAGACAGAAGTCCGCCGCCGCTGCCGTCTGTGCGGAAAACGCGTGATGCACGCACCGCTCATCGTGTTCCGGAAGCGGAATGGCACCGAGTTTATCGGCGGGAATTCGCACCTTGACCGTCGGACAGTCCTTTGCCAGCTTATTTGTCTGCGTGTACTCATAGGAAATGCCCTCTCGGATGCTGCCCGGATTCTCCCAATAGATCGCCTCTGCTTGTTCTTCGGGAAACTCCATCGGCTCGCCGCTTTGCGTAAACAGCTCAGCAATCATTTTTCCTTCATATATACTCTTGTATGTTTCATCCTTTGGCTGCATATGCAGAAAATAATACTTTAATCGCTTCAAAATATCAACCTCCTCTGAAATAAGCGCACTGTTCAGTGCTTCGTACGGAACAATGACCGTTACCGTCGGGCAGGTCGGATCGTTCTTTTTGCTTCTCTCAATCCGAAATCCGATTTCCTCGTACCAGTAAACCGCTTCATAAACAGTTTCATTGCTGAACGCATCAAACATGGCGCCTTCATACATTTTTGTGTAGCTGTCATCGCATGGCTGCTGACCCATCACAAATGATGCCAAGCGTTTCATTGCACAACACCCTTTCTCTTTATGGAAATAAAAAATCCTGCCGTCCGATCATCATTCGGAAAGCAGGACAAAAAACTGTGCCGCCCGACAACGGATGGCACAGTGTCAATGTGTGGGAACACAGTCAGTATAAACTGTCAAAAAGACAGCACCGTCAAAAAGACAGTAAAAGAAGGCGACCGATATTCCATCCGATGTTCCGCATTCCGAATGTCATATTCATCACCTCCAATGTTTCTTGATGACATTATTGTATCACACCCCGGGCAAAAATGCAAGGGAGAGTTTGATTATAATTGATTTTTGCTGTTTTCAAGGATAT